>CAYGLP010000053.1:0-1866 GCA_964350965.1 uncultured Nitrosopumilaceae archaeon | reverse complement strand
GTTAGAAAAGATTACACAATTTGCCTTACTTTTAGTCCTTTGGGAATTCCTTTCCCATCTAGAAGGATTGTCTTTATTGTAGAAGAATCGTTAGAGTTTATTTGACTTGAAAAATTCTTACATTTTTGTGGTGGAACTGTTAACTTTGCAACACCCACAAACTCATCACGATCAGATTTGAACAAAATTTTTGGTTTTACAATGCTTTCTTTACCAGAACATACAGAGACCTTAAGGACGTACTTGTTTTGACCTATCTTTGCTTTTACTCTGACAAGATTTTTTGTTGTTACTATGGCATCAGCCATAGGAATCATTCTATCATAATGTAGGTTAATTTCACTTTGACCTGATGTAGATACTTCATATGCTCTACTCTTCAGGATTCTGGAAGGTCTTCTTTATCTTTTCTTTCATTTAACAGTGTATTTAGTTCATCTTCGAAGAAAAATTTCTCAGAATCAAATGGTTTTAGATTGTCTATCCATATTGCATTTTCATCATATTCTGCAAGAAACGGTCTTTGGACCCATTCGGGTTTTCTTCCCTGAAGGAATCTCATAACTAGTGCCTTCTTTTTTCCAACATCTGCAACGCCAAGAACTTGAATCTTTCCAGGAGTTGCAGACATGCTTGGTCCTCTGACTGTCCTACACAATCCGCTTACTTTCTGGTATGCGTCTCTAAATATTTCCTGAGCCCTTACCAGTGGAATACCAAAGAAGTGTTGTGCACCTGTATCTCTTACTACGAACATATAGTATGGTATGCAGCCAAGGCTAACCTGCTTTTTCCACATATCTGCCCACATGTTTACGTCATCATTAATGTGGGCAAGTATTGGGGACTGGGTTCTAATTTGTGCGCCAGTTTCTCTAACACGATAAATTGCATTCTTTACCGCATCTGTAGATAGCTCAATTGGATGATTAAAGTGGGCCATAAATGCAAGATGTATTCCTTTTCTTGTAACTTTTCTAAACAGGTCCAAGGTTTGCTCTGCATCGTCATCTGTTAGAAACTTGTATGGCCAGTAAGCAAGTGCCTTTGTTCCTATTCGAATTGTTTTGAGGTTTGGCAGATCTGCATCAAGCAACGATTCAACGTATGTTGAAAAAACCCTAGCCTTCATTATCATTGGGTCTCCTCCTGTAAAAAGAACATCAGAAATCTCTTGGTGTTCTCTTAGGTATTGGATTAAAAGCTCGCTCTCCCTCATTGCAAACTTGAGTTCCTCCATTCCAACAAACTGTGGCCACCTAAAACAAAAACTACAATATGCATGACATGTCTGGCCCTGGCTTGGGAAAAACAGGACTGTCTCTTTGTACTTGTGCTGCATTCCATATAGCTTGGTTCCGTCGCTTAGCTGTGGCACATTAAACTCTATCTGTCCTGCTGGATGCGGGTTAAGTTGTACACGTATCTTGTTTGATACTTCTTGAATCTCTTTTTTCCCTAGATTAGCTCTTAATGCACTTGCCATCTCTTCGTAATGATGTAGTTGAAGCATGCCTTTTTGTGGAAAAGTCAAGACATAGATTGGATCGTTAGGAACGTTGTTCCAGTCAATTAGCTGTTCAACTACATAGTTGTTGGTCTTAAATGGAAATACATTTCCAACAACTTCCATCTCAAATTGTTTTTCTTCTGATAATTTTTTTATCTGGGGAATCTCTCTGAAATTCATTAACGTATAAGAGTTGTATGGCGGAGATTCAGTCGAATTCCAAATATTTTCGACTTTTTGAGTAGTCATATTAAATAAAACATTTTATCATTGTTAAATGTTACCCACAAAAATTTAAAAATTATTTTTTGATTGCAACAAAACACAAAAAATATCCACCAATCTCTTTTCATAAA
>CAYGLP010000052.1:0-2159 GCA_964350965.1 uncultured Nitrosopumilaceae archaeon | reverse complement strand
GATGACCCACAATCATATTCTGCGAGCACTGTTGTTATTGAAAATGGTTTCAGAGTTCTGGATATAGAGCTCAAGGATGGTGCTGTGTATGGCTCTGGCGCTGATACATATGCAAGTCAAAGTAGTGGCATTGCCTCTTATACACGACTTGAGGTACACGGTAGCTATACATCAGGCACTAGTGGCGGAGAATCTCCTGGAGAGACACAAAGTCAACAAAACTATGGTGGCTATTCTAGCTGGGATGAATATTGTAAAGCAACGTATGGCGGTGACTATTCTTATGATGCAGCAAACAATGCATGTATTCCAATCTCTGGCCAAGACTCTGGCCAAGACTCTGACAACGATGCAATTGATGATAGTGTAGATCAGTGCATCGGTCTTCTTGAGGATTACTATGGAGTAAATGATGAAGACGGATGTCCAGAAAAAGATTCTGATGACGATACTTTTTATGACTATGAAGATAGCTGTCCAAACGATCCAGAAGATTTTCTTGGAATAGAAGATGGTTGTCCAGAAGAAGAGGAAGATACCGACAGTGATTCATTTTATGATAATGAAGATGTGTGTCCATACGACGCTGAAGATTATTTTGAATTTGGAAAGTTAGAGGGATGCCCAGAAGAAGACTCTGACGGTGATAATATTTATGATTCTATAGACCAGTGCATCAACGAGCCTGAAGATACTGTAGGAGACATAGACGGATGTCCCAACCAAGATGAATTTGTTGAAGATGAATTTGCTGAAGAGGAGTCTTTAACAGAAACTCTTCCAAAATTTACCGAACCTCCGTCTCCTCTAGTTCTTCCAGTTACTGAGGAAAAAAAACCATTCTTAAAGGCTTTATGGGATGGAAAATGTGATACTTTAAGTCACCAATGGCAGTTGCTTACCGACCAATCAGGTCAATTACCTATTGTTTGTACTGATGGAAAAATCACGTTGTCATCAGGTGATCAATTAGAATTTAGTATAGCTGATGATTGGGATGTAAAGCTAAAGGATTTGTATATGGAGAAGGCACAGGAGATCCTAGTAACTACTCTAGCTGTTGAAATGCCAGCAGTAGCAGCTTTGTTAGAAATGTTTGAACCATTTGAGAAAGCTAATGGCAAAATAGGAAATATTAAGGCGCTTCATCTTACTTTAAAAACTGGAGAAACAGAACTTCTTGGAGGATTAATCCAAATTAAAGCGAAGTGCATTTTACCAGAATGTAAATTCATTAAACTAGAAGAGGAAGGTGGAGGATTCAAATTTTATTCACTACCAACATTTTTTGACAAAGACACAAACGAAGTGGTAACAGAGTTAGCCCATGGTTCTGTGTATATTTTAATTGAATATACTCCTATAGAAAAAGTTACAACTCCTACCGCTAAAGATGGTGGGTGCCTAATTGCTACTGCAACATTTGGATCAGAGCTTGCACCACAGGTCCAGTTCTTGCGAGAAATTAGAGACAACACAGTACTATCAACTGCATCAGGTACATCATTTATGACTGCATTCAACACATTCTACTATTCATTCTCACCAACAGTAGCTGATCTTGAAAGACAAAATCCGATGTTCAAAGAACTTGTTAAAGTAATAATCACTCCATTGTTATCATCACTATCATTGCTACAATATGTTGACATTGATTCAGAAGCTGAGATGTTAGGATATGGAATCAGTATAATTCTACTAAATATTGGAATGTATTTTGTAGCACCAACGTTGATAATATTCAAGCTAAAGAACAGAAAAAAATTGTATTAGACTCAGAGCCAAAACAAGCTAAGAATATATTCAAAAACTAGTGTTTTTGTTCATGAGTTGGGGTGAAATCGAAATCCCAAGGGATGTACGCCCAATTATGCTTGAGGGCGCCGAAGAAACAAAACTAGGACAAAAAAAAGGCGCAAAAAGGCAGTACCGCTATGGGAATTTGCATATTCGCGAGCATGATGACAAGTATCTTGTCCACATGGATAGAATCGATCCAAGAAAAAGCCCGCTAGGACATTTAATTTTAGATGCACCAGAGGTGCTAGTAGGTCTGGCAGGTGCAGCAATAGGCGGTGCCAAAGTTTTTTCATACATAAAAAAGAGACAAAAAAATTCTATTTTTGCAAAACAAACAGCTACAGTATCAGGTCTGCTTG
>CAYGLP010000051.1:0-3605 GCA_964350965.1 uncultured Nitrosopumilaceae archaeon | reverse complement strand
CAATCTTTAATCAAAGAAATTACTAAAGGGCCTTCTGTTATTATTGGTTCTAACAAACTTGATGATTATTTTTTTTTATGTCAAGTACGAATCAAACGTGCACTAGAAACAAAATTTAAAACTGAAAGAAGCAAAAACTATAAACAAACAATTCTGCGCTATATTTCAAAAGAGTTTTTAAAACTACATGCCAATTCGACAATAAATTTTGCTGCTTTGTATGTGGATTTGGTTGGCTCAACGCTGATGTCTATGAAGCTTTCATCAGAACATCTATCGACTTTAATCAGTATTTTCACTCAAGAAATGTCGTCACTTGTGTCTATACACAATGGATATGTTTTAAAATATGCAGGCGATGCAGTAATAGCATTCTTTCCTGAAACTGAAAGCTTTTCTCAAATGTGTTATAATGCATTGAATTGTGCAGTTGCAATGAACAACATTGTACATTATGGTATAAACAAGGCTATTGTTGATGCAGGATTTGAACCATTAAACATTAGAATCGGAATTGAAGCCGGCTCTAACAAAATTATGTTGATAGGTGGAGATGTTGATATTATAGGATTCAACATGAATATTGCAGCAAAAGTACAATCCATAGCTAGGCCCGGTCATATAGGCATAGGACAGCAATGTTATGCAGCATTAGACCAAGAGGCACAAAGTAAATTTTTACAATTAGGTCTTAGTGATTCTTGGAAGTATAAGGATTCTGAAGGAAATCCGTACAAATTATATGAATATCAAGAAGAAGAAACTTGAACTATTATAAAATTACTTTAGACAAACAACACTTGCAGTTTATTTTTCACTAAAAATAGTTTCAGTTGGATACACTTCGATTCCAACTTTGTCAACAATATTGTAAGGGTGTGGTTTGTTGTCTACTTGAACTCCGCGCATTTTCGATATCTGAATTGCTCTTGTTCCATCTTTTAATAAATACATACCAATGACTCCATCAGAAAGATATTCTTCTGTATTAATTCCTCGGCCTATGCCATACATCGAAGCTTCACTTATAATTACAGTTGTTACATCAAGTGAGGAAAGTGCTTCTATTAGTGACAAAATCGCACTTCTTCTTTGAACGTCGTCAGGAAACCTAAATGTTAGAGCTGTTAGATCATCTATAACAACTCGCTTTGCCCCAATTTTTTCTATATGTAGAGAAAGCAAATCTACTAGATCCTCTAAAGTAAGATCATCCGGGGTATAGACTGCGTCAACCGAAGCAGTTGTTTGAGGCAGTCTCCTTATCGCAGCACCTTCTAGAAATAAAAAGCGACCATTTTTTTCATATGTTTCAAAATCCCATCCAAATTGTAACATGTCGTGTGTGAATGCCTTTTTTGAATAATCAAGACTCACATAAACGGTTCCTTCATTGTATTTTTCCAATCCCTCTTTTAGAAACTGAGTGCATAGAATTGATTTTCCACTCCCAGGTCCTCCTAAAACAAGAATTGTTCGTTTTTCTGGCAGGCCTCCACCAAGTAAAACATCGAGTCCTTCTATTCCAGTAGGTAATTTTCTTGGCTGGGTGGATTGTACAGTCATTAAGTTTTTTCTCAGATTACTAATTATTATGTTGAATTAACAAATCTTCCCGTACTAATTGAACTTCCTTTGAAGAGTATCTGCTATTGTTGAGTCTCTTAACACGCATAAACATTCTTAGCTCCCCTTCTAACTCTTTTTCATATATCTCAACTTGGCCGTCAAAGAGATCAAGTAATGACTGTACGTCTTCTTTTGAATGCATGTGGGGATTAAGTGTTGCTAATACGGTAAAGTTTTTTTGCTTAAACTTGGTGATTGTTTCTCTAAGCCACTTTCTAGTATTTACTGACTGGTTTGATAGTAAAGTATCTGAAAGCATATCAATAACTAATCTTTTTGAGTTTTCTTGGCCTGATATCCTTTCAATGTTGTTTAGTAAAGTAGTCAAAGCAACAGAAAGTTCGGTTAATCGCTCAACTCCATTCACTTGCACACAATTTTCTGTACTGCATTTTAATGATCCAAGATCAATTTGTGGATTGCAAATTACCTGATAAAGCAACTGGCTTTGCATTATTTTTTCATTTTGACCAAATTTGTCATCAGTTGCAATATACACTACTATTTCAGATTGGTCTAGACTAGTTTCAACAAATCTAGTTACAATTATCTCTTTTTCCTCACAAGCAGGCGATGTAATTAACAAAACTCCATTTTTTGGAATTCCGCCATATAACGCATCATCTACAATTTTTTGACCAAACGCAACTTTATTTGGATCAAACATAACAGCTAGATCTTCATTTGACTGTTCGTCAGACTCTGTTTTTTGTCTATTAGCTGATCTACCACAATTTCTGCAAAAGTTTTCACCAACCCCTATTGGATTTAGACAAACGTCACAGATTTTTTCTCTTTGTGTAATGTGAGGAGCTGTATCTGCAGTAATCTCATGTTTTATTTTAGTAAATTCTCTGTCCATTTCTTTTTCATCTACATATGATTTAGGAATAGCAAGATTAAATTCAAATAAAATATTTACATTATTTGATGCTTGTTTTAGAGATACCTTCAATGTAGTTTTTACATCTTGGAAATTTCTTGCAAACATTCCTCTATTTCCTCTTTTAAGTTCCATTTCTGATGGCCATACTGTAGATGATTCAGCAAATCCAAGAGATGTTAATTTTTTTAATACTGTATCATAAGTAGCACCTATATCACCACTAGTAGTCATGGATTTTGTAATCACAGTATTTGCCATGATGTATCTTGCCATAATTTACAATAAGTATTATAAGTGTTTGTTGGAAATTTGATAATTCTTGTTGCTATACTAGAATGCAAAATTGTCAAAAACTATTGCAAAATTGTTATTATCGCATTGAGTATAACATCGCCAAAAATAAGCTGAGCTACAAAACCTGATGTGATATATATCATAAATGGAATCCCTGAAGTCACCCATGTGTCTTTTGTTTTACAAAATTCGGCTCTTTCTGCATGGTGCATTGCAAAATCCAATTTTTTATGTGTACCGTAAGATTTTTCAATAGAAAAACTATACTTTGGATTTGTGGATCTGTATCCGAGAAACATTGCACAAATTTTTCTGAATCTATTTTCATTAAATCCAACAAAAATATCTATGTGATTTAAAATCGCAATTAAATTTCGAATAAAGTTAACTAACAGTATCACTGTGGACAGAAGTGCCGCATTAGTTAAGGTTGTTAGTGGTGTAACAAAATTTTCTGTTAGTGTTAATTGAGGTGCTAGTACAGCTAAAACAATTAAACTAAATGCATCAGCTCCTCCAAAAAGACCCATTCGCCATAATACAAGAGCTATCGGTGCAATAATTAGAGAAAACACTACTTCAGTCAGAACCTGCTCAGAAAATGGTCCAACAAAAATCAGGATTATTGCTATTGCGCCAAAAATAACCCAAAGAATGTCATGAATTTCTCTTTTCCAAACATCTAATGTAGATGCAGCAATTAACATCACTAACGCTGAAATAATTCTAATTTGATAAACATCTAGTTCCAATCAAAGGTATTGTAGGTTCTTCCAATAAAATCAGAGATCTCAAA
>CAYGLP010000050.1:1572-5587 GCA_964350965.1 uncultured Nitrosopumilaceae archaeon | reverse complement strand
GTAGGAGAGCCCCTGTAACTAGAATATCGCAGATATCTGCATTTGCTGGAGTTCCTTTTGCGTTACTGTTGATTTTAATTTTCCAAGTTCCTTTTGATATCCAGGTACCACATATTCCTAGCATTTTGTTTATGGGAATTTTTGTAACAGGACTAGGATACTATTTCTTTGTTCTTGCACTGCGTTTTCTTGGCGCAATCAGAACAATTTTGATTTATTCAACTACTACTGTTTTTGGGGTAATGTTTGCAGGAATATTTCTTGGTGAGCAGATTACAATATTTGACGTATCTGCCTTGGGAATTGTGGTTTTTGGAGTGTATTTGCTTAGAAATAGGCTAGCTAGGATGGAAGAAGAATAGTGTTTTGTCATTTGAACAGAATCTCATACAAAACGTCCTCTAACACTTAGAATATCCAAGCTTGTCCATAGTTGTGTTTCAATCTGAAATGTTTTGTCTTCATGGCTGATGCTATACTTGACAGAAACGACTTCTTCACCAAGATTACCATCAACACTATTATCAAATATTTGCACTATCTCTTTTTTAATTCTGAGTGCAGTTAGTCTAATAATCTCAGATAAGAGTTTTGAATCTATTGTGTTGAGAAGCTCAATTAAAAGTGGGTCGTTGATGTCAATTTGCTTGTTAAATATTTGTTCAATATCTGAATTCCTTATGATCGTCACTATAGTACCATTAAGTTGACCGTCGAACTTTGAATAGTAAGCTGTACAATTTTGTGGTAGTTGAAATGTTATAGGCGTTTTTACTTCTGGAAGAGGAATGTTTGTGCCAGGATAGACAGTGAATGGAATTGATTGTTCTTTCTTTACAACATTGATGTCATCTAAATGAATCGTTTTGTTCATGCCACTAAACTCGTTTATGGTGTTTTCTAGTGCTCTAGAATCCAAACTGAATATTAGTTTAAAATGTTTGTTAACATCTGCATCAATATACGTGGGAATTTGTGATTTAATTTCAGATGCTCGTAAAGGTTTGGCAATAAATCCACAAGCACCAGCAGTAATGCATTGTGTAATGAAAGATTCGTGATCAAGTGAAGAAATCATTAAAACCTTGGCATTTTTATCTAGTTTCATTATTTTTACCAGTGTTTCATATCCATCCATAACTGGCATTAGAAAATCTAATGTTACTAAGTCTGGATGAAACTTGTTGTATAAAGATAAAGCAGAGGCACCATCTTCAGCAACTTGGATCTCATAATCAAGAGATTCTAAAGCATTCTTAAGTAGTTCACAAATATATGGTGAATCATCAACTACAAGGATCTTTCCCTTACGAGTTTTTTGTGTGGTTTGTTGTTCCATACCATCTAAATGGACAGATTGCACTTAAAGAGAAGGCTACGACTGTAATTGTTTGTACAAAGCGTAGCTAACTAGAATACATTGTAGCTATTTGTTTACATGCACTATGAATGATTTCCCTATTTTTACTGGTTTGTACCGCCGATTATTATGCAGTAGATGACTTGAGTTGTTCATCTGTCTTGCCCTGCATCAATCTATGTATTTCCTCTTTGAGCTGTTCTACTTCGATCTGAATTTTTCTAATACGTAGCTCGCGTTCACGTATTTCTCTTTGTTGTATCTCAAGTGTTTGCATACTAGTTTCAAGATCTTTCTGGAGTCGTGCCTTCTCAGAATCATCAAGTGCACGTTTTACTGCATGATTCAAGCGTGCCATTCTGTCCTTTAATACATAATCAGTTGCTCCAGCCCTTAGAATTTCAACTGCTTTTTCATCACCAAGAGTTCCTGAGATCATGATAAAAGGAATGTCGGGAAACTTTTCTCTTGTTATGGCAAGTGCCTCAAGCCCATTAAACTGTGGTAGTCTATAATCTGATAGTATTATGTCTGGTGCAAAATCATCAAGCGTTTTTGTGAACTCGTCCTTTGTTTTAACGTGTTTAAAGACAAAATTTAGACCATTTTTTCGTAATTCATGTTCAATAATTTCAGCATCAGTTGAGACGTCTTCAAGTAAAAGAATTCTGTATTCTCTTATGATCTTTCACCACTCAATTAGCATTCACTGTTTTGTTGATTTGCAACCAATATGTGCCGAGTTCAGAAAAAATAGACATAAAATTTTCATAGTCAACGGGTTTTACAACATAGCTGTTTGCACCTAGGACATAACATTGCATTAAATCTCGCGGCTCCTGCGAAGATGTTACAATCACCACTGGTACATTTTTTGTCTTTTGTTGATTTCTTATCCTTTCAAGAAATTCAATACCGTTTATCTTTGGAAGTTTAAGATCTAAAAAGACCACCTTTAGATGAGATGATACATCATTAGTATTGATAAATTCTAATGCTTCCTCTCCATCTTTTGCCAGGTGTATTTTATCGCCAAGGTTTTGTTTTGCAAATGCGCGTAATGTGAGTTCTGCATCTTGTGGATTGTCCTCGACTAGGAGGATTTCTGTTTTTGTCATTATCGTCCTACCATACTATTAAGAGACATGGCAGATTTTTCTGATTGATATATGCGTGGCAATGTAAAGTAAAATGTGGCCCCCTCTCCAGTTTTTCCATCTGCCCAAGACTTTCCTCCATGTCTGTTTACTATATGTTGAACAAGCGCAAGGCCAACTCCCGTTCCCTCATATTCTTGTGGGTCGTGTAATCTCTGGAAAACCTGGAACAGTTTATTTTTGTATTTCATGTCAAAACCAATTCCGTTGTCCTTTACGTAGTAGGTTATGTTATCTACATCACCGTTGCTACCAATCTCAACTATTGGTTTTTCCTTTGATTTTGTGAATTTGATAGCGTTACTTAGCAGATTCACCCATACTTGTTTTAATAGTGAACTATCACCTTGTGCACTAAGTATCTCTTTAATCTGAAAGTTGACATTTGCAGTAGATGTTTTTTTGAGATCGTCTATCACATTTTTTACAAGTGTGAGATTGTTTACAGATTCAATCTTCATTTGCTGACGTCCTGTACGTGAAAAAGAAAGAAGATCATCGATGAGTTTACCCATCTGTTGCGCATTGGTTTCTATGGTTTGAAGTAGTCGTTTGCCTTCAGAATCAAGTTTTGGAGAATGATCTTCCTCAAGTATTTTTGCATAGCTGTTTATTGCACGTAATGGAGCTCTTAGATCGTGGGATATAGAATAACTAAACGTCTCTAAATCTTTGTTTGATTCTTCTAACTGTTGTGTAGTTTGTTTTACACGGCTATAGTCTCTTGCCGCTGCAAATACACCTAGTACATTTCCCTTGTCATCCTTGTAAACGGATGCGTTGTAAAGTACGTCTGTTAGCTTGCCGGTTGTCGAGCGAATTGTTAGTGGATAGTCTGTAACAAATCCTTCCTTGAAGACTTGTTGGTAGCCTTCCCTTGCCTTGCGTGGTTCTGTGAAATAGTTTGAGAAATCTTTTCCGATGAGATCCTGTCTTGATACTTCTGTAATAAGCTCGGTTGCGTTATTAACATCCATTATCTTTCCATCTGCACTGATAGTAACTAATGGGTCAAGACTTGCCTCGATTAAGCTTCGTGCATATTGTGCAACCTTCTTTGTATCTGTAACATCTCTTGCTGCCGCAAATACACCTAGTACATTTCCCTTGTCATCCTTGTAAACGGATGCGTTGTAAAGTACGTCTGTTAGCTTGCCGGTTGTCGAGCGAATTGTTAGTGGATAGTCTGTAACAAATCCTTCCTTGAAGACTTGTTGGTAGCCTTCCCTTGCCTTGCGTGGTTCTGTGAAATAGTTTGAGAAATCTTTTCCGATGAGATCCTGTCTTGATACTTCTGTGATCTTGATTGTTGCTTCGTTGACATCTGTAATCTTTCCATCTGGACTAATGGTAACTAATGGGTCAAGACTTGCCTCGATTAAGCTTCGTGCATATGCAGATGTGGAATGTAGTTGTTCCTCGACTTTTTTGCGTTCAGTTACATCTCTTGCCGCTGCAAATACACCTAGTACATTTCCCTTGTCATCCTTGTAAACGG
>CAYGLP010000050.1:0-1472 GCA_964350965.1 uncultured Nitrosopumilaceae archaeon | reverse complement strand
CATCTGGACTAATGGTAACTAATGGGTCAAGACTTGCCTCGATTAAGCTTCGTGCGTACTGGGCAACACGCTTCTGACCTGTAATATCACGAATAATTTTTGAAATACCTATGATTTCACCTGTAGTATCTCTAATTGGAGATATACTCAGCGAAACATCAACTAGTTGCCCGGTTTTCTTTTTTCTTTGAGTTTCGTGGTGTTCTATATACTGGCCACTTTTTACTTTGCTTACTATACTTGAAAGTTCGTCAATACGATTATTTGGATATAGAATTTGAACAGATTTGCCCAAAACCTCACGTGTATCAAAGCCAAACATTTTCTCAGCTCCTCTGTTCCAGCTTGTAATAATACCATCAAGTGTCATGCCTAAAATTGCGTCTTCTGATGATTCTACAATAGCTGCCAGACGCAAGCGTTCTTTGTCGGTTTTCCTTCGTTCAGTTATGTCACGCGCTATTGTTGAGGCACCAATAACTCTGCCATTACTATCTTTAATTGGAGAAATTGTAAGTGAGACATAGATCTTTGTTTGATCCTTTGTAATTCTTGTAGTTTCGAAATGTTCAACTTTATGACTCAGTTTGATTCTTTCTAAAATTTCTGGAACTTCATCAGATTGTCCTTTTGGCACAAGAATACTAATAGGTTTTCCAATTACCTCTTCAGCTTTGTATCCATAAATTTTTTCTGCTCCTTGATTCCAGCTTGTAATTATGCCATCCAAGCTTTTACCTATTATTGCATCGTCCGATGAATGTACGAGTGCTGCTAAAAGTGATGCTTCATTCATACTCTTTGAGTATGTATTTCCAACCTGTGTCACGTTAAGCAGAAAAATTTTATAATTATTAAAAAGAATGAAACTAAAACGATCAGTTGTAGCTAATTGTAGCTATGGCAGACCCATTTACTTTGCTTGTGAAATAGTAAATGAAATAGTGTTGTCATCCCTCTGAAGATCTGTTGTCTTGTAACCAAAATCGTTAAGTAGTGTGTTTATTGCCTCATCAAAGTAGATATTCCATTTTTGACCAAGCTTATGCATAATTTGGTAGTTAACATTACCACTTTTCTCACTACAACGATATTGTATGTTGGCAGAATCAAGCCATGAATTCAGTGCAGAAAAAAATGCGTTTACTGATATTTCTCCTTGCATGAAAATCAAGGAATCTCTAATTATGGATTTGCCAACTGTGTTTGCTATAGTAATTAGCGTTTTTTCATCTAGTTTTTTTAATAATTCTCGAATAAGTGGTCGTGGTAATGAAACAAAATCCATTTCTTTTGCAAATATTCCCCAACTAGTATATTTCTGTATTTGTGAGATCAGTGTGTTAAGACTAGTTCCTGCCACATCACTTTGTCGATCCAATTCCATCTTCACTGTATTTGGGAGACGTACAGAAATTACAATACTTTTTTCATGTATGTTCTGCACTATCATAGATGGTAATGTACGTATA
>CAYGLP010000049.1:0-5614 GCA_964350965.1 uncultured Nitrosopumilaceae archaeon | reverse complement strand
GCTACTCAAAACAAAAATTGTCGCATTAGAGTTGTTGATATGTAATGATGGCGTAACAATATTATGCCAATTGCCTACGTTCTGATAAATTGTAATATTGGTGAGGAAGAATCTGTCATAGATCAATTACAATCAATAGAAGGAGTCAAGGATGTACAGCAAACATTTGGTGCATATGACATTGTAACTAAGGTCGAATTGCCAACAGCAGAAAAGTTAAGAGATATAATCACTTGGAAGATTCGCAAAATACAAGAAATTCGATCAACTTTAACTATGATGTCTGCAGATACAAAAAAGAGATCTGATAATGATCCTGTCTGTTAATTTAATCGATTAGTGATTATACAAAAAAGAAAGAATGTCTGGCAAAATCCCGTTATCTGGTTTGATGTCTGCTCAAAAATTTGTTGAACTAAAATACTGCTCAAGTAATAAGACAATCATGTTTGCTGACAGAATTGAAGCTGGCAAGAAGCTTGCAGAAAAACTCTCAAACATAAAAGACAACAACTACGTAGTCCTTGCAATTCCTCGTGGAGGAGTTGTTGTTGGTGATCAAATTGCACAAAGTCTTAGCTGTAATCTTGACATTATAGTTTCAAAAAAGATTACTCCCCCAGACCAAACAGAATATGGAATAGGCGCAATAATGCACGATGGAACAATTTACTGGACCCTTGATATGACGGCACATTTGCAAAATCCATACCTTATCAGTGAGATAAATAAAAAGAAAAACGAGGCACAAAGACAATTGGAAGAATTTAGAGGAAATGCAATTTATGACCTTACTGACAAAAAAGTGATTTTAGTAGATGATGGCATTGCAACAGGTTCTAGTGTATTTGTGATTTTAAAATGGCTTGTAAAACAAGGTACAAAAAAGATCATTATAGCTGCGCCAGTGATTCCAGACGAAACATATGAACAAATCAAGAAAATTTGCGAAGTAGTTGCAGTCTTGATTCCTTCAGCATTTTATTCTGTAAGTAATTATTACGAAAAGTTCACGCAGGTGTCAGATAAAGAAGTCGAATCCATACTGTCAAAATACAAAAAGTAGAACCATTAAGTTTTTTCATGTTTTATCAAATTAGAATATCTAAACATCTGAAAAAATGAATGGCCTATTTCTGTCTCATTATGACTTGCATTAATGCTTCCTTGGAATACTCTATTCCGTGTTCCTCAAAAGTGTGTTTTCCAAATTTTTCTATAACTGATTGTATATCTTCTCCTTCCACTATGAAGTCACATTCAAATCCATAATCACAGCATCTCAGTTTTGTCATTAATAATATTCTATACGCATTTCTTTTTTATTAACATAACAGTTACTTCAAATATCCAAATGATTAGAGATTAAAATTTTAAAAGTGAGATTACCTTTAATACAATAATTACCAAATCTAGTATATGGCTTCAAAAGAAAAAGAATGGGTCACACTACTTGCAGAAATTCTTGAAAGATTGACTGAAAAGCACGCTTCTATTACCTATGACTTTGATGGGCTGACATTTGAAAGCGAGACTGTATCTGACAGCAAGGGCATCACCATTCCACCAGTTCGGGTAAAGATCAGCGGCAAGATAACGATCACTGCAGGCTAAAATGTTAGACGAATTGCCAATTGGGATACTAAAAGGGATAAGAAGCAGCAGCCTTTACGTCAGTGAAAACGGAAAAAAGACTTTACAGATGACTGCCGATGGAAATGACAAGATCATAGACATCGCAGATTTTTCATTTAACGTTCCTACTGCCAACGAGATATTTGCCAAATTAAGTGAAGCTAGAGAATTTGCTGAAAAACTAAAGAAACAAAACATCACACTACGCATCTCACACAAGGGAAAGATGGTAATGAAATTAGGAAAAGAAGCCAATCCAAAACTTTCAAGGTTAATAACAAGAAGTGATGCTGTAGAGATTACTGACATTAAAGAACTTCGTTTCCTAGACAAGCGTCTAAGATTAAAGTAACACACCGTCTGACTAGACAAAGATACTTTTACAATAGGATAACAAAGAAATGATGCTTGGAAAATTACGATACAGAAGCTGCTTGGCATTATCACAATGGGACAAAGCACCCAAATGGAATGATGCTTCGTAGGCCTCATTATTATGATCCTGCGCACAGACCAGTTCCATACAAAATCTATAAAGATCTTCACACAATTGCTTTACCTAAACTAAAATCGCCAACAAACTTTCCAGCAATGAAAGCAATTTCAACAAACATCAAACCAGATAGCAACCAAGTACCTGACATCAGTACTCTTGCAAGTATGCTCTACTTTTCTGGAGGCATAACAAAGACAATCAAATTTCCAAGAATAGGCGAGTTTGAGTTTCGTGCAGCATCATGCACTGGGGCATTGTACCACATTGAAATCTACATAGTATGCAAAACCATTACAGGTCTGGATGCAGGTGTGTATCACTTTGACCCAAAACAAATGAAACTCAGTTTGTTGCGATTTGGTGATTATCGTGATGTTTTGGTTCGTGCAAGTGGTTATGATACTGCCGTAAAACATGCGCCTCTCATCTTGATTTGCACTGATGTTTTTTCAAGAAATACTGTCAAGTATCAAGCACGGGAATACAGGCATGCATTTTGGGACTGTGGAACCATTATAGCAAACACCCTTGCCGTCAGTTCTGCACATGGATTATCATCAAAAGTAGTAGCAGGATTCGTTGACGATTCAGTAAATTCGCTTTTGGGTTTAAATAAAGAAAAAGAAGTATCACTTGCACTGGTACCTGTAGGATTTACCAACAGTGTTTCAGATCAGATGCCAGATGTGTCTCAATTACAATTACATACAGAACCAATATCAAACTATGATGTAGATTATCCAGAAATAATTGAGATGCATGAAGCTTCATCATTAAAAAATATCAGTGAAGTACAAGACTGGCAAAGCAAGACTCCAAAGATTGGAATACCAAAAGCTGAAAATATTATTCCGCTACTTCCTTTAACAGAAGATCATCTAAAAAATCCAATAGAAAATGTAATACTCAAAAGAGGATCCACCAGAGTGTTTTCACGCCAATCAATATCATTTGAAGAATTATCCACAATAATTTATCATTCAACACAGGGCGTTGCAGCTGATTTTCTTGAACCGTACGGAAGCTCGCTTATTGATTTGTATATGATAATAAATGCAGTTGATGGATTAAAGCCAGGCTCTTATGTTTACAACAGAGAGCAAAATGGCTTGCAACTGCTTCGAGTAGGAGAATTCAGGCATGTTGCAGGAAACCTTGGGCTGGACCAAGACCTGCCAGCAGATTCCAGCGTATCTATATTTTTAATGAGTGACCTAAATGTAGTGCTGAAAAGATTTGGCAACAGAGGATACAGAGCAGCTCAGCTTGAGGCAAGCATCATCATGGGAAGATTTTATCTTGCTTCATACGCACTAAAACTTGGAGCAACAGGTCTAACATTTTATGATGATTCTGTTACAATCTTTTTTTCTCCACATGCAAAAGACAAAAGTACCATGCTTCTTACTTCAATAGGGAATAAAAAATAATTGAATATAATTTCTTAGCAATCTCTAAAATCACTGATAATTCTTCCAATTGTATTATTTTCAAAAATAATTTTCTTGCTAATGTAACAATAGAAAAAGCACACGATCGTATAAAAGTGAGAATTGCGTATTATATAATATGGCAACAGTAGATTCTAGTGAAATCAAAACAGAATTGCAAGATTTACTTAGGTATACAGAACAACTTAAAAGAAAATACCATGCCCTATACGATGGATCGCCAGATCTTCTTCGTACTATAAATACAGACGGAATTATTATGAACTGTAACAGGTCTTATTCAGAACATTTAGGATATACTAAGAAAGAACTTGTAGGAACATCTATTTTTGATACGATTGCTGAAAAAAGTCTTCAGACAATGCGTAATTCCTTTGACGCTTGGAAAAAGACAGGAAGTGTGAGAAATATTGAAGTCTGGTTTAAAAGAAAAGACGGAACCACCTTTCCAGCTTTAATTAATGCAAACAGCTTGTATGATGAAGATGGAAAACTGATTGGCAGTAACACTGTGATAAGAGACATTAGCGATATTCACGAATCAAGAGAAAAAATAAACAACTATCAACTGGAGTTGCAGAAAAAAATTAAAGATATGAAAAAGCAGAGCACTGAAAAAGATGAATTTGTAAATATGCTAACTCATGAAGTAAAATTAACTTCAATTCAAATTGAGAATTTAGCAAAAACCCTGTCATCGTTGCAGCTAGGTACTCTTAATGGAGATCAGCTGGAAAAACTTGAAAACATCCAATTTAAGTCAAGATCAATAATCAAAATGTTAACTGATATCTTCTACATGCAAAAAATTGAGGAGGGTCAACTAGTGCTGGTCAAAAATGATTACAATCTATCTTTACTTGTTAACGGTGCTATTGCCAAAGCAAAAGATGATGCAGATTCGCATGGAAGTGTAATTACAACAGAATTGCAGCATGACCTTACTTGTACCTGTGATAAAGAAAAAATTGAACACGTCCTGATTCAAATCATACTCAATGCCATAGATTTTTCCCCAAAAGGCGATAGTTGGATCCGTATAAAATTGAGTAAACAGGATGACTGTGCAAAAATTGTTGTAAAAGATAATGGTGTAGGAATAAAAGCAGACAAGCTAAACAAAATCTTTGAAAAATTCTATCAGTTGGACACTTCTATTCTTAGAGAAAGTGGAGGAGCTGGCCTTGGCTTGTCTATTTGCAAGGGAATAGTTGAAGATCATGGAGGAAAAATCTGGGCAGAATCGGAGGGACTTGGTGTGGGTACGGAGATACACATCCTGTTGCCTCTTACCGACAAGAATTTAAACAAGATCAAGAAAATTGAATAAGCACTACATTGAATTTTTGAAGTCAGGTTCAAAATCTAAATAGAAAAAATCTGAGTCCTGTGAGGTGATATCATTAGACTAAATATTGATATCAGTGGGAAAAAACAGGTAATCTCATTTCTTACAGGCATCCTAACTATCGCCTTTACCAGTGGGAGCGCAATTCCATTTCTTTCTGCACTGTGAAAGACTATCTACAAGTAATCTAAAACTTCATTTGCTCCAAAGTAAGCTTTATGCTTTACAGGTTTTATTGTATAACACGGATTACGAATCTCTACACCAAAACATTATGAGAATAGATCCAACAGTTAGATTTGCTACAATATTTGATACACATGGAGATATACTGTACAGTGCTCACCGTGATGGTGTATCTAATCTGCTAAGCCCAGATGAGAACAAGAAATCACTTGATCAAGCTGTGATGGCATGGAAGAATCGCAACGAGTTTGCAAACAAGATTGGCAAAGGCAAATACGTATTGGCAGTTTATGAAAAAATCAAACGAATAACCATGCCACTGGATGATGAGCATTTTCTTTATATCACTACAGAAGCAAACTCAAATCATGATAAAATAATTGAAAAGGCTCTAAAATTAAAACAGGATGCATTACATGCACCTGAAGGAATGCCGTAAACAAAAGCAGTTCCTAGTTCTTCCTTGAGTTTCTCACATCATGATACTTTTCTACGTAG
>CAYGLP010000048.1:0-5700 GCA_964350965.1 uncultured Nitrosopumilaceae archaeon | reverse complement strand
GAACGTTATTTAAAAACAACCGAGGGGAGAAGATTTTTAAAACAACAGATAAGAAAAAAAATCCATTAAAAAATGAGATAAAAAAATCACATCCGTACAAAGTTCCAGAAATTGCTGAGATTAAAGTCAAAACACTAAACAAACCATATCTGAATTGGCTCGTTCGCTCAACTAATTAGGAACAAAACGCAAAAGTGAAACAATTCCTCCAAGCGCTGAAACTCTTAATCCTACATCAGTAGTAGAATCCACAGAAAATATTTCAACACCTTTGCTTTCAGCCTGATTTAAAAATTCTATGATTTTATCTTCATCTTGTTTTTCAAAAACCTTGTCAGAAAAAATTATTGACTCTACAGCTCCAGCGCCATTTGCTCTTTCCGTTTCAGGAAAACCCATCGTGAATTTGTTACTCTTTTTGTTAACTAGTAGCATTATCTCATCTATTATGCGTGATACTTTGGCAAGTTTGCTTTTATCCATTGCTTGTTTCATAACCTGTGATTTTACAAATGTGTAAATCCCGTCCTCGCCACCAGAATCAATCCCTTCAATAAGCTGGATTTTGTGTTTTTTACCAATTGGTGTTTCCAAGAGATAATTACTAAATCTCTTTCTAGTTTCACCAGGACCAAATATTATGATAGTATCATCTTCGCGTATAGAAGATGAAACTGCTCTTTGAACATCTTCAAAAAATGTTTTAATATTGAATTTTGCTTTGTATCTCTTTCCACTTGCACCTGAGTACATGTTTGGCATTAGCTTCAGATGAGTACCGCTCAGTCTACCTATCCCACAATCTCCAGTATCAATTGCTACTAACAAAAATCCAAAATTTTCTTTTTTACCAAAAATCAATTTTTTTTCAAGATCATTCCATTTCTTTTTAGTCAGAGTAATTGCTTCGCCTATTTTGAGTGTCAATGAGTGATGTGATCCTTTCTGTACTGATTCACTATCAGATTCTATTATTATTCCATGAACCTTTAACCTATCTACAACGTCATCAATTGAAATTTTTTCCACATTTAACGCAACTCGTATTTTGATTCTTTCACCTCTATCTGGTCTAGCAAACTCTTTTTCTTGTCTAATAGCACGTGTTGTATCGCCAGTAAGTTTGTCATCTTTTTTTATGATCCTTCTTAATACAAAAAGATCATCTGATTCCTCTGGTATTAACGACACAGAATTTTCATCAATCGTTTTTGTGATCATTTTAATTTGTTTTACATTAGAAAAGGAACAGTAAAAAAGAAAAGAGATTAGTTTGTTAATTCACTAGCCTTGGTCGGTTGTTCTTCTGTTTTTTTTCTTAGATAATTTTGAACCCATTCTTGAGTTAAAACACCAGCTTCTGTTAGATTTACAAGCGTGTTTGTGGAGGCCTCTCCAACAACCTTGCCCGTATTTCGTCTAATTTGACGCCATTTCAGATTGGTGTTTCCACTCTTTGAAGAGTATATCATACCTAACACGTCCTTTGCATTAACAAAGGTCATATCGCGAATTTTTTTCAAAGTCACTTTGTCTGCAGCCTCGACATAAATAAGACCAGGATTTGTTTCACGTTCTGGAAACACCTCATAATCTTCGAAGTAGCTTTCGGGAATGAAAGAATTACAAGTACTAATGATTACAAATTTCCTGAAACTCTCAAGCGAGCATGTGGCATCTATTGCAACCATCTTGACAATTTTTGGTCATTTGCCTTTTATCAAGCTTCTTGAAAGACTCAATTAGGAACTAGAGAACTTGATACTTGCAGGCGTTGATGACCAAATCCCTTTGATTTGATGAGAAGGATCTTGAGTTCTGAGCCTGCATTCACAATGTCTTTATCATAAATCTTGTGTTTTAATACTCATGAAATCAGTTACGGAATATCTAACATTCAATGTTTCCTCAAGAAGAGGATTTGTAAACATAACCTCACAGATTGAAAAGATTGTTCGAAAAAGTGGTATTAAGGACGGTCTTTGTTTAGTAAATGCAATGCATATCACAGCCAGTGTATTTATCAATGACAACGAAAGTGGTCTTCATCATGACTATGAAAAATGGCTTGAACAATTAGCACCACATGAACCTATAGATCAATATGAACACAATAAGACTGGAGAAGACAATGCAGACGCTCATTTGAAAAGACAAGTAATGGGTAGAGAAGTTGTTGTAGCTATAACTGCTGGTAGACTTGATTTCGGCCCATGGGAGCAAATATTCTACGGCGAGTTTGATGGAAGAAGATCAAAAAGAGTTCTTGTCAAGTTAATTGGAGAGTGATTAAGAAAGAGATCCACGCTTTTGACTTTCTTCAAGATTTGACTTTAGCTTGAAACTTTCCTCATGATTTTGTGGACCGTGGTTACACTTTACACATCCTACCTTAAAGCCATTAGAATCACGGACATAGGTTTCACAACCACAAAAACAGGTCATAATGATTTGGAACTCTTACCAAGATATAACTTATTTCAAAATTAATTTTTGCAACATTTTCCACGTGGAATATCGTGATCATGAGGACATTTTCTTGGGTGTTTTAACATTGTACAAAGCGCATCAGTAAACTGCTCATTCATATGGTGTTCTATTCCACAAACCATTTCTTCATCTATGTCTACTTTGAGCGCACTATCCATCAAAACTTCTAACAACCTACTATTTCGCATCATGTTAGAACCCACCTGTTCTCCACTTTTGGTGAGGGAAACACCAGTCTTGTTATAATTAACAAGCTTGGATTCGTTTAGCTTTTTTAGCATCTGAACAACACTTGGTTGCCTAACATTTAGCATCTTGGCTATTGAACTAATCTTTACAGAATTGCCACTTTCTTTTATATGCCATATGGCCTTTAGATACATCTCAACATGTTCCGCTTCTGCAGTGCCAACAAACAGAACTTCATCTTTCGTTTCTGACAGATTGTTTTACCTCACTTTACATCCTTTGATTCTTTTAATAAGTATTCAAAATATTCCCGTGCAAAACCAGCGAGACCAGAATGATCTGCCCATATAGCTACAGCTTCCGCAGATCCAGACGTACCTAGATCCTCCCCCAGTAATATCACCACATATCTCTTATCAGATATTATGCCCCCGCCAAAGAGTCCCTTCTTTATTTTTACTTTGGCTACTCGTGATAATGCTTTGAGAGTATCAGAACTTGCATCTTCAGAGACTAATATTGTAATATCTACTCCTCTATCATGTAGTAATCTAAGCTTAGGTAATGCTTCTTTTGCCAGATCCTCCGCAACTTTTGGTATTGCTATCAATACTTCATTTCTACATGAATCAACCATTTCCAAAATCTTAGAAGCAATATTTACAACGCCAGAAAGAACCCAAATGTCAGGCCGCTCACTGGTACCGCTTTGCTCGTAAAGTGGTGTGAGTTCTTTTAAAATTGTGGATTCGTTGTTTTTGAATTCTACTTCTCGAGTATATCTTGTATTTTCAATTGCCGTAGTAGGCGGCTTTGCAAAATATTGTGTAGGTCTTGATTCATCAGAACCAATCCAACCCTTTTCTTCTAGTGTACCTAACACTTCGTATATTTTTGAATATGGGACACCGGATTTTTGACTTAAATCTGACGCATTTATTTGGCCAGTTTTTAAAAGTGCAGAATACGTCTTTATCTCATAACTAGTGAGGCCTATTTTTTCAAGTGCCTTTCGTGCCTTATCTGAAAGACTCATCCATTCTCATTCTAGCCTTTTGATATATATGTCAACTATGAGGCATTCATGAATCAGGCATATTGTATGACGTTTAATCTCACAAAACCACTGGTGTCTTGTAGGAAATCGATTAAATACTATCTTTGAAAACAAGCGATTAGTATGGAGCTAATCCAGATTGCCAACCAGAAGGTACCTACACTAGGTAAGAAATCTACTATTAGATTTACTCAAAGTATATGCCCTGACTGCAACATGATTCTGGACGCAGAGGTCTTTGAAAGAGATGGTAAAGTATTCATGACAAAGACCTGCCCAACACACGGCGAATGCGAAGAGCTCTACTTTGGTTCTTATGAAATGTACAAAAAGTTTAGCACTTATTGGATGGACGGAAAAGGCGCTCATGCTCCAAATGTTATGATTGAAAAATGTTCATGCCCAAATAACTGTGGCCTCTGTTCAAATCACCTATCCCACAGTGGATTGGCAAACATGATAGTTACTAACAGATGTGATCTAACATGTTGGTACTGTTTCTTCTATGTGAAAAAGGGACTTGAAGGTGCATACATGTATGAACCATCACATGATCAAGTAAGAGCAATGATGAAAACTCTGAGAGCAGAAAGACCAATTCCAGGAAATTCAATGCAAATAACTGGTGGTGAACCCATGTTGCGTGAAGATATTGTTGATGTTATAAAAATAATGAAAGAAGAAGGTGTTGATCATATTCAAATGAATACAAACGGAATTAGATTTGCTCTGGATCCAGAAGCAATGCGTGAAGTAAGACTGGCTGGTGTTAACAATCTCTATCTTAGTTTTGATGGTGTAACTGCAAGAACAAATCCAAAAAACCACTGGGAAGTTCCATATGCTCTTGAAAGTGCAAGAAAGACAGGCACTACAGTAGTTTTTGTTCCTACGGTTATCAAATCAATTAATGACCACGAACTAGGTGGCATAATCAGATATGCACAAAAGAACTTAGATGTTGTTCATGCAGTAAACTTCCAGCCAGTCTCATTGACAGGAAGAATGGGCAAAAAAGAACGTGAGAAATACAGAATCACGATTCCTGACTGCATCCAAAGAATTGAGGAACAGACTGGTGCTGAAGTCACAGTGGATGACTGGTTCCCGGTTCCAAGTTGCATGCCACTGACAAATGTTATTGAAGCATTTTCAAGTAAACCAAAATACGAATTATCAATTCACTTTGCATGTGGTGCAGGTACTTACATCTTTGAGGATCAGGAAACCAAAAAGTTTGTACCACTAACCAGATTTGCAGATATTCAAGGAATGTTAGAACTCTTTGAAGACAAGTCAGAAGAAATTCGCTCTGGCAAGAACAAGTACTTTACAATGCTTGAAGTTGTCAGAAAACTTTCAAGCTTTATAGACAAGAAAAAACAGCCGGCTGGACTAGATTTAGCAAAGATGTTTGGAAACATTTTGATGAAGAGATCATTTGACTCTGTTGGTTCATGGCACGTCAAAGGATTATTCTTAGGAATGATGCACTTCCAAGACAAATACAATGAAGATCTTGAAAGACTACAAAGATGTGATATCCATTATGTTACACCAGATCTTAGAATAGTTCCATTCTGTGCATTTAATGTGATACCTGAATGGTATAGAGATAGAATACAAAAGAAATATTCTACTACCGTAGAAGAATGGGAACAAAGAGTAGGTGCAAAACTAGAAGACGGCCTCTATAGAGGACTTATGAGAAGAGGATCAGGAGACGAACTAGCTGCAGGTTGTGCAAAAAGCCAAATGTTCCACGAAGCATCACAAGCATTATCTTAAATTTTAATATCTAGTGATTAGCTACAATTATTTCAGCTAATTCAATTCCTTTACAAATCTTAACATCATCTTGTGATGTTAAATATTCAAGAATTTTTTTATACATTCTCCCACCTCTCATTTGTAATACGTTATCATGCCAGTTTACAGTTATAATATTATAATCTGAATCTAAT
>CAYGLP010000047.1:0-5935 GCA_964350965.1 uncultured Nitrosopumilaceae archaeon | reverse complement strand
ATCTATTTGAATAATGCTTCTACTTCACCTATGCCAATTTCAAGCATAAAGGCGATAACTGATTTTCTTGTGATGTATAATGAAACAGGTCCTGATTCAGGTACTGCAGACAATCTAGTTAGAGAGAAACTCTTTCTTGTTAGAAAAGCAATTTCTCATTTGATAAAATGCAAACCTGAGGAAGTTGTACTGACGCAGAGTACTACAGATGGGGTAAATATGGTTGCCAACGGATTGAGTCTAAAATCTTCATCTAATATCATAATTCGTGGTTCAAATCATGAGCATCCAGCAAATCACTATCCATGGATTAGACTTTCTAGAAAAATCGATGTAAGAAATCTGCAGGTTGATGAAAATGGATTCTTTGATCTTAAACAACTTGAACAAAAAATTGATAACAATACAGGTCTTGTGGTTTTGAGTCATGCATTATTTAACACAGGAGCAATCCTTCCAGTAGAACAAGTTGGAAAATTACTTTATGAAAAAAACATTCCATTTTTTGTAGATTCAGCTCAAACTGTTGGTTGTATTGAAGATGTTGATGTAAACAAGATCAATTGTAATTTCATGTCGTTTAATGGCTCAAAATGGCTTTGTGGACCAATGGGAATAGGTGTCTTTTATTGTAAAAAAGAATCAAGTGATCTACTAGAACCTCTTCAAGTTGGTGGGGAGTCGGCTATTTTTTATGAAGACAAGATTGCTTACAAGGAGATGCCAGCTAAATTTCAAGCAGGGTTTCGTAATTGGACTGGCGTGGCAGGACTTGAAGCATCAATAGTGTACCTATTACGATTAGGATTATATACCATAAGAAAAAAGAACATCAAACTTGCCAATCTGCTGCGAGATGAGCTATCAAAAGTTCCTGATATCACACTATATGGACCAGAGGAAGTAGAAAAAAGGACTAGTATAGTATCCTTCTCACTTCAGGATCAGGATCCAAAGAATGTCGTAGAAAAACTTGAAAAACAAAATATGATTCTTGCTGTAAGAGAAATATTTAGTAAAAAAGTAATTAGGGCTTCAATGCATTTTTTTAATACCGAGTCTGAAATTCTAAAAGTTGTAGAAGCTATCAAAAAGTTGTAGTTATTGCTCTTGTTCTTCTATAACCATCATGGTTAGAGTAGAATAGACTTTATCGATCTTTCTAATCTTATTTGTAATGATATTTCTCAGATGATCCATGCTATCTGATGAAATTTTGACCACTATATCATAAACGCCGTATACGCCTTGTACCTCATATTGTACAGATTTATCTTCTTTATCCAATATTTCTTTGATTTTTTTTATGATCTCAACATCAGAACCCAAGTCGGAATTCAACAAGATGTATGTTGTTGGCATATGATCATTTCTGTTTTACAATATTTAACCTTTGACTGAAATCATCAGATTGATTAATTACGCATATTAAGTAAAATTTAATGCCCCTTATCGATCTGACTTTGAAAATTTCTCCACAACTTCCAAGCTTTCCTGGATCACCACAGCCCCAATTCATAACATGGGCAAAAAATAAAATTGATGGATATAATTTGGAGCTTGTTTTTCTTAGCTCTCACTCAGGTACTCATATAGATGCGCCATTTCATTTTATAGACAAAGGCCTTAAGATAGATAAAATTCCACTCAAGAGACTTGTTAGTGATGCAGTCTTATTTAGAATTAAGAAAGGGCAAAATCAAGCCATCACCAAAAAAGATATCATTGAATTTGAAAAGAAATATGGTAAAATATCAAATAATTCAACCATAATTTTTGCAACTGGTTGGTACAAGAACTTGTCAAAAAAGCATTATTTTGATAACAATCCGGGGTTATCGATTGATGCTGCTAGATATTTGGCATCTAAAAAGATCAATTTGGTTGGGATAGATTCACCAAGTATTGATTTGGGAAAAGATTCAAACTTTTCAGTTCATCATGTTTTGTTAAGTAAGGATATTTTAATTGTAGAAAATTTATGTAATTTGGAAAAAATTCCTGGAGTGTACTTCAAGTTGATTGTTTTACCATTAAAGCTTAAGGGGGCTACAGGTTCACCTGTACGTGCTATTGCAATTTAACAAACAAATTGAAATCTACTTTGTTTGTAACTTTTTGGTAGTTTTCCTACTATAGGGATTTTATTTCCGCAAAAATTGCAATTGTTATTTTCATCCATATTCCAACCTTGAATATCATAACCATATCTTTTGACTACAATATTGTTACACTGTGAACAGTATGTATGCTCAAGAGGATGACCTGGCACATTTCCTAGATATACATATGATAGCCCTTCTTTTTTGGCAACTTCATAATGCTTCTCAAGTGTCTTTATTGGCGTTGACTCAAACTCCATCATTTTGTAATCGGGATGAAATCGTAAGAAATGGATTGGCATTTCTGGACCAAACTCATCATAGATGAATTTGCATAGCTTACTTGCATATTCTAGGTTATCTCCAACTTGTGGTACAATAAGGTCTGTAATTTCTACATGGATCTTAGTTTTGTCTCTAATTTCTTTAAGAGAATCAAAGATTGGTTTTGGATCAGGAATACCTATGTATTTTCTGGTAAATTGCGGTTCAGCATTACCCTTGAAATCTACAGTGATGCAATCAAGAAATTCTCCCATCATCTTTACTGTTTCTGGAGTATCGTAACCGTTTGATACAAAAATATTGAAAAGACCTTTCTTATGTGCAGCTACTCCACAATCGCGCGCAAATTCAATGAATATTGAAGGTTCGTTGTAAGTGTACGCAATTCCATCAGCTTTTAATTTTAAAGCTTGATTGGCTACATCTTCTGGTGTCATATCAACACCTTCTATTTTTCGTCTTTGACTAATGTCAAAGTTTTGGCAGTATTTGCATAACCAATTACAACCGGTGGTAGCTATAGAAAATATGCTTGAACCTGGTCTATAATGAATAACAGGTTTTTTCTCTATTGGATCTACATTTCCTGCAATTACTTTACCGTAAACATATAGTTGTAGTTTTCCAGATTCATTTCCTCTGATACCACAAAGACCTATCTGTTCTTTACCAATTTCACAATATCTTGCACATGCTGTGCATCTGACCTTATCATTTGGTAATTTTTCATATAGTATTGCTTCTTTAGCCATCATGTATTTTACTTCAGATTCTCTTATAAGCTATGATACTGCAGGAAGCTGAATCTTTTCTGGTTTTAATTTACTAATTGCATTTAGTAAATCTTCTTGCGTTATCTTGATTGATTTAAGAGATTTTTCTTTGTTGTTTACAAATCGCTTTATCGCAGAAATTGCAGCTCTACTACACACTCCCTCAATTTCTGCTCCACTGAATCCTTGAGTCTTTTCTACTAATTGTGCAAAGTCTACATCGTTAGCTAAAGGCTTTTTCTTTGTATGTATTTTGAAGATGTTTTCTCGTCCTTTTGTGTCAGGTAATGGAACTTCAATTATTCTATCAAATCTACCTGGTCTAAGCAGAGCAGAATCTATTATGTCAATCCTATTTGTTGCACCAATTACTACAACATTTTGTAATTCTTCAAGACCATCGATTTCTGTTAATATTTGTGATACAACTCTTTCAGTAACATGCGAATCAGATGTTCCTGAGCTTCGGCTTGGTGCAATCGCATCAATTTCATCTAGGAATATGATACATGGTGAGGCCTGTCGTGCCTTTCTGAAAATTTCCCTTACTCCCTTTTCAGATTCTCCTACCCATTTTGATAAAAGTTCAGGACCTTTTATGCTAATGAAATTATATTCTGTTGTATTTGCTATAGCTTTTGCGATTAGTGTCTTTCCCGTACCAGGTGGGCCATACAAGAGAATTCCTCTAGGTGGAGAGACGTCTGTGTGTTCAAATGCTTCTTTGTGTTTAAGTGGCCATTCAACAGCTTCTTGTAATTCTTCTTTGAGTGATTCCAATCCTCCGACATCATCCCAAGTGACATTTGGTACTTGGACTAGGACTTCTCGTAACGCTGATGGTCTAACCTCTTTTAGTGCGTCTTTAAAGTCTTCATCACTAATTACAATTTTTTGTAAGATTTCAGAAGATATCTTTTCTTGTTCTAAATCTAATTCAGGCAAAATTCTTCGTAGTGATCTCATCGCAGCTTCTTTTGCAAGTATCTCCAAGTCAGCACCAACAAATCCATGAGTTATTTTTGCAATTTGATTTAGATTGACTTTATCATCAAGTGGCATTCCACGTGTATGAATATCTAGAATTTCTTTTCTTCCTTCCTCATCAGGTATCCCAATCTCAATTTCTCTGTCAAATCTTCCCGGTCTTCTTATTGCTGGATCGATTGAATCAGGTCTATTTGTTGCTGCAATTACAACTACCTTACCTCTAGATTTCATTCCATCCATCAAAGTAAGTAATTGTGATACAATTCTTTTTTCTACTTCGCCTGTTACTTCTTCTCTTTTTGGTGCAATAGAATCTATTTCATCAATGAATATTATACTTGGAGCATTTTCTTCTGCTTGTTTGAATATCTCTCTTAATCGCTCTTCACTTTCACCATAATATTTGCCTATGATTTCTGGACCACTAAGTGAAATAAAATGAGAATTTGTTTCGCCTGCAACTGCTTTTGCTAAAAGTGTCTTTCCCGTACCAGGTGGGCCATACATTAGTACTCCTTTCGGTGCCTCTACGCCAAGCTTTTCAAATAATTCAGGATGACGCATTGGGAGTTCTATCATTTCACGTATCTTTTGGACTTCTTTCTTTAGTCCTCCCAAATCATCATAGGTGATTCTTGGTACAGATTGATCTATGGACTTAGTCATACTGCCGAGTTTGAACTTAGTTTGATCAGTCACTATGACTGGTTTTGAGGCAGGAGTGGTACTTGTAACAATTAATTGTGTTTTACCGCCTAGATGTGTGGCTACTATTAGAGTATCTCCAGTTGTTAAAACATGACCATCATAATTTGCTTGCATGTATTCTTGTAATCCTTCCGCACTTAATTTTTCAATAGGTGACACTACTATTGATTGTGCTTCTTTAGCATCAACTTTTTTTACAGAAATTTTTTCTCCTATACCTGAACCTATATTGTGTCTTGTTAAACCATCAATTTTGATTATTCCACTACCATAATCTTCAGGAGTTCCTGGCCATAATTTTACATGGCTTTTTCTATTACCAACAATCTCTAATATTTGACCAGTCTCCCAGTTATTATCCTCAACAATTTTTGGATCTACTACTGCAATGCCTTTGCCTACAAGTCTTTGGGAAACTTCACTAATTTTTAAAATAATTTCATTCATTATTTAATCACCATAAAAAAGAGGTTTATTCAACCTCCACTGTTTTGCCTTTTGGTTTGTCTTCTTCTTTTAGTTTGAAACTTACTTCAAGAATTCCATTGGCATAAATTGCCTTTACAGAATCTTCGTCTACCTTGTGTCTTATTGGTACTTTGGCGTGATATTTTTTCTGACCATGCTCTGCATCAAGATTTACGGTACGTCCTTCAACTACAATCTTGATGTCTTTTTTCTCAACACCAGGCATTTCAGCAACAAGTTTCAGAACTTTTTCTTTATCGTCGGCAAGAACGTCGACAAAAGGTTCCCTTATATCAGATGTTGGGACTAGGTTTGGCTTCACATTTCCAAATTCTCTTACTATAGGTTTTCCATCTGACCCCATTGTCATTGTATAACCATAGTAATAGGGACCAAATGTCTGGAGGTTGCTTGTGTCTTTTAGATCCTCAAAGATGTCATCAATATTAATAAACTGCCTAGACATTCTTCGCCAGAGGTTGTCAAATTCGTCTGTTATGAACATGTAATAATCACTTATAGTTTCTAATGTACATGACATTATATAAATTTTATTTTAATATATATCATATATTTACATAAGACTATTATATATGACAGCATTTATAG
>CAYGLP010000046.1:0-6054 GCA_964350965.1 uncultured Nitrosopumilaceae archaeon | reverse complement strand
GTACAAAATACGATAAATGTATTCCATCAGATAAATCCTAATATTGATTTTAAAATTGAATTTGATAAATGTCTAACAGAATCATCAACATCTATAGGTTGGGCGTCATTCTCACAAATACGAAAAAAAATATGTGAATCAAAACATATCTCAAGCGATCATTTTTACACACTAGCTTCAGAACTTGTAGAAAAACATAGAGAACATTATGAAATCTCTTCAGGTGGTCAAGAGGGCATCATGTTGCGTGGATTAATACACGGTTTTGTGAGGAATATCTGATGTACGCATATGAATTAGAAACCAATCCGTATCCTAGTAGCCCCACTCCTACAGAAAAAGATGCTAGGATACTTGGTGGAAAAAGACACAAAGAAGCAAAATCAGCTATCTTAGAATGCATAAAGGAATTGTCACAAAAAGTATCTAGCAGAGATTCAAACGATGGAGACTTTAGAGTAATTACACTCATTCAAGATGTAGGTTCAGGCAAGACGCACTTAGCCCTTCATGTACGAAATCTACAAAACAGGCACAATACTATCTGTACATTCCTTGATCTATCTACAGTATCTCCAAAAACTATGTCCAGTCTCTATAATGCACTTGTTAAGGGCTTTGAAGACGAATTTTTTGTGCAACTTAGAACAAAATTCCTAGAATACATCCGAGATAGGGCAGAACAAGGTGACAATTCCGCAAAAAAGGCATTAGATTATACTTTCATAGATAGGCTTTCTGGTGTTACAATACGACAAGAAGCAGAGGATATAATTTCAGGAAAAAAACCTATGTCTGTTGCAAATCTGAAAAAATTCCTAATACAGTGGTTCAATCATTATGAATCGACAATAATTACAAATATCATAACAAATTCCTTTGATTCTGTAGAAAATCTAGAAGAATTACTCGGTAGAATAACTGCTATCTCGAAATTGACACACAGATTTCTTGGTAAAATTGTTTTGTATGAAATAGATGAATTTGATGGGAACCATGAATCAATAGAATTTGTGAAAGCTATAATCAACGCACACATTCCAGCATCTGTACTTCTGCTTATCTCAACACCGTCTGGTTATGCAGAAATTCAAGGCAGTAATGCATCAGTTTTTGATAGATTGGAAAAAGCAAATTACAAAATTGATCTTGCAGGTTCAAACTCTGTAGATGAGCTTTCAGAAATTGTCCTAGAATATATCAAATACAATGACAAGAAAGGAAAATTCAAACAACAAGCACAAGAAGATCTTACAGAAAAGATAAGAGTTCTTCACGATGAATTTCCAGACTTTAGAAGTGTACGATCTATCATTAACATACTGTATCATGCAATGGAAAAATCGCAGGAGCTTAATCTAGAAAAAATAGATGAATTTGCTATCGATGAGACAATAAAACATGCATATCCTGGTCTGAAGGTGCGAGGTAGCATAATGGATGTGCCAATATCAGATTTTATCAAAATTAGAAGAAACTGTAATAATGAAGATGTTGGTTCTCAGCTAAAAAAAGCGGTTACAAACTTGGTAAACTTTGCTCATGAAATGGGTAACATCGGTAAACTAGAAAAACAAAATCAACCACTTGACATCATTTACCAAGATCCGTATGGCGCTAAAATAGGCATAGCGGTTGTAATGAATCAAAACCACAGCAAGAACTTTGAAGAGATTTTAAATATTTCAAAATCCTCTGCACTTGTAGACAAACTTGTTATTCTTACTAATACACGCATTCCAAGTTCTAATTCTGCAACAATAGTGAATATGGATAAATCGAAGATGGTGGATCTGATTTATTTTGACTCTAAATATACAAATCACAAAATCATAAATTCTGACAACGAAAAAGCCCAGATGCTTGCAAAGACAGTTAATATTATCTAGAATACCCTATTCTTAGTGTAGTTTTTACTATTTCTGAAGTGGAAGCTGCAGATGATGTATCAATAAATCTGAATTCCACAGTTGAACCAATTTGAACTGTCTTACTGTCAATCTTTCGCGGTACGTCTATGTTAACAACAAAGAGATTAGTATTAGGTCCTGTTTCTCTTAGACCAGGTGTAGATGCATCAAAAGCAGAATTCGCTAGAGTAGTTCTTATGCCACTTGCACGAAACTTTACCAGATCCAATGGAATGGTATCAGGATTTTTTGAGTCAAGATTCCAATCAGGCTCATAAAGTTGAACCAGAAACCTTTCACCTATTCGCACATTTTTTGCAGATGTGGAAATAGTTGATAGAGTTTTTGAAATAACAATAGACTTTGTGATGGTTTTTGTTTTTCCAACAGAGTCAGATTGATCGTTATATTTTATCAATAAAATGTCACCTCTTTCAACAGATCTACCATTGATTGTTGTTGGAATATTTAGTTGTATAAAAAAAGTACCAGAATTCCCTGACATTTCTTTCATTATATCTGGACCTTCTATTGGAATGCCGTTAATGGTAAATTCTAACAAGCCTGTGGTATCTACGGAATCTGCCCCTTTAGGACTAGTATTAAGATCATTATCTGTTATGTAAAGATTCAACACGCTACCAGGAGACACTTTCGCTATGCTGTCTCTCACATATAGGTTGGATAGACTAGTATATTCCATAACTGCATAACTTGCAGGAAACGGAATTATCAAAAGTGCAAAAAATAGGCTTTTCATTATTTTATGTATTGTTTTAATGATAATTTAATTTTATAACATACCATTTTTAAATGAAAGAGTTCCTTCGATCATATGCAAGAGTTTTTTCTTCAAATATCAGCCGTTGAATTGCCAAAAGAAGATTTCATAGGTGATCTTGCAATAATTATGATTTTAGCTGCTATAGTCACACTTGCTTTTTTTAAAATCCGTCAACCTATTATCATTGGGTACTTATTTGCGGGAATGTTAATAGGCCCGCTTTCACCACTTTGGACCTCTTTTTTACCTGGTGGAATAGGATTCTCTTCTAGTGTAGAAAGCATCATTGCACTATCTGATCTTAAAATCCTAAACGTTTTTGCAGATATTGGAATAATATTGCTTCTATTTGTAATTGGAATAGAGTTTCCTATTGCCAAAATAAAATCAATAGGAAAAGTAGCAATCGGTATGGCTACAATAGAGCTCTTTCTTGCATTGGGAATTATATTTTTCATAGGGACATTAATTGGACTTAATTTCATGGACTCGTTATTTCTAGCAGCGGCTCTATCAATTAGCAGTACCGCTATAATAATTAAAATTCTTGAGGACATGGGAAAGTTCAAAAAAGAATCGACAGTACTAGTTCTTGGAATTCTCATAGTTGAGGATATCATTGCTGTAATTCTTATTGCCTCTTTACAGTCTGTTGCGCTTGTAAACAATGTGTCATTTGAAAACATCATAATCATAAGTGGAATTGCTGCTGCATTAATAGTTGGTACACTAACTATAGGTGCTAGAATAATTCCAAAACTAATAGATCGGGTCGCAAGTACTGGGCATCATGAAATTCTGTTAATTTCAGTACTTGGATTGTGCTTTGGATACGCCCTATTTTCTAACTTAGTAGGATTATCAGTTGGAATTGGTGCATTTCTGGCTGGTGTTCTTGTAGCTGAATCAAAATCTTCTGAAGTATCTAAAGTTCTAGCAAGCCCCATAAAAGACATGTTTGTTGCAATCTTTTTTGTTTCCGTAGGTGCACTTATGGACATAAATCAGCTACAAAATTATATCCTGATCGCATTGGTTTTCATGGCAATAGCCATGATAGTAAAATTTGGAGGTACTTTGTTTGGTGGATTTTTGTTTAGACAAGGATTCCACAAAACGCTTCGTTCCTCACTAGCTCTTTCTCCCAGAGGCGAATTTTCAATCATAATAGTGAAAGTTGGAGTAGATATGGGCGCAGTTAGCGCATTTTTGTTCCCAATGATAGGGATTATTTCTATAATAACTGCCTTCATAACTCCATTTGTGATTAAAACCGGAGATAAAACAATTCTCAAAAACTCCACGGAACAGAACTATGACCAACGATGAAATGGAAAGACTTCTTGCAAAAGTACACAGAGACACAACCTTGTTTGATTACAATGGAACAAAAGTCCCTTGTATCATATTTGAAGAAAAACGATTTGATGATATCCTGAGAACAATTGCTGGCAAACCTGTATCAGTTGAAACCAATCTCAATATTCTCCAAGATGGACTAGGACATGTATTTGTTGAAATTTTGCTAAATTTTTCACATGGTGGAATTAGTGAAAAATTGTTACTATATGCAAATGACTCTATTGAATTCTTTGAATCTCTTGTAGAATCTTCCATGCTTGCACTTTCTTCACCACATTCAGAATACGGTAAATCTAATGTTTTCATGATTCAACTCCCAAAACCAGAAAGAGCCATTAACGCATTAGAAATTATTAAAAACGGTCTGAAAAAACAATGAATGCGGTTGCCGGGATTTGAACCCGGGTCGCGGAATTGGCAATCCCGCATATTAACCAAGCTGTACTACAACCGCTTAAACGATTTAGAAAATTCTAGTCTATTAAAGCGTACTGGTTGGTAATACTGTTTTTAATAACGCGTTAGTTAGATAAAACATGGATAAGAAAATAGAAGAAAAAATCAACCAGAAAATAAATGAAGTCGCAGAAAATTCTGACGAAATATACAAAATAATAAACTCACTTGAAAAATTACGAATTCATTCTGATTCTTTTGGTTATGGTATAGTGATTGGCAGACTTTACAATTCGTTTTATTACCAATGCAGAAGGATCTTAAAACGAAATCCTACAAATGAAGAATTTTTAGAATTTCTTGATATCTTAAATAAAAATCAAGCAAAAATTCTTGATGCTATAAAATTAAGCAGGCGTAGTCTTTAGAGGAATTACCTTAATTACAGGAGTCATCGGTAGTTTAACTGAAGCTCCATGTAGCGCTTTTTTTGCAACTTCTAGATGCTCTTTTTTAACATGAACTTCCATGATGCATTGACCTCGATTTACACGTGCAGCTAAACTTACTGCTTTCCCAAAAGCTCCCCTCATGCCTTCTTGAAGTCTATCTGCACCAGCAGTTGCAATCATTTTATTTTCTCTAAGTAAGATATGTGGATAGATTCTAAGAGTAGAAAAGTAGCCCGTTTCTCCTGTTACTGTTTCAATTGCTTTGTTTGCAGATAATCTAGCTGATTCTATTGCCATATGTCTTATCTGGACTTTTTCACTTGAGCAGAGCTGCACACAATAATCATAATCTGCTCTTTGTCCACCAGAAAACTTTGCTATTTTTATCTGAGGCTTACCTTTAATGTACTTCTTTCTTGTATACGGTTGACCATTACCAATTCTATAATTTGCTCCGTGCATAACAACACTTTTGATTGTTTATTCTGAGACCCATATTTTAACCGTGAGATTCTGTTTTAATGTCTAACTCAGAATATGAGTAGATCATGGCCGTAGTATTATATTGTTAAACTACGTGTTGAAATGACATGTCAGATATCGAATCCAAAGTAGAAGGAGTATTGATAAAAGATCATACTTTGATCTCAGACAAAAATATGCAAAACAGTTTGGAACAAAAAGGCTTTGGAGAAATCATAAAGAAAAAATTTTTCTTAAAACCATTTGAATCTCTATATCTTCTATACGCTGACAAACTCAAACTGATAAGAGAAAATCAACAAATTAACTTTGATTCAATGATGCAAGAATGTATAAAATTTGATAATGACATATTAACAAAATTTCTAATCTATCGTGACCTCCGAACAAAAGGGTATATAGCAAAAGATGGTTTTGGGTTTGGTTCTGATTTTAGAGTATATGAAAGAGGACAATTTGGTGAGAAAGCTGCTAAATATGTAGTATTTGGACTAAGTGAGGGAAAACGAGAAAAAATGGGATTACTACAAAAACAGATAGAACAAATAACAAAAATGGGGAAAGCACCCATTATTGCAGTTATAGAAAGACGCGGTGAAGTGATTTATTATAAAATTTCGAGAATTAAATTTCTAGAAAATAAGGATCAGTATGCATCATCTCAGAT
>CAYGLP010000045.1:0-6248 GCA_964350965.1 uncultured Nitrosopumilaceae archaeon | reverse complement strand
GTTTTTTGAATAATAATGAGCTCCTTGTATAAGAGCAGAAGCGCAGTTTCCTACACCTGCTATTGCTATTCGAATCTTTTTACCCAAATTATATCGATATTTACGAAAATTATTCCATCATATTAATTACTTGTTATTCTACCAAGTCTTTGGTGCAGAGGATTTTATAACCCGATCTTGATTCAGGGTTTGTGATAAAACCCGGCAGACCAGTAAAAGATATTTCTATCAAAAAAGGAGACAACATTCAAAGTATCTTTGATGAAATGTCAAAGTCTGGCGGCTTTGAATCAAGAAATCTTGTTGAAGGACTTGACATCTTACACGTGATGGTTGAGGATGAAAAGTGTCTAAAGTTTCTCTCCTTTGTTGGCGCTATAACATCAACTGGACTTAGAGGAATAATAAAAGACATGATAAAAAACAAAATGTTTGATGTTGTGATAACCACTTGTGGTGCATTAGATCATGATATTGCAAGACATTTTTCAAATTATTTAGAGGGTTCGTTTACACTTGATGACAGCGAGCTTGCAGATCAACACATACACCGACTAGGAAATGTGCTTGTTCCAATGGATAGTTATGGTCCTCTAATAGAAGAAAAAATGCAAGCATTTCTTGAAAAGATCTACAAGGGTGGAAAAAAGGAAATGTCGACAGCTGAAATTACAAAGATGATTGGTGAAAATCTAGGTGAAGATTCATTTCTTTATTGGGCGTACAAAAACAACGTACCAGTGATAGTTCCAGGAATAATGGATGGTGCAGTAGGCAGTCAAATCTGGCTTTTTACTCAAAAACACAGTGATTTCAGACTCAATGTGTCAGCAGATGGGGACATTTTATCAGAATTAATATTCAAAGCAAAAAAATCTGGGGCTCTCATGATTGGAGGAGGGATATCAAAACATCACACGTTATGGTGGAATCAATATCGCGATGGTCTAGATTATGCTGTTTATATCACAACAGCTCAAGAGTTTGATGGAAGTCTTAGTGGCGCGCTTGTAAGAGAAGCAATCTCATGGGGCAAAGTAACTCAAAAAGCAAAACAGACAACAATACATGCAGAAGCTACAACCATACTTCCATTCATTTATTCTGCATTACTTTCAAGACTCAAGTAGTGTAGACTTTTTTTTCGTAAATCTGTTCAAAGCCTAGATTGGAATAAAATTCAAGTAAATTATCACGTGCGTATGTTTCAAGCATTAAAAAATCTAAATTTTTGCGTAGGACTTGGTTTAATGCATAATTGATTAACGATTTTGCAAAGCCTTTCTTTCTATATTCTGGAATAGTTCCAAGACAATACAATCCTAAAATAGAATTTTTTTCATATAAAGCAACACATGAAGCATTGTAATCTGAATCTACAAGATATTCTACATCAGAAACAGAATTACGTACAATAGAATTTACTTCTTCAGTCCAATCAAGGCAATCATAAGATTTGCAAAAAACTTCAGTCCACAAAAGTGAATCTTTTCTTGTAATATGATGAACGGAATCACGTTTTACCTCAGAGGATACAGATTTTTTTAGGATATGATGCGTATCATATAGTCGAAAGTTTTTTTTGAGTAATAATTCTCCTAGTTTCTGGTTGTCCAAAACATAAACAAATGATTGCGTTTTGTTTTTTTTAAATAGAACAAGTGCTTCATCTATCATTTTTTCGCTTAGACAAGTGATGCTTGTTAGTTTATCAAAAAAGAGGTCATTTGGCAGATTAGGATTTGCAAAAAAGAGTCCGCACTCTAATTTTGTCATTTTGCTCCAAATACTTGTAAAACCAAACTCATTTTCTTCTATCTTTGAAATCATAGTGAGAGACCAAGAATACCAGTGATTTTATCAAGATCTCCATTACTGATATTACCATCTTCTAGTACAGAATCGCATATTTTTTCAAAGATTTCAAGCGCTTTTGGTGAATTTAGATCATCATCAAGATACCTGAGAAAATCATTCATAAGATCAGAAACGTCGGATGATGTCTTATCAGATTTTTTGTTTTTAACATGATGAATTTTTTCTAGGAATTTCTTTTTAGATAACAAATCTTCTTCTTTGTAATCAACATCATCTCTATAATGAGTCGAGAAGAGATAAAGTCGCACCAAGTTTTGACCATATTTATCCACTAGATTACGAGCTGGAACCATATTCCCAAGAGATTTTGACATTTTTTCACCTTTTGACAAGACCAGTCCTATGTACATCCATCGTTTAACAGGATTTTCTGTTCCAGTCATTGCTTTGTATTGAGCTAGATGAGCGTCATGATGAGGATATACAAGTTCTTTTGCGCCTCCATGTATGTCATAATGTAAACCAAAGTTTTCAAAAGCCACTGCAGTATCTTGTATGTGCCACCATGGAACTCCATTTCCAAATACTCCATTCCATGAAAAACCAAAGTCTTCTGAGCAATTCCAGAGCATAAAGTCTTCTGGATTTTTTTTATTTGGTCCAATATCCAGACGATGTAATCTTAGTTGTTCCCTAGATTGTTTTGAAATCTTGCCATAGTCTTTGATTGTTTGTGTATCAAAATAGATATTGCCGTTGGCAGAATAGGCATGTTTGCTTTTCATTAGATAAGAGATGTGTTCTATAATATTTGGAACATAATCCGATACGTGAGCAAGTCTTGTGATGCTTTGTATGTTTAAGAGGTTAAGGTCTTTCATGAATTCATTAGAATAAAATCTTGTTAGGGTGTAATAATCAGTTTGTTGATCAAGCGCCTTGTTAAAGACGCTTTGGTTAATATCTGTCATATTTACAAGAACATCAGGTTTAAAATCTTGACTTTTTAGATATCTACACAAGAGATCGTATGTCAAAAATATTCTAGCATGACCAAGGTGAGTGTAATCATATAATGTGGGCCCACAGATGAATATCTTAACATCTGGTTTATCAAAGGGCTCAAAGTCTTCTTTTTCTAAAGAAAAAGAATTAAACAGTTTGAGCATTTGTGGATTTATCGTCCACCTTGTGCCATGATTGGAGACAAAGTGACAGTAGAGCGGATCTTTGGGATTCTACGAATCTTGTGAGTAATGGTATTTTCCAAAGATTCTCTTGTATCACCTTGAAGTTTAACAAAGATATCGTAAACTCCGTAGGTTCCTCGAACTTCTTTTACTTCGGGAATTTTCATAAACTCATTGATTATGTCAACTTCTGAACCCAAGTCGCAGTTTATGAGTATGTATAATGTTTCCACAAGAGAGGTTTATTTTTACCAAATAAAATCATATCCATGATTTAATAGGACGCCGACTATAGAAAAAATGATGGGTTCTGATATAACCATAAGAGAAATCAAGCCGATCAATATTGAAGGAGGATATCTAATAGATGGTTTTCCTTATGCAGGACTTGCAAATGCAATTGCTACAGAATCCATGATAAACACCATACAATTTGAGATGGCAGGTGTACTTGATTCTGATCTTTTTCCTCCTCTCACCATAGTAAAAGACGGGGTTCCAAATTTTCCTGCAAGAATATTTGTAAATAGCAATCTTAGAGTAGCAGTTTTTTCATCATATCTTACTCCGCATGAGTCTCTTCACAGACAGGTTGCAAAAACCATGTTAGACTGGGCAAATAAACACAAGTGCACCTATATTGTGAGCAGTTCAGCAATCAGAAGTGATGAACATGATTCGTTTATCATGGGAGTTGGCAGTACCACTGAAGCTAAAAAGAAGCTAAAAGATGCAGACATACCATTATTGTCCCATGGTACAATTCCAGGCATTCCAGGAATTTTGCTAAACGAGGGGGCATTATCAAATACAAATGTAATAGTGCTTTTGTTTAATTCAAAAGAAAGAGGGCCTGATTTTAGAGCGGGTGCACAAATTTGTATGGCAATGTCAAAGATTGTACCAGGAACAGCCTGTGACTTAAAATCGCTTTTACAAGAAGCAGAAGTTGTGGAAAAAAACATCAAAAAAACAGAAGAAGATGCAGAACCACTTAAGGATGCCATGTATGGATGACATATCAAGAAAAAAAGATATCAAAAAATCAACTAGAGAAGTTTATTCAAGTCCTTGATCTAGACGAAGGGATCAGAATAGAAAATAAATCTAATATGATCTTTTTGAACAAAACCGCTAAAAGATATTGCATAAACACATCTACAAAAGAAAAAGAAGAATTTGCATATCGTAACAGTCATGTAGAAGTTCTTGATTTTTTAAAAGATAAGATGGATAAAGATTGCAAAATATTTTCGTATTAAATGCTTATATCAAAACTTCATCTTTAAATTAAAATGGTGCAGCTTGCGGAATTTGCTGTTGCAGTAATTGTAATTTCCATTTCTGGAGTAATGTCACCTGGACCACTTTTTGCCGCAAACGTAGCATACGGTCTGAAAGGAGGCACCAAGACAGGATTAAAGATGGCATATGGGCACACAGTTGTTGAATTACCTCTTGTGATTTTACTAGGAATTGGTGCACTTACACTTGAGACAATACCGCAGTTTAGAGAAACAGTTGCACTACTTGGAGCAATCAGCCTTTTTGTATTTGCAGGTATACAAATCAGATCGGTTCTAAAAAAACCAACTACAGTTTTTGAAGGAAAACATGGGCCATTTATTGCAGGAATAGTGCTTAGTGCACTAAATCCATTCTTTCTCATCTGGTGGTTCACCATCGGGTTCAAGCTGATTTCTGATTCTCTTGTTCTTGCATCATTTGCAGGAATTGGAATCATGTTTGTTTTTCACATATGGATGGATTATGCATGGCTTTGCTGTGTATCATTTCTTTCTTCAAGAGGAAAAAAAATTCTATCAAACAAGAACTACAGTGTTTTCATGATTGCCATAAGCTGTGTTCTAATATACTTTGGAATTGTTTTTGCCACAGGAGCGTTAATCTAACCGCAATCAATTAACTCAATTTCAATTCCGCATTCTTCATTTAATTCAATTATTTTGTTTACAAGATTGTCACAGAGCTCGGGATCCGATGTTTCTTTGTATTGATTCAATTCATTTACTACAGTCACGTGCTTTATTGGACAACTGTTAACAAACCAGATATTATACAAAACAATTGCAGTTAATACTGCCACAGCCACAATTATGCCATATTTTGAAATATTACTCATCTTAGCTTCGAGAGATATTTACCTCTATGGTAGAAACGTTTCGTTCTCTCCCATCCAATGAAGTCATACGCTCAGAAAATATTCGTACATCTGTTATCTTGTAACCCACCGCGTCAAGTCTTTTTACTATCATCTGTGAGACGTCTACTGCGGTTGTTATGCTTTTGCCCCTTGCCTTTATGGTTACGGTGGGTTCGTTTGCAAGAAGGGTAAGAGTAGCATTGACGTATGTCATGATAGGTTTTTTTCCAATGAAAATCACGTTTGGAGGACGGCTCACAGCCCCATCTCAAGATGTGTTTTATTTAATGGTTGAGATTTTCTTTTTCTATAAATTTTTGTAGAATGTTTTCTACTTCATCTGATGATGAGGATTGTTTTATAGAATTTACCAATTCTTTTTCATCTATTTCATAGCAGTTTAGCATATCATTTTGATCTTTGAAAAAAAGCAGAACCTTATCTTTGAATATGCAGTGATACAGTTTGTCTATTTCCATTTTTTCAGGGTTTATTTTTACACCTTCTTGCTCTGCAGATACTGGATAATCCATCAGTTTTAGCATATTTTTAGAAGATATTTAGATGATTGGATTCGATAATGTAATAAGCATTTTTTTGTTTTAGAATGAGATGGAACAAAGAATTGTTTTTCATGTTGATTTCGATTATTTCTTTGCCCAGTGTGAGGAACTACGCAATCCAGAATTAAAAACAAAGCCAGTTGTTGTTTGTGTATTTTCTGATCGTGGGGGCGATAGCGGTGCAATAGCAACTGCAAATTATCTTGCAAGAAAATACGGTGTCAAATCAGGCATGCCAATTAGGTTTGCCAAAAAAAGACTAGAAGGAGTAGATGCAGTTTTTCTTCCAACCGACTTTGATTATTATTCGGAGATATCACAAAAAGCAATGGACGTGATAAAGGAATTTGCCGATATCTTTGAATATGTTGGAAAAGATGAGGCGTACTTGGATGTCTCAAAGAGAACAGACGCTAGTTTTGTAAATGCAGCCCATTTAGCTCAACAATTAAAAAATGCAATACGGACTTCTGTAAAGCTGTCATGCACTATTGGAGTATCATCAAATAAACT
>CAYGLP010000044.1:0-6502 GCA_964350965.1 uncultured Nitrosopumilaceae archaeon | reverse complement strand
ATAAGCGAAAGATCACTTGCAAGCTGGGCAGCACATCAGGCACTAAAAGAAAACGACCTTGCATTTTTTGAACAAAACAAAGATGGCACATTTGGCCAGCAACAATTTGTTGATACAAAAAACAACCTTCTTTGCGTACATGGAGGACCACTTGATCCAACAAAGATTACACCAAACAATGCATACAATGATGAGACATGGCTGTATCAAAAAACTTGGCAGAGATTGTCAGAAGAAGATTATGAGTTCTTCAGCTACTCGGGATATCACTACAAAGCACCTTCTGCGTTTGGCGAAGCAAAAAACCACGTTAACAATTTTGTAATTTTATGTGGTCACCAACATATGGAAACCGCATTTGTACAAGACAAAGAAATCAAAAACATCTTTTCTACGCTAAAAGTGACACACGAAAAACTATCCAACTTTACATTATCTAAAAGAGAGATCGATATTAAAGAATCAAACAACTATCTGATAAGACTGGGTCTTGGTGGACCAAGCGGGTATTACGGAGTAGGTGCACCAAAACCACACTTTGGAATAGTTCAATATAATCCCAAGAAAGTAACTCTTTTCACAGTGGAATGAGTGCAACAAATTCGCTTCGTCAAGATCATATTCAGATCAGGCGACTAGAAAGAATAATCACGCAATGCTACAAGAAACTCTATGCAGGAAAAGATATCTCGTTTTCAGACATTGAGCAGATCACAGTAATAATGGCAGAATTTCTGGACGCAATACATTATGCAAAAGAAGAAGATGCATACTTTCCATGCGTTGCAAGCTACGATTCTCTCAAAAAGGAAATCCGAGCATTCATGATAGAGCATGAGTTTGGCCGCAGAATAGCAAGAAATGTTGCAAATAATCTGCAAAGATGGAAGCAAGGTCAGGATGCAAGAGAGCCTGTTGCAAGATTTCTTAGAACATATGCTATATACCTAAACGATCACATCACAAAAGAAGAACAATTCTTTGATATTGCAGAAAAAGAGATCCTTTCGACCGAAGAAGAAAAGATGATGTATGAAGAGTTTAGGGCTGTGACTGCTGTTACAACCAAGATAGACGATATGATAAAATCAATTGCTTTGCTTGAGGAAAAACCATGGATGAAAGAATAAGATGAATAAAAAATATCAAGTACAAATCATACTCTTTTCATTTCTAATCACTCCTATTACATTTGCAGAACCAATTCCAGATTATTACAATCCATATGCACCAATTACTACTGATAAACAAGTTTACAGCTGGACAGACAAAGTTAGAATCACAATAGATGCACCAAGCTGGAATGAAAATAAAAATGGAATAGACTTCATTGGAGATGAAGAAGGATACTTTATCAAAATATCAACACATGGGCACAAGCTTGAACCATACAAGTTAGTAGAAACCACACCAAGCAGTGGAATATTTACAGGTGAAGTAATACTAACAGGATTTTCACACGATGCTGATGGGGATGGTGACATTGACACCCAACCGCGAACTACTGGTACAGGTCCAACAAGTGGTTTTCTAGAAGCAGACAGAGATGACGGAATTACCATATCATTTGAGTTTGCAGACGGCGTGGTTCTCACGCAGAACGCGCAGATACGTTGGAATGAAAGTAAAATTGGCTTTGACAAAACATCATATCTTCCAGATGAGACAGCAAAAATCCAGATTACCGATCCTGACATGAATCTAAATCCTGAAGCAAGCGATACTATCACAGTTGAGATATCTTCAGATTCTGATGTAGCTGGACTAATAGTAGATGCAGTAGAAACAAGTGAAAATTCTGGTATTTTTGTAGCAAATGTTTTGTTTACATCTTATGACAAGTCTAGTGGAAACAGACTGCATGCCATCCTAGATGACAGAATTTATGCAAAATATGTAGACCGTACATTACCATCACCATACAATACCAATGACGACTTGGATGTAATAACAGAAGCCGTAATCTCAACTAATGAATCATCAATTCATCAAGTCACACTTGAAAATGTAATTTTGACAGACAGTTTGGGTTTACCAATACAAGAACCAAAATCAGGACAACAGCTGCAAGTAGTTGCAGAAATTGAAAACAAACAAGATTATGATCAACCCTTTATCTACATAGTTCAAGTAAAGGATTCTGCCAATACTATTGTAGCACTTTCATGGTTTAAGGGCTCTCTTACAATAAATCAAAAACTTAGCGTATCACAGTTTTGGTCTCCAGCTGAGTCTGGCACATATGCAGTAGAAATTTTTGCCTGGAGATCTTTTGATAATCCACTACCACTTGCACAATCATTAAAATCCATTTACAAAGTTACACAATAGAATTTTAGAAGTTATTCTTTTATTTCAAAGACCGATTTAACTACTGGAAATACATGGATCTCGATTTCCTTTTCTAACTTGCAAATCGCTTTCATATGGGAATTAAAGACTACAGAATTATTATATATGATGAGATTAGTATGCAAACTATACATACTATGATGACTAGTCTGGCAAATTTACGTGTGCATATTGCCCCTGTTGGCTTTGAGATAGACAGAATAGTACTGTCAGCTAAAAAGATGAAGGCAGACAAGATCTGGCTTTTGATGCATGATAATCCATCAAAAGATAAAGCAAAAGGTTACATGGAAAAGATCAAAACTGAACTAAAAAAAGAAAAGATTGAGGTTCAAGTAGTCTATTCAGATAGATTTGATCCTTTTAAGATCTTAAAATCTGTTAAAGAAATAGTACAAAAAGAAAAAGAAAACGACATATTTGTAAATGTCTCTTCCGGATCAAAAATTCAGGCAATTGCATGCATGATGGCATGCATGATGTTTAAAGGAAAAAACAAACTTACACCCTATTATGCAGAACCCGAAAATTATGCTACTGTCAAAGACGCTCAACTTTCTTCTGGACTAAAAACACTGGTTCAGCTTCCAGCATACGAAATTCATACTCCAAAATCTGTACTTATTCAAGCATTAAAAATAATAAAAGAACATGGTGGTAAGATAACTAAAAAAGAAATGGCAAAGCTTGCTTATGAAAATGGACTCATAATAGTAAATGCAAGAGAAGAGAACTTTCAACAGGCAAGATTTGCAAGTCTTGATAAAAACATAATCCAGCCTCTTTTGCGTGAGTGGAAGTTTGTTGAAATTGAACAAATAGGAAGAAACCGCTGGATAAAAATCACACCAGAGGGACTAGGTGCAGAAGAGTTTCTTACCTGACTTATGTAGTAAGCTCAGGTTTGAGAGTCCATGCAACAGCTAGTATGATAAATGGAATGGAAATCATGACAGTAAGCTGCAAAATTATGAATAGCTGACCTTGTGCTACATCAGGATTTGTTATAATAAATGGTAATGGTAGTGTAATGACAAACCAGATCAGAGAAAGCATAGTGATTATTTCTAATCTCTTCTTTTTCTTTGGGTTCACAAGGGGGAGTGTAGTGCTGATGTATTAATTTGATTGGTCCGAGATTTATTTAGCGGAGGCTCCGCCATCCACTGCCAAGATTGCACCTGTAGTCCACGATGAATCATCAGATGCAAAGTAAAGAATCGCCTTTGCCACGTCATCTACAGTACCTATTCTACCAAGGGGATGTTCTGCTGCAGCCATTTTTCTTGCTGATTCTGAATCCAGATATGGTTTTGTCATATCTGTTTCAACTATTCCAGGACACACACAATTTACACGAATCTTGGATTTTGCATATTCAATGGCCCATGCTTTTGTTAGTAATACTAGTGCTCCTTTTGAAGCAGTGTATGCATCTGCTTCAAAATTTTCAAATGCCTTGAGTCCTGCATCTGAAGAGATGTTTATTATGGAACCACCATTTTTTTCCATAAATGGTATGACTGCTCTAGTAAAACGAAATGGCCCTGTTAGATTCACATCAATTACCTCATTCCATTCTTCTTCTGAAATCTGATGTAATGGTTTTACTTGAGGAAAGATACCTGCATTATTTATCAAGATGTCTATCCTCCCAAATTTATCTACAGTTTTCTTTACAACGTTTTGAACATCATTTTCATTCCTAATATCGCCTGGCACAGAATATACACCTCCAATATCCTTTGCAGCTTTTTCTAATCTCTCAGGATCTTTGGCTGTAATAGTAACGTTTGCTCCTTCTTGCACAAACATCTTTGCAGTAGCTTTTCCTATGCCTCTGCTACCACCCGTAACAATTGCAACCTTTCCAGAAAGCTTCATAAAAATCAGATATCTTTAGCTACTTTAATTTTAGAGCTTAATCCCAAATGTCAAGCGACGATTTAGTATGAAATTCACTGACGATGCAATCACAATAGATATCAAGGCAGCTAGAAGGTAATACACTGAAAGTTTTTCTACGAACATATAATTAAATCCCAGTTGTATTCCCATGCCAACCAGACTCACGCCAATAAATTTTCCATACATCAGAAAACTGTGTTGTATTATTACAGTATCCCTAAACGTCCAAGCTTTGTTAAGCAGGAAATTTGATGTGATTGATGCATAGATCGCTATAGTGGAAGAAAGAAGATACCACAGTCCAACAAATTCTGTCAAAACAAAAAGAACTCCCAAATTAACTAAGATGCCGCTTGCACCAACCAAATAGTACTTGAAAGCATGTTTTGCAAAAAGTGAGATCCTACCTAACTTGTCCTCTTTATCTAGAGTCATCTGTCTCTTCAATATTTTATGTATTAATAAGTGATAAAACTTTCAAAAACTCAATATCTTTACAAAAAACTAAATGTTACAAATTTGACATTTGGAAAATGTCGATTTTTACTTGAAAAATTTAGTTAAAAATTAAGTGATCTATAAAAAAATTAATATGAAGTAATAAATACTTGTAAGTCATATAACAAAACATGCAGAAGGATGCAAAATCTACTGCTTGAATTGCGTGGTCCCGCAGAACGATATATGAAATCCGGCCTTGGAGCCGATTCAAAGAGGTAATCTCTGCCCTTCTGACGGGGGGCCACGCCAATTATGTTTTAACTAAATCAAGGGATATACTGCCAAGCAAATTCCCATGTGGATTTATTATAATTTCAAGTTGATCATCTTCTAACAAATGAATTTCTTTTCTGCCTTGATAATTCCATGTATAGTATGTAGAGATTCCAGTATCATGTAGAATTCCTTCAAGTTTAAAATCTTCTGAAAATGAAAACTTTGCACCTTTTAATGTAATTGAAAGTGTTTCTGGACTATCACCATTTGGTACAAAACTAAATTGGTATGTTCCTTTTTGAATTTGAAAAGCATCAGTGAAAATTTCATTAGTGTATAGCTTAGGATCTGCTAATGTTATGTGATAGACCGTGGTCTTTTCAGATTTCTGCTCAAAAGATAAAACAAATACTATGACAATAATTACTGCGATTATAACTATTGCAACTTTCTTCATTAACTAAAAATAATCTTAGATATCTTAAAAAATTATAGTTTTAGGGATTCCTTTAATCCCTTGTATCTGTTTCTGATAGTAACTTCGGTTACTCCTGCTGCCTGTGCAACATCCTTTTGTGTCTTATTTTCACCATTCATCACACAAGAAAGATACAACGCAGCGGCTGCAAGTCCCATAGGATCCTTTCCTGCAGAAATTTCAATCGCAGCAGCATCTTTTAGAATTAAGAGCGCTTTTCTCTTTGTTTTTTCACTTAATCCAGCTTTGCTTGCTATTCTTGCTACACACTTTATTGGATCCACTACAGGCATCTTAAGATCAAGTTCCCTTAGAAGCAATCTGTAGCATCTGGCAACATCTTTTCTTTTGATATTGATTCCATTTGCAACATCAGTCAAAGTTCTTGGTGTTTCTGTATCTCTACATGCAGCGTATAATGCAGCTGCAACTAGTCCAGGAATTGACCTGCCTCGTACAAGACCTTTGTCTAAAGCTTTTCTGTAAATGTATGCTGTCTTTTCTATGACTGCATCAGAAAGTGCAAGCTTGTCTTTTAGTCTGTCAAGCTCACTGAATGCTTGTCTGAAATTTCTGTCTACTGGTTCATGAACTTGGCTTCTACTATCCCAAGTCCTAAGACGCTCAATAGTGCTTTTCATAGAAGCAGATAGTGGTTTTCCAGATGCATCTTTATCTGCTGGACCAATAATAGTCGCAAGTCCCATATCGTGCATTGCAAGTGAAGTAGGAGTTCCAGTTCTGCTTCGATCCTCATGTTCTTCTTTGGAGAACGATCTCCACTCGGGACCTGATTCCTCTACTCTTTCAGTAAGGACAAAACCGCAGTTTCCACAAAACATTTCTCCGGTGGTACTGTCAGTTACCATTGGACCTTTTCCACAACGTGGGCAACGACCACCACCTGAATTGAAAGTCTCGCGCGTCATCTAATATCTAATAAAAGTTTCGATCATACGCCAATAAAAAGATTTAACTATTACCATTTATTATATAATTTTAATAAAATTACACTTATAATAAAAATTTTTTAATTAACTAATAGTT
>CAYGLP010000043.1:0-7449 GCA_964350965.1 uncultured Nitrosopumilaceae archaeon | reverse complement strand
ATACTACATGGCAGATATCATGTTGGTTGAAAAATATAGTTAATAACAAATTATCTGTAAATTTTTATGGAAATGATTGTGTAAGTTGTTCTTTAAACCATGCATCTAAGCTAAATTTTTCTCCATACGCATGTTTCATCAATAGTTCTAAGAGTAACCTGTGTCTTTTGATTTTATCACTTTCATTGGAGACCATTAATTTGAGCCATCTGGAACTTACACCTGCCATCTTGGCTACATTTCGTAAAGGTAATACTTTGAGAAACTCATAAACGAAAATCTTCTTCATTAAAGTTAGTTTTTTCCCACATGAAACCCGGAATGAAATGGTCTGAATTATCTGGCAGAGATAGGAAGCTTATCGGTTACAGTGATGATTCGTTTGACGACAAGTGGAAGAGACTTCCGATAGATAGGCCGTCGTGGACAGTAGTTTCACACTTGCAAAAGGACGGATACATGTACATTCACCCAACTCAAGACAGAACAATATCTGTCAGAGAAGCTGCAAGGATTCAGAGTTTTCCCGATTCATTTATTTTTGAAGGCTCTAGATCATCGCAATTCAAACAAGTAGGAAATGCGGTTCCACCACTGTTGGCCTTGGCAATAGCAAAAAAAGTAAAAGCAATGCTTGCTCACTGAATTTTCAATATGACAGATGTTTTTACTCCAGAAAAACGGAGCTATGTTATGTCAAGGATACGATCAAAGAATACTCTAATAGAACTAAAAATGAAAAAAATGCTGAAACAAAATAGAGTCAAGTTCAAGATGCACCCAAAAATCATGGGCAACCCGGATTTTTTGGTTGGAAAAAAGACACTGATTTTTTGCGATGGCGATTTTTGGCATGGTTACAAGTATGAATCAAAGAAGAAAATTTCAAAAAAATTCTGGAGGGACAAAATCAAAGGTAATATGAAACGCGACAAGGTTGTTTCAAGAAAACTAAGAAATGAAAATTATTCCGTCATCAGATTTTGGGAGCATGACATTGAAAAAAAACCGGATATGTGTATACAACGTATCATTAGATTCATTAAATGATCTTATCATTTCTCATTCAACAATATTTTTTATTATGACCAGTCATTCTATTTTCTTGGACATGCATAGATCTTGAAAGTGTAAGAACAATATTCATACACTCTTTTAATTGGGTAGGTTATTTAGTAAACATGAAATCCAACAATCTTCCAACTTCCGAGGAATTATTGCTACCCTTGTTGGAATATGCAGAAGACGGTCATGATGTTTCACTAAATGATGCAGAAGTATTCTTCAAAAAATTTGGCTCTTCTGCTAAAACTCTTTCCAAAATCAAGAAAGACCTTGGTGTCCTTGTCTTCCAGAAGTATCTTGTTTCCCCCTATCCCGTTTACTCCTCCATAGAAGGTTAAACTAGTCAACAATAGTGTTCATAACGTCAAATAGAAAAAGTAGATCTAAAGTCTGGGCGCAACACAAATTGATTTATTGTTGTAAATTGCCTTTCAAACATGACCATTCCTTCTTTTGAAGACATGATGCTACCATTCCTAAGGTTTCTGGAAGATGGCAAAAGTCATTCAATGAAGGAGGCAGAAGAATACCTATCAGATTTCTTTAATCTCACTGACGCGGAGAGAAGCGAACAGAAACCAAGTGGGAATGAAACTATCTTTCACAACAGGCTTCATTGGGCAAAGTTTTATCTAAAGAATGCACAACTGGTAGGAAGCCCGCCAAGATCTAATTTTAAAATCACCACAAGGGGATCAAATGTACTGAAAGAAAAACTGAAAAAAATAGACATCAAATATCTGATGCAATTTCAAGAATTTGCTGATTTTGTCAAGAAAAAAATAAAATTGTAAAAAATATGATTGTGACTTTTTTTTACAAAAAATAATTATTCAATGCAACCAATCTTTATCTAACACTAAGAATACTGTCAGGAAGATAATGAAAATAGAGATCAAAGACAATGAATTCACAGATTTGGCAAAAGAGCTGAAAACTACCCCAGAAAACGTGGTAAAAATCTTTCTTGATCATGCAAAGCATTTGCATCACAAGGTTTTACTTGATGCCATTCAAGAGGGCAGTTCACTTGATGCTGCAATGGAAAAACTGATGAAAAATGCTGAAGTGGCATTTAATGTGGGAGAGCTGATAGGGGAAATTATAGGTTACCGTGATTACCTGATTGACGACAGTGGTTATAACATGGAAAAGGGGACGGTGTGGTTTCACGTATCATTTCTTGAGGGAGAGAAGGGACACATTGATAGCATTCTGCTCCAATTTGGCAGTGATCCGGGAATAGTTGCTACCGCATCTATAAAAAAAATAAAACTTGACAAGGATATGAACGAGATTGAAACTGAAATTTATGATGCGATAGATTATTCGGGTGATGATTACGATCAATTGAATTTTTCATGGGATTGGATAGATGAAAATTTTCTGACATGGGAACTGCAAATAGACACGCCGGGCGAATTTCTGAATCTACCCAAAGTAGATGAAGTAGAAACAATCATGAAAAAAATTCAGGAAATCATCTTGTCACACAAGACTAAATGACAAGAATTAGAAACGTCAAAATCGAAAAAGAAAACAGATTATAATTTATGTATTTTCATTTTTCTTTTTTAATTGTTCTTTGAATTTTGGTAAAGCTTGGTCTTGATACCAAGTAATCACTTTATGACAATCATCACACACCATCATGATTTCATTATTACATTCTTTAACATGGTGTTCAGTTAGGTTATCTTTGGTTTTATTACAAACAATACACTCACCAATTTTCGTTATTACCATAAATTTTTCTAAATTATGTATGAACTTAAGGTTTTAGGAAAACAAAAAGAAAGAGAGGGGTTAGTTTCTAACTAACGAAGGTCGCAGTGTTACTTTGATCTTGTAGGCAGTAAGGATTTCCTTGCATCTGTTTCGTATAGTGACTTCGGTTATTCCAGCTATGCTGGAAACGTCTCTTTGCAGCATGCTCTGTCCAAGTAATATGGACGCTATGTACAGGTATGCGGCAGCAAGCCCGTTTGGAGCCTTGCCGTCAGCTAGGCTATGGTCTTGCGTCTTTTGTGCTATTTCAGCAGCTAGCCTCTCAACGCGTACATCAATTTTTGCCAGATTTGCTATTTTAGATATGTACTTGTCTAGTGTTACTACAGGTGCAGTGGTATTGCCAAGCTCCATTACTAGAGTTCGGTAGTATTTTGCTGTCAGTTTCACGTTCATGTCTAGTTCCTTGCAGCTTCCGGTTGCAGCGCATATCTCGTCTAGTGATTTTACAACATCACATTGCTTGCAGGCCATGTATATGGTAGCTGCAGACATGCACGCAACTGATTTTCCCTTTGCTTCGAACTGACTTTCAAAATTCCTGTATACCATTGATGCTGATTCCAGTACATTTTTTGGCAGTGACAGTGCTTGACAAGTATCTCCTATCTTTTCTAAAATGTTTGCTAATCTTCTTTCCCTTGGAGATGCAACTCTAATTCTAGTCTGCCACTTGCGCAGATTGTACATCTGGTTTGCCACTTCGGCGTTTATTGTCTTTCCACTATAGTCCTTTGTGCCCATCGCGATTTCAGTTCTAATTCCCAAGTCGTGCTGGGAATATGTAGTCTGGCCAGTTGCCCTTGCGGTCTTCATCCTTTCTTCAGGATTTGTAGATCGTGATTCTGGGCCAGAGTCTGACATTTGTTCCATTGCAACCAAACCGCAGCCAGAACAAATTTTTTCTCCATTATGAACGTCATCAATTAAAGCCGATTGACATTCTGGACAGTGTGTTTGGTATTCTATTATATTCATCTTTTTCCCCTGAATCGTTTTGGTCTTACTGCAGGGGATTCTTTATCCATGAAAATTTTTTTTCCGATATATTTTTGGATATTGTTTGTTAGCGGAGTTGCAGACGCATAAGGAGCATCTACAGGACCTATCATTTCTGTTACCTTTGCAATTTTCCTACCAGCTTCATCAACGAGTAGCTGGCCATCGCGCACTGTCGTTGTCAATCGTATAATGACTCTGCCGCTACTGGCCAAATGCAAAACTTCACCGACCCCCTGCAATTATTTTCTCAAAGTATACCCCATTATCAATAGAGTTCTGTCAACTTTACTTTAGCAATAGCTAGAAGAGCTTTTTACTTTGTCTGTTTTGCCCTTTTTGCAACCAGTTTTTCTGAAATCTTTGCCATTGCCTTTGTTTTTGATATCCCTTTTGGCAAAATGATGTACCCTGATCTTACAAACGGTCTTTTTGGAAACCTTACCTTGTCATTTTCTTCCTTTATCTTAAAACCAGCAGCTGTTGCAGCATCGGCCAATTCTTTAAGCGATGGATCAAAAACGCACTTTTCTTTTGGTACACGTCTTCCCATTTTTTTTGGAAGTGTCTTGTTAAAATAATCAAGCCAGACTACGACATGCTCGTAATCTTTCATGGTATCACTTTATTAAAATTGCATTTACTGTGCCGGTCTGTCCAGGTCTTGATATCACTCTGCACTGGCCTGCCTCTGTTTCCAGTACTGCGCCTTTTGAAATGACACCACGTCTTTCATAGTCATTGTTTGATGGATTTTTCAAAACTTTTAAAATTTTTATTTTCTTTACTTTTTGTCCTGGAACCGATAAATTAACAAAGTCTGCTGTCTTTAACGCAGTCTTTGAGCTTTTGCCACGAACTTTGCGCGTTATGGTTACCTGCTCTCCTTTCAAAGTTTCCACAGGATATCTGTCCATTTCATATTTTCTTCTGGTACGAAGTGGGTATCTTTTTCCACCAGTTATCTTGCTTGTTGCAAGGTTCTCGACAGACTTCCTCATATCTTTTTCATTAAATGACTCTAATTTATACTAACCACGAATATTTTATCCACTACACTACATTTTTTCTACAAAACTAAAATGTCTGATAAATAATCTGGTGAAAGTGATTGGAACACTTGCCAGCATTTCTATTATTTTTTTATTAGAAATGAGACAGAGCCAAGATCTTGTGATCCGTATTTAGCTAATACCTGGTAGTTTCCAGCAGGCCAATTGTAGTCAACTTTTAGGGGTGCTCTGAAATTGCCATCCTTTGTAACTAGTATTTTTTGCTCCGTACTACTTTTATCGGGTTTTATGATTTCTAATATGAGTGGAGTGCCCCTCTCATAAGAGTTGACATGGCCTGATACAATTACTTCAGCTGGCGAATATTTAGAAACGGTAAACTCGCCTGAGTTTATCTGTAATGATCCCACACTTGATTCTGTAATTCTTGAAGACTGGGTTGTTTGTTTTGTAGATGACTGTGAAGTTTTCTTTGTTATTCCCTGATAGTTATAAATTGTAAAGGAGTCAGTCATTTTATCTAATTCCTTACCCATACTTTTGAGTTCATCACCAGATAAAGCCCCCCCAAGTATAGTCCAAACATCTTTGCCATCAGGATACATCATTATGAGTAGTATCATCTTAGATGATTGTTGATTATCTGACATTGTAATTGCATATGCACCCCTATAACCATCGTAACCGTTTTTATGAGTAAAACCTTCTTCTAGTAAAACTTCTATTGAACAATCTGCTCCAGATTTAGTAGCAAAGGAACAAACCGCATTTCCAAACTCATCTTTCATTTTATCTAAAAATTTTTGGCCGCTTAATCCGGTGTAAGTAATATCGTCTTGGATCAAGTTTACACCAATGTTAGTTAATCCAGAAAGAGTACCAAAACTAACTATTCGTAGCATGTTTGGAATAACATCGTCTGTTACTATGTTTTCTTCCTTTTGTAAGTTTGATGGATATTTTATTGAAAAGCCATACTTCTTGTTTTCATATAAAAGATATTTTGTTGCTTGTGTAGGTGTTGTTTGTGATGTCGTGGATGGAGTTTTGAGAAGAGTTTGTGAAGTCTGTGGCGTAAAATCTGATATCTTAAATGATTGTTCCATATGACTGATAACATCGGCAAATTTTTGAATGTCTGCCTTGTTTGTAGTAATTATTAAAACCCATTTGTCCCTCCCATCAGGAATTTCATGTACACCGACAATTTGTGTAAGAGACATAGAAAAAATTGTTACATCCTGAGAGAATATTGCAGAGTACAAATTTCCGCCCTGAAAGTTACCGCTTGCAGAAGATATGAGATTGAATTTTGAACATGTGTACAAATCCTTATCTGCCACAGCATTTACACATTGATTTTTGTATTCACTAATCATCTTATCCAAATATTCTTGACCTTGGACCTTGTCTGATTTGATGGCATTTTTGACAAGAAGTATTTCAAAGCTTGTGGTAGATGACTTTGGTTCTGTAAATGTTACAACACCAGTCCAATTGTCTTTCTCAAAGATTAGTTCTTGAACGTTCCATCCTACTGGATATTCTATGGATAATCCATAATTGTTATTTTTATACGACTTGAACTGAGTTGGTTTTTCAGTTTCCGCACCATACGCATTTGGTACTGCAAAAATAAGACCTGTAGCCAAAACCATCAAAACAAGTATAGCATGTGATCTTCTCATCATTATCTTGTAAACTCTCCTTTAACCGGGAACGGTAGGCCATTTTCTAGCAACCATTTTTGTGGTAAAATTAACGTATTGCCTTTTGCTAGTTTTTTGATTTCGAATTTTTCCTTCGTTTTGCCGTCTGGATAGTCATATTCGCCCAAAGTAGCCAAGTAGTTATTCATATACCGAATTGTTGTTGGACCCATCCACTCTACAACACGACCATGCTGCGTCTTTTTTTTAATTTCTTCTGGTGTAAATTCAAAGTTGTAGGTGTCGCTAATTTTGTAGGTTCTTGTTCCATCACTATTTTTTATTATTTCAACATTGAAGCCCCCCAATGTCTCTCTTAGATCTGCCGGTCCATCATTGTATGGGCTAAGCGGATGTTGTTTTCCATCCTTCTTATTTTTTAACTGTTTTACAATCCAATCTTGCCAATCAGCAGGGATCTCTGTAAGCTCGTACGGTGTTTTTCCATCACTAATAAAATAGCGACCAAAAAGTGCATAGGCGTTAGATCTATCCTCTGGTATACCAATTGTCTTCAGGACTAAGTCTATAGCCAAATATCCTGTGGCCTTTGTTTTATCCAAGATTGAACTTTTAGATTCATCAACTCCTGTGGATGCCTGAGTCCACGGTATTGTGTCTATTTTATTTTGTTGATTCCCTGACTCCCCTGTTTTCTTTTTTTCTGTCTTTACTCCTTTTGTCTTCTTTTCATCAGAAACTGCATTATTTTTCTTTTGATTATCAACAGATTTCTTTTTAGCTTCCTCAGCTTTCTTCTTTGCTGCATCATCTGCAGCTTTCTTTTTCTTTTCTTCCTCAGCTGCTTTCTTTTTAGCTTCCTCAGCTACTTTCTTTTTCTTAGCTTCATCGGAAGCTTTCTTTTTCTTTTCTTC
>CAYGLP010000042.1:0-7646 GCA_964350965.1 uncultured Nitrosopumilaceae archaeon | reverse complement strand
CTCCAGAGTATCTTTACGAGGCATTAGACTTGGTAGCAAAACAAAAAGTCAAAGTTATAACAGAAATATTTTCGTTGAATGATATTGCTGATGCGTATGACAAAGTTGCAAATGGAAATGTCAGATTCAGAGCAGTGATAAAGCCATGATAAGAATTGCTCTAGGATGAAATCGTAGCAGATTTGAACCTAAAAACAGATTAACAGCAACAGAGATAAAAAAAGATTGGTAGGAATTTTGCAGCCACCCCAATGGCTTGCCCGAGTGTTTAGTTCGTATTTTTTACGTTCTTAAATCGTTTTAGGCTATACTAATAATAGAACTAGATTGAAAATCGATCAAATGCACGATATAGTTGAGATAATGGAAGGAACTACAAAGCTCCTTGTCCCAAAAGAGTCACTTGAGACAAACGCGCCTCCAATGCAACCAGCATTTTTCAATCCAAGAGCAAAGCTGAGCAGAGATTTTTCCATAGTGGCATATTCTACATTTTTACAAAACTTCAAAGGACCTAAAATCTTCCTTGATTGCCTTTCTGGAATAGGAGCTCGCAGCATACGCGTTGCAAACGAATTAAAAATAATAGAGAAAGTTTTCATAAATGACGTAAATCCGTCTGCTCTTGAGCTTGCAAAAAATTCTGCAAGGCTAAATAATATAGACACGTGCGAATTCTCAGAAAATGAAGCATGTAGATTTTTAAGCTTACATTCAAAACGAGAAAACCGTGGGGCGATAGTAGATATCGATCCATTTGGTTCGCCATCAAGATATCTTGATTGCGGGATACGTGCAACTTCACATGGTGGCCTTCTTTCAGTTACTGCCACAGATCTTCCCGTATTACATGGATTATACAATGATGCGTGTAAAAGACGATACTATGGAATTCCTGTAAGGACAGAATATGGAAATGAGATTGCGTTAAGACTAATTCTTAGTTGCGTTCATCTTGTAGCAGGAAGGCTTGATGTTAAGATTGTACCTTTGTTTGTACAAAATAACATGCACTATTACAGAGTTTATGTCAAGATACTTGTAAAGACAGACCCTGAAGACAATATTGGATACATCATACATTGTAAAGCATGTGGTCATAGAAAAGTCCAGAAAGAAAAAAGTACTTTTTGTGAAATTTGCAATGCGAAAACAGAATCAGCTGGACCACTTTGGATAGGAGAAATGTATGATAAAACGTTTGTAGACGCAATGTTATCAGAGCAAGCAAAGTTTACAGTAACCAAGTCTTGTGAGAAAACTTTGTTAAAATGTCAAAAGGAGATAGGCATGCCTCCCTCCTTTTTTATGCTCGATGAGATTGCAAGAAAGATGAGAGATGCCCCAAAATCACTTGAAAAAACAATTGAAAAACTTCAGAAATCTGGGTTTAATGCATCTCCCACGAGCCTAAATCCTTCAGGATTTAAGACGAATGCCAGGATAGATGAAATTATGCATCTACTAAAAAACTAAGGAGTGTAACCAAGACAAATATAGTAAAGTTCACTGCTTGTTTTTCTACTCGCTTTTGGTTTTCTTATCTGAACTTTTGCAAACTTCTTTCTTATATAATCTCTAAACTCGTTTGAATATTCACCATCAAATACTTTAAACAATGCATTTCCTTTGTATGCTAGAACATGATCAATTATTTTTGAGGCAGAGTAGTTTAGTGCAATTTGTTTTGCATGATCAACTGACCACACACCGCTTACTTGTGGAGACAAATCACAGATCACGGCATTTACTTTTCTTCCAAAATGTTCAAAAATCAATTCTACGATAGATTCATCTTCAATATCACCTCTTATGATGTGCGCATTTGGAATTTCTTCAACATATGAAGTATCAACACCCATAACTTTTCCTTTGTTTCCTGCAAGCTCTACTGCAACTTGTGTCCAGCCACCAGGAGAGCATCCAAGATCTAACACATAAAATCCTGGCCCAATTATACGGTATGATTGGTTAAGCTCTTTTAGTTTGTATGAAGCTCTACTTCTGTAACCTTCTTTGTGTGCGAGTTTTCTGTAAAAATCTCGTCTTGCATCAATTAATTTCATTTCTTTGTTTTCTTATTGGTAAATTCAGTAATAACCCATTGTTCAATTAATGGACAAGTTCTAGGACTGACTTCACCATCAATAGTACATTTTGATTCCACTGGACAGATCAAACAAGGTGCAGCTTCAATTGTTTGTGTACCTACTGGCATTTTTGAAATCTTTAGCTTGTATGTCCATCTGCCATTTTCCAAAATCTTCTCACGTTTTACTATACCGCGTCTTTCAAGTTTTAGTGCAAGCCTTGAGCCATCTCTGCTTGTCAGCTTTAATTTCTTCCATAACTCACTTTGAAGCATACCATCCTCTCCACGTTCTGCAACAATATTACAGACTCGCGTTGTGAGTTTTTCCATATCAAGGCCTTCGATCTGAAAGTTTTCAATTTCTTCCTCACCAAACGTTTCTTCCAATTCTTCTTCTGCTTTCTTTTTGGAGGCAACCTTTTTCTTTTCAATAACAGGTTTTTTTTCTACAACCTTTTTCTTTTCAATAACAGGTTTTTTTGTAGCTTCTTTTTTTATTGGCTTTTTATCTTTCTTTTTGGTCATAAACGATCTCTCAATAATAGATATCTGAATATGGACTCAAAGTAATATATAACATCGCATTAGGTTTATTGAACTCTGAACTTGGTTGTAGTTGTGATAGTCTTTTTGTAGTCTTTATCATTCATTTCAACTACCATTTCATATTCTCCTGCTTTGTCAATTTTTTCAGAAAAAGTATCGTCTATTGGAAGCACTAAATTATTAGTAGAAAAGCACTGTGAGAAAAAGCCATTTTGAGCTACTACTTGTTTTGGTGATGTTTTGGCATCATAAATTGTAATATACAGATCACCGCAGTCAAAATCAGAATTGCTGACTACGACTTTAATCTCTATTGGAGCAGAAACAGAATATTGCTTTGACAAGCCTTGAATTGTGATATCCTCATTTCCTGTTTGCGTTGATGTTGTGGTACTTTCAAATGGCCACAAGTTAAGTTCTCTATCTGGTTGTGTTAAAACTCCAGACAAAACAAAAGCACCAAAAGCCATTGATATAACAACTGGAAAAAGAAAAACAAGCAAAGCTGTGTTTTGCACTGCCATTTTGTTATGTAACAATCTCATTCCCTTATATCTATTTAGTCAAAAAATAATGTGTCGTCTTACAGATAATTTTGTCGAATAAGTTAAATCGAGGATAATTAAATAGCCGCTAGATGAGACTTAGAAAGTTTAGAGTCCGTGCTTTTAGATGCATTCATGATTCTGGTGAGATCAAAGTAGGAGACCTAGCTGCGTTTATTGGTAGAAACGAAAGTGGAAAAACCACAATACTTGAGGCTCTTACTTTGCTTAACAAAGAAGCAAAAGTGTCTGATCTTGATTTGTGTGACGAAATGTCAGAGGAATTAAAATCTGAAATGAGAATAGTTGAAGGCGAGTTTGAACTTGGTGAAAAAGAAATCAAACTAATTCAAGAAAAATTTCCAAATTTAACTAACATAAAAAAGATTAGACTCTATCGCACACAAAAGAATCCCAAAGTACAGTACGATTTTGGCGATGTAAAGATAAGTGAAGAAGTAAATAAGAGAATTAATTCTTGGGAAAATTTTGTAGAGAAGGTTCGGAATTTTGTATCATCGATTCCAAATCACCTACGCATAAAACTAGATACAAGGTTTTTAGAAGGACATGCTCCAAGAACAAGAGATTTTTTTAACAACATGATGGCTGAATTTAACAACCAAATTTACCTAATAGCTTCTCAGGAAAAACAGATAATTTCGGACTGGGAGAAGATATACAGAGATCTTGACCATACATATGACAGCCTTCTTGTAGGTACAAGTGAGCACTCGGCTCTTGAAAATTTTGTAGAGGACAAGATACATCCCAGATTTGTCTATTTTTCAGATTATAAGAAAATTTTAGGGAGTATTGACCTTGATGAGTTTTTGAAAGAAACTAAAGGAGTAAGACCCAAAGGATTAGAGTATATTGAAGAGTTTGACAAGGCAGAAACTGTCAAGAATTTATTTTATTTGGCTGAGTTAGATGCTGATAGACTTGAGGAGGTACAAAATAGCCCATCAAAACTAATAAAACTTTTGCATACTGCAAGTAGAAAACTAACTGAAAGACTCAATCCAGCATGGAAGGGGGATCCAATTCATGCGGAATTAAGATTTAATCCTAGAAACATACTCAGTGTTGTCATTTCAGATGTTCATAGGGATGGTACTGTCACAAACACTGGTCTTTTGAACCGAAGAGCTGAGGGATTCAAATGGACATTTTCGTTTATAGTAAATTTTGCAGCTGAGACACAAAGATCCGAATTAAAAGAAGCAATATTGCTTTTGGATGAACCTGCACGAAACTTGCATCCTACACAACAACGCGGTATTTCAGACTTGTTAAAGGGATTAGCGGGTTCTAACCAGATTCTATATGCAACGCACTCACCCTTTATGATATTTGATTACACTCCAGGAAACCTGCTTGTTGTAGAGCTTGATAAAAGAAAACATCTTAGTCACATCTATTATGATTACTGGAATGCGGATGATTCTACGCTAGTTCCAATACTTTATGGTCTTTCTAGAGGTCTTGTAGAATCTATTCCAGATAGGGAAATTGGTGTTAATTCAAGACCAGTAATTATTGTTGAAACAATGTCTGATTCAATATATCTAAATGCCTTTGACAAATTCCTAAAAGATCCAAATCTTTCAATGAATCCGCTTAACATAGTTCCTGCATATAACAAGAATTCCGTTCTACCGCTTTCAATATTTTATAGAAATCACGGATATAACACATTTGTGCTTCTGGACAATACAGAATTGTCACACCAAATTTCTACACAACTACTAGCAAATAACTTCAAATCAGTACAGATAATATTTTTTGAACTTGGTGGACAGCCAAAACAAGTGATGGAAGATTTGATAGTTGTTGAAGATTATCTATATGCAGTAAACCAAATTTATGAGATCAAACTGAGGAAAGAAGGGTATCACAATCTAACGCGTGATGATATACTTGCAAAAGGCAAAAAGAGTATTTTAGACAACTTAAATGAGATCTGGGGTGCAAATCAACACTTAGGATGGGAGAAATTCGAACCAGAAGAGATTTGTAGATATATATCTCAAAAAATTGCATCAAATGAGGCAGATTTCTTGTCCGATAAAACAAAAGATCAGTTCAGGGCAATATTCCGATTGATTGCAGAAAGAATAAGACAGAATCAAAATATTGTTTCTGAGACAACTCTTGTCAGTTCAAAATAAAGCTAATTTTTCAGAAATAGCTAGAATTAGTACTTTACTCATAATAGATACTAACCAAAAATCAAGAAAAACGAAAAAATGCATTATAGATACTTAAGATTTAATTTGGAGAACAGTTTTGTTTTGTTATTGAAAGATATACTCGTCAAAGGCATTTTTATTGCGATATTGCTTGTTTCTGCTTCATTTTTTATGTTTAGTGTTTCACAAGTTAGTGGTGCAGATGAGCTAGTAACGGTAATAGCTACAAATCATGATCAAACAACAGTTATTGAGTACAAAAATAATGAAGTAAATATTTTTGACATTAAATCTGTAGTTTTAGAAGTTGATGAGGGTGGAAGTTTCAAATCATTTAAAACAGAAAGAGGCTGGATTGGGAAAAAGACAGATGCAGATACCATAACGTTTACTTCTACAATACCAATAAAACCTGGTCAAAGTGCAAAATTTGGAGTAAAAACCGATAAATCACAACCAGTTTTTAATTGGAAAGCATTAGATGAAGAAGGCGATGAGTTAGGCTCTGGTGGAAGAATTACAGTAGGAGCTCAAACTGAATTACCACATGAAGTAGAAACTGGGACAACTGGAGTGTCAGCAATAAGTGAACGCTCTACTTTCAAGATCATTCCTTCTATACCACGTGTTGGTTCTACTTTGCGCATTATTGGAGAAAATTTTGCTCCAAATGAAAATCTTAATTTTTACATCAATGATGTTAAAATTGATTCTTTTGTAAGTGGTGATGATGGAAACTTTATTGTAAGCACAAAGATTCCTGAGAATCAACTAGCTGATAGAGCAGATTTCATAATAAAAGATCAAGGAGGTAATCAAAAATCAATGAGTTTAAGGATACAAGAAGCTGCAAGTAGAATCACCCAAGATATCACATTAACGGTAAATGCTGATTTCGTGTATCATAGAGGAGAGGAAAAAACTATTTCAGGTACCTCTACACCCGGCAGTACTTTAACTATTTCAATATCAGACTCAGATGGCCAAGTTCTAACAACATACACAGTTAAGGCCGATAGCTCTGGTAATTATTCTACACAGCATAAAGTTCCCTCAGATAGAGCGTTTGGAGAATATGTTATAACCATTACAGATGGAAAAGACACGGTTATTCACAAATATGTTTTAGAAACAACACAGAAGATCAATTTAGCACCATTAAAAGAGAAATACGATCCAGGTGAAACTGTAACAATCAATGGTACTGCCATAGCAGATAAAGAAATCGAGTTAGTAATACGTGACCCAGTTGGCATGGAAGTCTATTCAGAAAACATATCTGTAGGTGCTAATGGCACACTGACTTTTAATTATAGTCTAGATTTCGCAGTAAAAGAAGGAACGTATGTATTGCTTGCAACACAGGGAAATGAATTTGCCACATTGCTATTTGGGGTGGGCCAATTTCCATCACAGCCCTTGATAGCAACTATGGATTCACTTAACTACAAAACAACAGAAGATCCTAAGATCAACATAATAGGACCACCTTTAGCAACAGTCAGTTTAATTATAATTGATCCATCTGACAAACAGAAATTTGCCGAAAGTTTTTCGTTAGGAGTTGACGGATATCGTACGTATACCTTTAACCTTACTGGATATACATCTGGTGTCTATACTGCAGTAATTAGTAGAGGAAACGTCCATGCTGAAAACAAATTCTCTGTTGGGTTACAGACTAGTACTGGATCTGTGACTCTAAGAACGCTACAGGAGAAATATCGTCCTGGCGAATCTATTTTATTAATAGGTAATTCGAACCCCAATGTCATTATCACCATAAGTCTGTCTGATCCTAATGGTGTTAAGGTAAAAACTCAGGACGTGCTTACTGATAAACAAGGAACCTTTTCATCATCCATTTTTAGAATTCCATTGAATGCTCAAGCTGGAGTTTGGAAGCTTGAAGCAGGCAGTGGCATAAACCATGTAAGTAAGGATCTCACAATAACACAGAATATCGAAGAAGGCACTACAATTCATTTAGACAAGAGTGCTTACAAGGTAGATGAGATTGTACAAATCAGTGGTAGCGGAGTGGGCGTATCTCACACTATAATAATAAAGATTTTGAAAGACCAGACGGAAATTACAGAGCTTTCCATTGTGTCTACTGGAATTGGAAGTTATAGCACTGTTTGGAAAATACCAAAGGACTTTGGTCTTGGAACATATACAATAAAAGTCATAGACGAATCAAAAAGTGCAGAAACAACTTTTACTGTACAGTGATCTAGTAGAAGATTGAACAGTGTCTCATATCAA
>CAYGLP010000041.1:3851-8163 GCA_964350965.1 uncultured Nitrosopumilaceae archaeon | reverse complement strand
AACGCCGGGAGTAACTCTGACTCTCTTAAGGTAGCCAAATGCCTTGTCGGGTAAGTTCCGACGTGCATGAATGGAACAACGAGGGCCCCTCTGTCCCCGCCTACAACCCGGTGAAGCCACATAAGGTGGACGAACAGTCCATCATCTTCCATTGGGGAGAGAAGACCCCGTGGAGTTTTACTGCAGCTTGTGCTTGTGGTATAGTTGGGATTGCATAGCGTATCTGGGAGCCATGCTTAATTTTCTTCGGGAAATTAAGAAGCGACGATGTAACACCAGACAATCTTTGCAGTATCACTTACCTGGTCTTGACCAGGGACACGTGCAGGTGGGCAGTTCGGCTGGGGCGGCACCCCTTTGAAAAGATATCAAAGGGGCCCAAAGTTCAGTTCAAGTGGGTCAGAAATCCACTGAAGAGGGCAAAGCCAAAAACTGGACTGACTGGATCTCCAAACGCACGGGATTCAGAGACGAAAGTCGGGCTTAGCGATCCATCGTGTGCCCTCTATTGGGGCCCGGTGGTGACAGAAAAATTACCCCAGGGATAACAGGCTCGTCGCGGGCGAGAGCTCCTATCGACCCCGCGGTTTGGTACCTCGATGTCGGCTTTTCCTATCCTGGTCCTGCAGCAGGGGCCAAGGGTGAGGCTGCTCGCCTATTAAAAGGGAACATGAGCTGGGTTTAGACCGTCGTGAGACAGGTCGGTCTCTGCCTGATGGAAGCGTGGCTGCTTGAGGGGAAGCTGCTCCGAGTACGAGAGGAACAGAGCAGCGTGGCCTCTGGTTTATCGGCTGTCTGACAAGGCAGGCCGAGCAGCTAAGCCATTTAGGCTAACTCCTGAAAGCATCTAAGGAGGAAGCCTATCCCGAGAAAAGGCAGCCTTTCGCAAGATAAAGGATGGCCGCAGAAGACGGCGTTGATAGAACGGAGGCGTAGATTCCAAGCTTCGGCGAGGGGTGAACCTGCCGTTACTAATTATCCAATACATCGGCTCAGTCATAATACATAGAGACTATACGCGACGATTCATTTTATTTTGAATCCTATTGTAAAATATGCACGACTTTTTTTATTTTAATTAATTTGGAATAATGATATATCATATCATGTGATTGTAACATTGTGACAGAAGACAAGAAAAAGATCAAAACAACAGAAGATGATTACAACAAGGCTTTGGCTTCTGATGATCCTACAAAAATCACAACGGATGATTTAGAAAAACTAGCAAAGGAAGCCATGAAGAAGTTCAAATCGTTATGAGTCTAGAGTGGGTTGTTACTGGGATAATTCTTTTAGGAGGAATGACAGCTTGTGGAATTAGCTTGTATATTAAAAGAAAAAGGGAATCTAAAGAAATTCTTGATTCAACTTTAGGGCAATATGATAAGAACGATTCAGAAATAAATGGAAAATAATGGAAAAAATCTCAGAATAAAACAACGCGAAAACTAATTTTTCTCTAAAATAGATTATAGTATCAATCAACAACAGATTATATTTACAACAAAACAAAGAAAATCATGATTGTAAAACTTGTGGCATCGATGAGTTTTACCATGATCTTGGTGTTTGGCTTGCTTTTTGCTTTACTTGCAGCTTTGGGATTATACTTTAACATTGGAATTTATGGAATGGTTGGAATGGCAGTCATTTTAGGTCTAATCCAGTGGGCAATAGGACCTACAATAGTACGTTGGAGCACAAACATGAAACCATTAAACAAAGACGAATTTCCATGGATTGAAGAAACAGTACACGAAATATGCATAAAAAACAAGACAAAGATCCCAAAGATTACAATTGCAAACACAGGCATGCCAAACGCTTTTGTCTTTGGCAGGACAAGTAAATCTGCTACTTTAACTTTGACTAGAGGACTGCTAAGCTCATTGACCCAAGACGAAGTAAAAGGAGTAATTGCACACGAAATAGGTCACATCAAACACAACGACATGATAGTAATGACAATCATATCTGTTATACCGACCATTGCATATTTTATTGCAATATCTACAATGTTTAACCGTTCAAGAAATCAGGGAGGTGCATCTGTTTTAATTGGAGTAGGAGCATTCGCTGTTTATTTTATAACAAATCTTCTCATGTTGAATTTTTCAAGACTACGAGAGTATTATGCTGATAATTTTGCAGGTCATCAGGTAAGACCAAGTCTTTTAGCTAGTGGATTGGCAAAGATAACTTATGGATTAAGCTTGCAAAAACAAGAGGTAAAAAACTCGACGCTTCGTTCTTTTTATGCCGTTGATCCAGTTGCCTCTAGTTACGAAGTCTCTAAATTTTCTTCTTACTATGCTGATCAACACATTTCAGAAGAAGAAGTAAAAAAGGCAATGGACTGGGAAAGAAAAAGCAGCTTTAGCAAGTTTGGTGAGATTTTTAGAACACATCCGTTGACTTTTAAAAGAATTGAAAAACTACACGAGCTAGAAAAAGAACTATACACATAATCTTTCATGCATTTAATGAATCAAATTTTAAAGAAAGTGCCACTTTGTCTAGAATAAATCTTAGAAATGCCGATAGCGGTTTTTTTATCCAATGCTTTGCATTCCATTCCAAGATAAGTTCATTATAGAATTTCCATTCATCTTCGTCTTTTTTGAGATGAATTGCTATCATCGTCTCAAATTCTTTTGTATCCCAGTCAATAGGACACATTTTATCACTCATCTGGATTAATTTTCCATCTTGAAGCTGAAAGGGATATGATTTGCACACACCTGGTTTGAATTCATTTACGGTACATCGAAAGACATCTTTAGATTCTTCAAGAAATATGCATCCGCCATTTTTTTGTTTTAAAGCAAGATCTACTAGACCTTCTTTTACCTTTATGCCCAGATCAAAATCCTTTGCTCCATAAATCTCAAGAAAATTCTCTGGGTCTAATCCAAGTCTGATTGAAAGTCTGTAAATGTTGTGCGCATTAACAAATATCGTATATTCTTTGCAGCAGTTTGTATGACATGAAATACAAGGATATTCTTTAACCTTGGTGGAAACAGCCAAGTTTTACTTTTCTTTCCCCTAGTTTTATTCATATAGATTGACAATTTTTGAACTAATGGGTTAAGAGTAAAATAAAAAATCAAGAGCCAAATAGATGAATGATTCCATAGCTGACTAAACATGGAAAGAATGCGAGTCAAGTCTGGCAGTATAAGATCGATTGGATATGATGAATCAGAACAAATACTAGAAATAGAACTTCATCATGGCGGAATTTATCGGTATTTTGGAGTATCAAAAAAGATCTATGACGGTTTAATGAGTTCTCCACCATCTTATGGGACATACCATGCCAGATACATCAAAAACAGGTACAGACATGAGAAAATCACATGATTGTTGTGCGCCAAATGATGATGCTTATTCTTGATTATACGAATATTTTTCAGGAAGATCAATTAACAAAAGCTCAGTTGGCATCGTAGCTTCAATTGACAAGTTTTTCTCGTTTTCTATTCTTGCAGCATCTCTTGTTTTCATTACATTTCCATTTAGCTCAATTTTTCCATCTATGACAAAAAGATACGCCTTTCTAGAAAGATCAAGCTTGCGTTCTACTCTGGCACCTTCTGATAACGATGACACAAAAAAGTACACGTCCTGGTGTACGTGTAGTGGTTCAATCATGGTATTATCTGGACAAACAACAAGCAACAATTTGTTTAGCCTCTCTTTTTTAGAAAATTTTTTCTGCTCATATGAAGATGCAAGGTTTTTCTTTTCTGGGAAAACCCATACCTGCAACAATCGAACAAAATCAGTCTTTGAGCCGTTATACTCTGAATGCATTATTCCAGTCCCTGCACTCATCCTTTGCACCTCGCCAGCTGATATCACTCCTGTATTTCCAAGGCTGTCCTTGTGTTCTAGTGTGCCATCAATAACATAGGTAACAATTTCCATGTCTGCATGTTGGTGAAATCCAAATCCCTTGCCTTGTGATATGATATCATCATTGAATACACGCAACGGGCCGAAGTTCATTTTGTTTGGATCAAAATATTCACCAAATGAAAAGTGATGAGTAGTATCAAGCCAGTCTTGTTTACTTCTATAATGCTCTTCAGCTCGAGCTATTTTTATCATATGTCAGTTTGAAATTTGATAAACTCACATATTTCTTTGCCTGCGGATCTTTCATTACAAAAACTAGTAGAAAAATAGATTAAGCTACTATTCTTCCTCGTCATCTTCGGACTCATCTTCTTCAGACTCTTCCTCAGATTCATCTTCGTTTTCATCTTCAATTTCTTCCTCATCTACGTCTTCAACATCTTCT
>CAYGLP010000041.1:0-3751 GCA_964350965.1 uncultured Nitrosopumilaceae archaeon | reverse complement strand
TCATCTACGTCTTCAACATCTTCTGATTCTTCTTCTGTTTCATCCTCTGCTTCAGTTTCATCTTCTGTTTCTTTCTCTGCTTTCATCTTTTTTTCTGCAACGGTTGCTTTAGCCTCTTTCATTAACATCTTGACATTCTCTCTGTGTTCTTTGAACAACTCCCTCATCTGTTCTCTGACATCTTTGTACATTTCTTTGATTGCATCCAGATTAGTTTTACAATCTTCACGTGCCTGTTGCCTGTCTTCCGGAGAAGCATTTTGTATGTTCTCGCGGCATTCTTTGATTGTGTTTAGTGTATCCTCTCTTTGCTGTTTGAAAAGCGATACAGCTTCATGTACAAAAATCGATATGTCCTGACCAACATTTTCATTATCTGTTGTATCCATTTGGTCAGTTTCTTGTCCATGTGAAAATCCAACCGGTACAAGTGTTCCTGTAAGAAGTATGATCAAGACAAAAATGCTTTGAGACTTCATTAACAAAAATGCTTTACTTTGGGCACATTTAAGAATATCGCATGACATATCAGCGATTTAGTTTAAAATCATTCTCTAATACAAAAATCTAAAAACAGAATTTGCACATTATACAGTATATTTTAGAAGATTTTGCTTTTCTGCATAACTGAAATCATACACATTTACATATTTTGTTTTATTATTCCACAGATTCTCAAAGTCATCTATTTTTGTCTCCACCCTCGATTTATCGTTCCATGAAGTGAAAACATCAATTGATTCAAAGTTTCTATTTTGATTACTAAATGTCTCATTTGAGGTTCCCGTAAATGCCACTGCATTATTTTCAGAATCTTTAAAAATTCCTATATTTTCAGAAAAGAATCCACTAAACTCATTTTGGTTAGGTATTGCAATTTTTATTTCTAGCTTGTTATTGTGAACGATTTTTCTCAAGATCTCAATTTCATTACCGTCTTCAATGTTATGTTCCATTGGTCTTTTTTCCATTTTTTCACCGTAGAAAACTTTGGATAATAAAGTAAGTTCATCGGGCTTGAATCTGTGACCGGTTATTATTCTGATTTTAGCTTCGTTTTTTGCAAAATTTTTAAAACCTGCTGAAAGTGTACTGACGCTTTTGGCTGTAGCATACTGGATGGATCTATCAAACTGGATGCAATTGCTAAGACACGGAATAAAAAATTCAGAAACAAGATCGTCTCTGTCGGATCTGTACTCGTGTTTTAAGGAAATACTCGATAAAGCCAATAAGAAACAAAATATTTAGTTTATTATTTAAAGTAACACATGCTTCAGCGACGCCACAAACAAAACTGTTTTAGAAGATAGCTGTATAAATTTCAGTAATTGCGATTTATAGAATTGAGCCAATCAAAACTTGACATTTTTACAAAGATGGACCCAAAATAAGACCATGATGGTAGTATATTACCATCGGATTAGAGATCTAAAATAAAAAAAGGAAAGTAGGTTTTATCCTACTTGTTTTGGGATTCTGTTGCGGGTGCAACAGATATTGCTACTGCCTTTTCATGTAGGTCCATTGCAGAGCCAAATCCTATTGGAGTTGTTTTGAAAAACATTGGGCCGTGCATGTCGATTCCAAAAGCTCGATGGTCAAATCCCTCTGATGTGTAAAGCACCTTGTCGTTTCCTGCATCAATTAGTATCTGATACATTTTGTTGTCGCCGTCTTTGACATCAAAGCTGTAGACATAGTAGCCCTGATATACTTGCAGGTTTCCTGAAATCACCATTCCGTCATTTACTGCAAATGAGGCAGTGCTTGCAGCGTCTGCAAATGTTGTCTTTACACTAGAGCTGAGAAGCTTGTCCACATCAATGGAACCCTGAATCTGCGGCATCTTTGCTATGAAATCGGCAGGCTCGTCTGGGGAAGACGTCTCATTAGAGCCAGCCATAACCGATCCCATAGTGCTAAATGTAGCAATCATTGCCACACTCAAAACGATGGCAAGTGTTTTGCCGTTCGTTATTTTGTTTGAACTGTTTTTGTTCATGTTCAGGCACATCAACTGCAAATTACATATAAAAAATTGCGAAACTTTGAAAACTAACGCTGACAAGTAACAATGTTACTGGACACAAGATGATTTTTAATCTGCAACACTTGATTTTACAATAAATCGACATGACAGATTTTCACAATTGGAATTGATGATACTTGGTGCATGAATATCGAGACCGCATCTACATAAGAAAAGACATTATACTCACATTATCCGAGTATGGTGAGCTAAACCAGACTACACTGCTTAGCTATTGTGGCCTTAACATAGTAAAACACAAGGACATACTTGACGACATGGAAAAAAAAGGAATCATACTACGCACTGAAGAAAAATGGGGAAACAAGACCATAATCAAGTACAATGTCACAGAGAAGGGACGACAATTTTGCAAAAACATTCTTGATGCATATGAGGAAATGTTTCCAAGGAAAAAGGACACAGGTAACAAAGTTAGCGAAGGGTTTTAAGAATAATGGAGGAGATCTAAGAAATGTCGGAACCAGAAGATAATGCCACCACAAAGGATTCTAGCATAGTGGAGATACTAGACGAGCTGATATCTCACATGAACAGAACTAGAAAGATTTTCATGTTGTTGATTGCGTCTTCGTTTATCATCGCACCAATTTCGCTTGTCATGGCAGGATTACTGCTTGCACCGCCACCGATTTTGCCTGCAAGCGATTTTCTTTTCATTGCGCCTGATGCGCCAAATCTGGTGTATCTGAACCGTAGTACAATGTTTTACAATAGTTCCATGTCTGCATCAGAAGTGGGTGTTACTATGGCACCCGCCGATCCACGCTTTAATCATGGCATAATCATCAAAAAGTTTGAAAGGGATTTTGTAACAGAAGGAGATGTTCCGCAAGCAGATTTGTGGATTTCAGCCAAGCCAGCCCCGCATATGATGCCTGTAGCTGGAGTACAGCGGTTCGTGATAATAAATGACGCACCATTTCAGTCAAACAGTCCTGCAGATATTACTGTGATAATAATGATCTTCATTTCAGTTTCTGTAATACTTGCAGCAATTGGATTGTTTATTGGAATAAAGGAATATGGTTTCTTTTCCAGATGGAACAAGAAATTTAGCAGATACATGTCTTTAAGAGATAAAGTTGATAAGGAATTGAGCGAGGGTGAAACCCAAGACCAAAAGTAAGAATGAGATGAATATCTCCTATACTGTAAATCACGATGTCAAGCCAACAGAACTGGCAACTTTATTTAAAAATTCTGGCATTCATCGTCCTAATGATATCAGCAGGATAGGCAAGATGATTGCAAACGCTAACATAATTATTTCTGCAAGAGACAATCTAAGATTAGTAGGCGTTCTTCGTGGGATAACAGATTTCAGTTATTGTTGCTATGTTTCGGATTTAGCAGTTGATCACAAATATAAACACAAAGGGATTGGAAAAGAGTTATTGAGAATAGCACAGAATACTCTTGGAAGCGAAGTGATGATTCTGCTGTTATCATCACCTGAAGCAGAATTATTCTATCCTAAAGTAGGCTTTGAAAAGATACAAAATGCATGGCTAATGCCTCGAAAAAAATGAAAAAATTGGGAGGTGCCCACTACAACAGTCATGGCTGTAACTATCGGGTCTGTTGAAAATTTTTTTTGAAAAAATGTGACAGCAGAAATGGATTTTTTAGCATGCCACTTACTAAAAGTTAATCTGCTTTCCATAAATTCATTTTCCAATTTATATATGTAATAGA
>CAYGLP010000040.1:0-8418 GCA_964350965.1 uncultured Nitrosopumilaceae archaeon | reverse complement strand
GCTATAATCCAACTCTGTAAAAAAAATAATGTAAGACAATCATGTTATATCAGACCATTTTATTTTGTTGGAGAATATGGAATAAACTTGAATGTAACAGAAGAAGCTCCTACACATACTGTCATAGCCATGTTTGAGTTGGGGGATTTGTTTAATAAAAACGGAATAGAAGCAGGTGTTTCTTCATGGAGACGTATTCAAGATATTTCAACACCTCCTCTTGCTAAGATGGGTGGCAATTATCTAAATTCAATTTTAGCAACCCAAGAAGCAAAACGCAATGGTTACGATGAATCTATACTACTTGACCATTTAGGAAATGTAAGTGAAGCCCCAGGCGAAAATATCTTTATTTTAAGAAATGGAAGCATCATAACTCCACCAGCTAGTTCATCTGCACTAGAAGGAATAACAAGAGGATCAGTAATAGAACTAGTACAAAATGAGGGATACAAAGTCATAGAAAGAGAAATTCCCCGTACAGAACTTTATCTTGCAGATGAGATTTTTCTTACTGGAACTGCGGCAGAGATAACTCCAGTCATATCCATCGACAGAAAAAAGATAGGCAGTGGAAGAGCTGGAAAAATTACAAAGCAAATCAGCTCCACTTATTCAGACATAATAATGGGCAAGAATAAAAAGTACGCCCACTGGATAACGGCGGTGTATTAGATTGAAGGTCATTCAGATAGGAACAGGAGGATGGGGTAAAAACCACGCACGAATTCTTTCACAGCTTGGGGTTTTAACTGCAGTTTGTGATGCGGATCAGAACAGAGCTAAGGATTTCGGAACAAAGTATTCAGTGAACCATTATTCTTCTTTGGATTTACTTTTAAAATCAGAAAAATTTGATGCAGCCTTTGTTTGTACTCCAACTTCTACTCATTTTTCTATTACTGCTACTCTTTTACAACAAAAGAAAAATGTCTTTGTAGAAAAACCAATGACTTATCTTTCTCATGAGGGAGAAGATCTACAGAATCTTGCGCATAAAAATAAAGTTGTTCTAACGTGTGGATATATTGAAAGATTCAATCCTGCAGTTGCATTAGTAAAAGAATATGTTAAATCAAAGAAATATGGCGAACTCCTAATGCTAGAGTTTCATAGAGAAAACAGAATGCCATTACACATAAAAGACGTTGGCATAATTTACGACACTTCTGTCCATGATATCGATACTGCCATGTGGCTTTTTGATGATACCCCAGAAGTAGTTTTTGCAAGATCTGGAAAGATAAGACATGATCATGAAGATTTTGCAACGATAATGCTTGGCTTCAAGGATAGTAGAGTAGCAATCATTTCATCAAACTGGATAACTCCTACAAGGGTAAGAAAGTTTAATGCAGTATGTGGAGATGCAATAATAACTTCGGATTTTATTTCACAGGAAGTGAAGATTGAAACAGACAAAGGCTCAGAGATTCCAAGAAAGGAAGTAGAAGAACCATTACTTTTAGAGATAAGGAACTTTCTTGCTGCTTGTGAGGGCAAAGAACAACCCGTAATAAAACCAGAAGATGCAGTAAACACAACAAAGATTGCAGAAGCGGCACTTTTATCTAGTCAAAAGGGAACTCCAATTTATCTAGACCTGAAATGAACAAAAAAATGTTGGAGATACTTGCATGCCCAATAGACAAACATTTTCCTCTTGAGATTTTTGAATCAAATTCAAAAGATCAGATAGTGTTGGAAGGAGTAATATATTGCACAAAATGTTCTAGATTTTATCCCATCATAGAAGAGATTCCAATAATGTTACCTGATGAACTAAGGGATAAGAGTCAAGATATTGAGTTTTTAAAAAGAAATCAATCCTTGTTGCCAGAAAAAATAACTAAACAATCATCTCCGTGGCATTTGTGATTAATGTGGTAACAAATTTCATCTCCGAAAAAGCAAAGATAGGAAAGAATGTTCGCATATGGCACTATGCCTATGTTGGTGATAATACAGAGATAGGAGACAATGTAAAAATTGGCTCACTTGCACATATTGATTATAATGTAAAGGTAGGTGAAAATACGATGATCGAGGGATTGGTTTACATTCCACCGCTTTCGCGCATAGGAAAGAATGTCTTCATTGGACCTGCAGCAGCTTTAACAAACGATCCATATCCAACAAGCAAAAAGCTCATCGGGGTTACAATAGAAGATGGAGTTGTCATAGGTTCACGTGCAGTTATCAAAGCTGGTATAACTGTTGGCAAAAATAGCGTAATAGCGATGGGAGCAGTAGTCATAAAAGATGTCCCTCCCAATGTGGTAGTAGCTGGAGTACCTGCAAAAATCAAATACGCCCGTGAAGAATATGATAAAAAAAAGAAGGACTGGGAAAGCGATTAGTTTTTTATCTTTTTATGAAACACCCAGTTCTTTATCTTAATAAGAACATAAATCCAAATAATCACTAGAATTATTGCAATTATAGCTTTTACAATGGAAGCACGATATAATTCCAAAGGCCCGACTATAACATATCCATCCATTGAGATCATTGATGTGAATACGATCAATAATCCTCCTCCAATTATAATTAAAACCCACATTACAAAAATAAATGAGAAAATGGCATAATTATTCATATTTTAATTTCCATCATAAATGCAGTAATAATTGCAAGCGATGCAGAGAATAATGCTAATTTGAAAATAGCAACTCCAATTTGTTTTTCAGTCATGGGACCTGCTGCAAGAATCATACGTACGAGTGTAACTGGGGCGTCTCTATCATTTGTGGCCATGAGTTTAAAGTCAGAAGTAAGAGTGGTAGGATTTTTTATCTGTCTGTGTTCAACTATGCGTTTTACACTGGATAAAAATAAAAATGAATTAATCACTGCTGGTAAAAGCGCTATTGCAGCAACTATTTCTACATGACCAAGTATCGCTATAACACCATACATTGCTCCAAGAGTTATCGAACCAGAATCTCCTGGAAATATCCTACTAGGAAATTTATGGTATTTGTAAAAAGCTAATGAAACAAATCCGAGTGGAAGACTTGCTATCGCAATTTCATAATTTTGTATTATGAAGAGAGAGATGGTTAATGAAAAGCTTGCAATAGTCATAAAACCGCTTGCCACACCATTTAAAACATCAATTGAATTTATGGTATTGCCAGTTATTGGAATCATGAATATTATCAATGCCAGATAAAGTGCAGGGATTTTAAATGAACCAAAAAGTGGGAATGCAAGATTTGTATCATATGCGCCAAGTAAGAGAATCGGGATGGCAGAAGCTGCAAGAGCCAATGGTTTAAACCATCCACCTAGAACCTTTCTATCATCAATTATTCCAACTACAAAAGCAAGTGAAGTAGTAATGAGAATGGTGGCTATTGCAGCAGTAGGAAAGAAGGCATATAATGTAAGCTCTGATGCAATGATCCCAATTAAGATGGATGGACCGCCAGGTCGTGGTACCATCGCTCCACCTTTTCGGTTATAATCTTTTACTGTAAGATTTTTTTTCTCTAGCGCGCGTATTAAGAAAGGTGTTATCACATAGACTGAAAAAAATGCTATAATTGAGACCAGTATAGCTGGAATGACTTGATCAAACATTATGATACCTTTTGTAGTTGTGCCTTAATGCTTTCTGCAAGAGATGAACCTATCTTGTCTATTTTTGCCAAGTCTTTTATTGGAATTTTAGATAAATCATGTAAATTCTTGATGCCATTCTTGTATAATACGCGTGAGCGTATCCTACCTATTCCGCGTATCTTAACTAGTTCTACAAGTTCTTCTTTTATTCCGTAAGAAATTCTTTGTCTTAGAATATTCAATTCATCGAGGATGTCATCACGAGATTCTAGTTTGGCAAGTTCATACAATGAGTACACAAGCCAGTCACTAGTTTCTGTCATCCTATGCATATCACCTGACTCAATTCCCAAATTATCTGAAAGGAAAATTTCACCTGATTCATTTATCCATGCATGTATAGCCAGAAGACTTCTTGAACATTCATACTCTGAAATAAGATCAATTAATTCTGATGTATGATTCTCAAGCAATGTACCTATGGTTTCGTAATCTTTGTTACGCAAGGAAAATTTAGGGAAAAAGTCTTCACAATTTGTAATAAGATGAAGAAATCCAAAAGTGTGATTTTTACGCTTTGAAGTTTTTTGTAATGCTTTCCTGAAAGAGACAGCTGTTAGTGGATCAATGTAAAGCATGGAAGTTTTTTTGCCAAATTCAGTTGCTACAAATCTATCCCCCTTTTCTTTGATTAGCTCTTCTAACTCAAGATAATCCGCTGTAATTTGTATCTTGAATTTTATAGTAGGTTTTCTTATTTGAGAACCTGCAAGAGTTTCTGCAAAAAAATCGATTATTTCCGCCTTTTTGATTCCAGGACTTGTTGATACTAAACTCAAGATGTGAGTTCTTAAGGCTCTATCGTCTGTTAGTTTTGATAATATTGGTTCTGGAGTTCCATTTACATAATAATCAATTAATTCGTCACTGTTAGAATTTCCAATTATTATGGCTTCACCAAATTCGTCATATTGTGGTCTTCCTGCTCTGCCACAAAGCTGCTTGTATTCAAGAATGCTTATGGGTTTGTTTGCACCAAATTTTGCATCATACCTATTTATGCTTGATATAATCACACGTCGTGCTGGCAGATTTACTCCTGCCGCGAGAGTTGGGGTGGATGCGAGTAACTTTATTTTTCCATTTCTAAATTCTGATTCTATTGTTTCACGACATTTCTGATTAAGACCAGCATGATGAAATGCCACTCCTTTTTTGATAAGAGTAGCAAGATTTTTGACAAGATCTGTATGCTCATTGCCTTCAAGGATTTGTTGCGATATTTTATCAAGTTCATTTTTTTGATCTTCATCAAGGCTTTTACCTACAACATCAGCGGCCTTAGCTGCAAGTGTAGCTGAACGTGTTCTTGTTTCAGCAAATAAAATTGTCTGACCTCCATCTTTTATAGAATCTATGCCTAGATCTACTGATGGACCTCTCATGCTAGTCTCAACTTCAAATTTCTTCCCATTCTGCATTCTTACTGTGCCACCATCATAGACTCCTTCCCATAATGGTACTGGTCTCCAATCATTTTCTACCAAATCGCACCCAATCCAAGAAGAGATTTCTTTTGCGTTTGTAACAGTTGCGCTTAAAGCAAGAATTTGTGGTTTTTGCTGCAGCAACTTTAGTTTTGTTAGAACGATTTCAAGTGTTGGACCTCTATCTCGATCACCAAGTAGATGTACTTCATCAGCAATGACAAGACTTACATCATCAAGCCACTCTGCACCATGTCTAATAAGTGAATCCATTTTTTCATTTGTGAGTACAATTATATCGCTTTTTTCAAGATTTTTGTCTGCATTATCAAAATCGCCTGTTGATATTTGAGCTCTTATCTTTCTTCCAAAATATATAGACTCTAATTTTTGAAATTCAGAAAACTTTTCTGCGGCTAGAGCACGAAGTGGACTGAGATATATTACTTTTCCTTTTTTATTGGAAAGATGATTAATTATGGCAAGTGTAGCGATTAGTGTTTTCCCACTTGCTGTTGGCGCAGATACAAGTACGCTTTTTCCTTCTAGAATGCCTGCTTTTACACTGTCTTCTTGGGCTGGATAAAGTTCATCATATCCGATTTTATGTAGAAGTTCAATTGCAGGTTTTGGTAAGTTAAGATCCGATACTTTCATACCCGGTTATAATGGCCGGGTTTTGATTCATAAATAGCTGACTCACGTTGAAGTTTTTTGATATATTTACGTGCTTCATCTTCCGTAAATTTGCCTGTTTTTACTAGTTCTTTAACAAATGTTTTCTCTTCAACAGGTCTTTTTTCGTCACCCTCAAGTGATTTCATAACATCCATGAATAGCTGCATCTTGGAGACTTCGCTGTGTGGCTTACCTTGTAGTACTCCTAGATCAACCTGACCAGTGTTTACATCTACACCAGCATCTTGTAACATGCTTTCTATTAAGAAAATAGCACGTTCCGCATCTTCTGCGTCAACCTCATTTTTCATTAACAATCTTGCCCTAGCAGTAGACAATCTGATCAGTCCTTCCAGCTGTCTTGGAGTTACAGTTATCATTCCTTCAGATTCAACATTTCTCATTTTCATGTAATATTCTAGAATTTTATCTTCAGCTTCTTTTGTTAGAACCGGTTCTATTTTTTTAGCATATGAAAGATATTTTGTAAGAATATCTACATCGATTAGTGATTTCGTATCATTAATAGAGCTTCTATGAAGATTAAGTATGTGTTTTGCTATTCTGGTGTCCTTTTCTTTTGATGGTACGTCCCTAACTACAAAAATGAGATCAAATCTTGTAAGCAATGGAATTGGAAGATTTACATTTTCCGTGATATTTTTGAACGGATCATATTTTCCATACATCGGGTTTGCTGCTGCTAAAATTGAAGTTCTTGCATTGAGTGTAGCGACAATACCTCCTTTTGCAATACTGGCAGATTGCTGTTCCATGACTTCATGTAGTGCACTTCGATCTTCTGGTTTCATTTTATCAAATTCATCAATGCAGACTAGACCTTGATCTCCAAGAACAACAGCACCTGCCTCTAACATCATGATACCTATTTTATCTCGCACTACAGCTGCAGTAAGTCCAGCTGCTGTTGAACCTCTACCAGAAGTGTATAACCCTCTAGGTGCAATTCTTGCACAGAATTTTAGCATTTCACTTTTTGCAGTACCAGGATCTCCAACGAGGAATATGTTAATGTCACCACGAATTTTTGCTCCATCCGCAAGAATTCGTTGTGTTGAACCTACAATCAAAAGCAATATTGCCTCTTTTATGATATCTTGTCCGCTGATGTGCGGAGCAAACGAAGCAATCAATCGGTCATAAATGTCGGCAATTTTTCCAAGTGATTTGATTATTTTTTCTTCATCTGGAGATATTTCTTCTCTTTCTGTACTTCTGGAGGTTTTTGTTCCTCTGCCTCCCAGAAATTCTATGTTGTTTCCTTGAATTCGTAATCTGTAGATCCCACTTTTACCACGCATAGATGGTATGTGTTCTTGTTCAATTCGAACGATTCCTGTAAGTATTATGCGATCTCCTGGTCTTGCATTGTCAACTAGATCCTGTAACACTGTAACGTCGACATAATGCGGTAGTTGACCTGGAGGCAAATCTTCTGGCAATTCCTGTAGTCTTACCATTTGAAAATCTATGAATCGGCTCTTTTCTGGACTAAGTTCTAGATTTTTGTGAGTACATTTACCATCACTACATTTCAAAGGCTCATTAAATTCAAGTCCTTTTTCATGAATTACTGTAGTTGTATGACCTTCTGGACAGACATAAACAAGTTCTTTTGCTAGAGGTTTTATCTCAGATGATCTTACAACCATTCCTGAAACGCTTGTCATTTTTCCAATGATTTCCGCGTTTATCTCACGCAAACTGCGCTGAGCAGGATAATTTGCTATCCTTACTCTAACATCATATTGTATTTTTTCTGCATATTGAGGAAATCTTTCTTTAAGAATGCTCTTTATTGCACCTGCAAATGCATTCAACATTTCATCAGGATCAGTGTTAAACACAGATTCTATCTCTGGATGTGATACTAGATCATTATAATCTACTACAAGATATTGAATTTTCTTTGCCATCATCTGATCAATTTCTTCTACATATTTGTAAGCGCCTGATTTGTCCTTAAATTGAGTCAAAAATTCCTTTACTTGATCTAAGCGCTTTCCTTCTGATGGCCTAGGTTCTGAGAGCGCTGTCATTTTCTATCACCTAAAATTTGTTTTTGAAAGTCTACACTTTGTGCATGTATTACGTCAAATAAAGCACGTTCTTCTATAGACAATTTTTTTGCAAGATCGGATGTCATTTTTGATGAGTCTGCCAGTCCAATTATTTTTCCTTGTCTTTTTCTCATAAGTGTGTTTAACATACTTTCTACCTTGTCCCGATCTTGTTGTGGGAGTCTCTGCACATATACTCGTACTTTTATGTAAAAATCAGAATCAAGCGTAGAAAGATCAAAGTCACCTTGCACGTTTTCCTTTACCAATGCCTGCTTTAGGGCTACAATCATATCAGTGTCTTGAACATCTACAAGTTTTTCAGATACTAGTACATCCGCTACCCAACGTGGTATGTTAATAATTTCTCCGTGTTTTGCATCAATAGATACATCAGATGCATCTACTTTGATATCGTGATTAAAGGTCACTTTGACGTCTTGTAATCCATATCCTATAGTATGTACTTGTGTGAGGTCTGAAATCTCCATTGTGCATGAAACTCTATCCTAGGATTTAATGGGATCGATCGATCAATTCCGTTAACAAGTAGCTTTGATCATTTGATCTTAGCCGTAATTTTATTAGTGAGAGAGAAAGGTAAC
>CAYGLP010000039.1:0-9263 GCA_964350965.1 uncultured Nitrosopumilaceae archaeon | reverse complement strand
CTATTATATATGACAGTATTTATAGTCATTATGAGAGCTGTAAATATCTCGGTACCTGATTCAGTAAGAGAGATTATCACTAGAAATCGTTCAATTTATGATTGTGTAAAGATGGATTTGATTAACTATACTGCACTTGCGGTAAAAATCCAAAAAGATATTGAGATTCAAGTTGGGGGACCTGTAAATCTGAATACAATAGTTGTTGCAATCAAAAGATATGCAGATTCGTTTGAAGAAAAAGACGAAGTTCAAAATGAACCAGTTTTAAGAAATGCTAAACTTTCATTAACAGATGGAATTGCTGACATAAGATTTTCCACAAATGATTTTGAGATGGAAGATGCTACAGATTTGATGAATAGATTCATGAAGATTGATCCTGATTACGAATTTTTTAGATTAACAGATTCGTTTAGAGTATTGACTGATGATATTGATGATGTAAGAAAATTATTAGCATCTTTACCAAATCAAAAAAACTTTTTCCAGACTGGATTAGCAAAGATTAGTATACATATTCCAAATACACAGAGCAGATCAGACATAGTTTCTTACGTATCTGAAATTCTGCATGATAGTGGAATAGAACTAGTTAATGCGTATTTTGGTCAAGAGGACATAATCATAGTATTACAGGAAAAAGATGCCGCAAGAGCATATCAAATTTTACGTTCAGAGATTTCGAAATAAGTTGCTAAGAATAACAAATAAGATTTTTAATAAAAAAGAAACTATACGCCTAATGTTTCAGGTTTAGAGATTTCAAGAAATACCTTATCTCCAACAGAAAGGCCGAGTTGCTTGTATTCATGCATATCTAGTTTGATTGAGGTAATATTTCCTGCCTGACTCAAACCACCTCCAGACATCATCTTATTAAGACCTTTTATCATATCATCCATATTCGTAAAGCCCATCACGTTTGAGCCGAAAGGTGATAGTGGTTGACTTTGCTCTTTGAAGTCTTTAGGAGTAGATAGAGAAACTACTACATATGGCGCCCCGTCTGGTGCCGCGTCTATACGCATAACTAGATATTCCTTCTTCATGAAATAATGTCATTTTTTATGATATTTTACTGTTCTCTTTGAAAGAACACTGCATATAATTTGAAAGCGTTGATAAAAAAGAGCGGAAAAAAATTTGAATATTCATCAAAAGGTCAGATGGCCATAATAGGAAAAAGAACTGGAATTGCTACAATTGTTGGTGTTAATCTGTATGGATTTGTAGCGTGGTGGATTTGGAGAAGTATCTATCTTTCTAAAATTCCAAGACTGGATAAACGAATCAGAATTCTACTTGATTAGACTGTTGATTTGTTTTTTGATTGTGATATAGCTAGACTGAAAGTATTGCGTAGTGAAGCTCCAAAAGAGTATAAAGAACTTGATGAGGTCGATGATGTCTGATAAAATACCGCATTTTACAATTATCGAGTTTTCGTATTAGATGATTTCTTCTTTCTTTTCAGGACTATGCCAATTATAACAGCTGTGACTGCTATACCTATACCAATAGTAATTTCTGATGAAAGTTTAGGTAATACCACATTTAGTTTGTCAGATGCCCTAAAAGAGTCTAAAACGGCATTAAAAGTCGGTAAATCAGAATTGAAATTCTTTTCTTGATTGGTGTAAGTTAAGGTATAGAATTTGTCGTTGCTTTCTATGACAATTTCTTTGTATTTTATTATGAGGATCTTGTCTTTGGATACAAACCCGCCCTTTGCTTCTGTAATATGAGCATTATTATCTTTAATTTTGGTATTTTCTTCCGAAAGAATTTCTAATCTTCCAGCATCAATTATTACTTGAAGGTTTTTTCTTGTATTTTTTATATGTTCATCAAGTGAGATTCCGTTAGTATTTTCTACAAGAAATGCTATTACTGGAGTAAATCCGTCAGCTGTTGGTCCTACTATAACAACATCAGGAGCTTCAGGTTGTGTTTTTTCAGGTTCTTGTAAAAACCAATTATCTGGTACATGAAATGAAAATCCAAATAGAGTATTATGATAGTTTCCTGATTGATCCAGTGTAGAAGTAGAAACAAAACGTTCTGGTTCACCAAGATTTGACATATTTGAGATTTCTGAATAATTTTTAATTTTAATACTATGAATTTCTGCTTCGCCATAACTTAGTGGAACATCTGGTATGCCACTTGCCTCATCAGAAACTGTTTCAAGTGAAGCTATAGAATCAAGTACGTCATAGCTTTCTTGCGTTATTAACCTGCCAAATACGGTGTATTTTCCATCAAGAAAAGCAGAATCTTTTTGTACAATAAAAAATTGTGAGCTTGCACTGTCAGGATTAGCAGATCTTGCCATTGATACAATTCCTCGTTTGTGTTTTATGTCGTTAAACTCTGCAGGAATTGTATATCCTGCATCACCTGTACCCCATTGTTGTATGAGACGACTATCTTTTGATAGAGGATCACCACCCTGAATCATGAAATCATGTTTTATTCTATGAAATAATGTTCCATCATAGAATCCACTTTCCGCTAATTTTATGAAGTTATCAACTGTTTTTGGTGCATCATTTGGAAAAAATTCTATAACCATATTACCAAATTTTGTTTCAATTACAGCTATTTTGGAATCAGTAAAGCTGCTAGGGATTAAATTTGGTAAAAGAAGAGCGACCAGACTAATTGAAAGTATTTTAAAATACAACATTTGGATTAATTTAATTCCTTTTATAAAAGCCAATTGTTAAACATTGGTTTTTAACGAGCAAATTTTAAACAGTTTTATGGATTCTGGCGAACATATCCAAACTCACCTTCTTTCTGTGTGGGGAGAAGAAAAGAAATTCTTTAAGCATGGAGTTGAAGGAATGCTCTTTTTAACTGAGAGGCATTTGATGTTTGTAATAAAGACTGAGGCAAAAATGAAGTGGTGGGCAGCTGCAACAGAACGACAGATTCGTAATTTCCTAAAATCAAAAAATACGATGGTTCACCATGATGGGTATGGAGATGAAGAACTCAGATTAGATCTTCAAAATGAAAAAAATCTTGAGATTCCATTTAATCGGATTTTAAATGTTAGTTCTGGAGAAAAATCTTGGGGAGGTGTTCTGAATTTAGAAATTAATATTGGAAATAAAACAAAAAAATATCAATTTTCAATTGTTAGTGGATGGGTAAGATATCCTGCCAAAGATCCAATAAAATACGTAAAGGTAGATTGGACACCATTTGTAGATTATATTAAGAGTAGACAAAAAGTCATTGAGTAAGATATGGGTGAAATATATGCGGTAGGGGTGGGTCCTGGTTCTCCTAGATACATCACTGATGCTGTAAAAGAAGTCATACTTTATTCTGAGATAGTAATTGGTTACAAATACACCCTAAAAACAATTGAGCGGCTTTTGGTGAATAAAGAAGTGTATGAGATAACAATACAAAACCAAGAAGAGATCTACCAAAAAGTTGCAAAAACCTTGGGTGATAAGACTTGTGTCATACCATTTACTGGTGATGTAAATTTTTCAGAATCAGAAGTTGTTGATAGATTAATTGAGATCTTTGGCAAAGCGCAAATTATTCCTGGAATTAGTTCTATTCAGGTTGCTGCAGCAAAATCTTGTGTACCTCTGGACAAAAGCAAAGTGATCACAATGCATGTAACTACAAGCATTGAAGAAAAAAAGCTTGAATTACAAAAAGCGCTTTTGGATGGTTATAGTGTAATACTAGTTCCAAGGCCTTGGCCAAAAGATCCATCAAAAAATTTTATGCAATCAGAGATAGCATTCTATCTAAAAAATCACGGATTTGATACCTCAAAGATAAAAGTTCATGTGTTTGAGTTTTTGACAACTGAGAAAGAGACATCTTTTGTTGGAGTATTAAAGGATTTAGAAGGTAGACAGTTTTCTGATCTTTCGGTAATTGTTTTTGATCAATATAGATCTGAATCCTATGTAAATTTTAAATCAAACTAGTTTTTACGGTTTTTGGTATTTGTTTCTAGTATCAAGTGCTGTTTCGGTATTTTTGCCAAGTGATGTTGATTTTGCATCAGGTAGACAAATTATTACGCCATCCATCCAATTGTATTTATCATCAAAGAATCGTGTAATACCTAATTCGCTAATTGTTACACTAAATGTTTTACCTGGTGCAATTTCTCCACTAGAGATTTTTCCATCAGGTTTGAAGGGCTTTCCATGTGAGAAGCTTGCTATACCGCTATTGATCGTGTGTGATACTATATCATCATTTTTCCAGATAATAGTAGTACCAGGAGTTATTGTAACAGTATCTAAGGAATAATAATTAATGTTGCCTGATTTTGACGAGCCGGGAAGAATGCTTATCTGAATTATTTTTTGTTGTGTTGGTTTTTCTGTTTCTGTTGTCTCTTGTACTACATTACTACTGCCTACTATCTTAACAGTATAAACTACTTTCATGGTCTCCTTATTTGTGGTTATTTTTCCTGTAAAACTATAAACAGATCCTTCAAAAGTATGTTGCACTAATCTCCCAAGTAGACTAATAGAAATTTCGTTACCATCCTCATTTTCTGCATTACCAGAAAGTGTTAAGAATCTACCATTACTCAATGAGGTGCCTTTCCATTTATCAGAAGCAATATAATCATTATCTGAAATTATGATCAAACCATCTTCAATGCTTAGATTTATTCTACTATTAACAGACTTTCCTGTAGAAATTTGGAAGTCAAGCTGTGAGTCTGCAATGGAATTTTCTAAAACGGCAAATCCATTTGCTTGTAATAAATATACACCGTTAGACAAAAGTTCAGCATGTACTTGTTGCGATGAGCTTACAAACATAATTCCAACTATTGAAATTAGTAATAAAATGAGAATCTTCATTGTTTAACTAAAATTCAAAGTTGTATATAATTAATGGTCTAAATTTAGACAGGTTAGGCAATTCCCGACTGTATACATCTTCTCATGTAGGCAGATCAAGATCACCAAACTCTTCTATCATTACAAATTCAATGAAACCGCCTGCAAGTAAAAGTGCTACAACGATTCCTACCTCAATTGCTGTCTGTGGTAATTCTAGTTTTATTGATTTTTTCTTTAGTATTGTTTGTATGAGAATAAAACTTCTAGACATGCCTATGGAATAGGCTGCAAGCTCCATCAAACCAAATGGTGATACAAAGAGCAAAGCTAGTGGTGGAATTTTTGATAGTAATGGTGTAGTAGTTTCTAATGCACTAAAAGCAAAACCGGTAGACCATGCTGCAAATACGCCCCATATTACTCCAAAACCAGGAATGAACATTGGCAATGCAATGGATGTGTTGTGCACGAATATACCAACTGCATCAATACCTTCAATTGCTAATTGAAATTCCTTAAGAAATGCTTCAGCATCTTCAGTAGATACTTTGCTTTCTGCTCCGATAGAATATGCTATAGTAAATATAATTAGGAAGATTAGAAAAACAAAAAATCTTTTTTTTCTTGTCATGTTTTTGTTTTAAGAGATCTCTATTTGAGGGTTGAGCCAAGCAGATTTAATTAAAGGTATTTTTATCTCACATTGATGAATGAGAATGCAACAGCCGCATTAAAATATGCGTTAAGCAAAGGCTTTCAAATTCATCCTGATGCTTTTAAAATTCTTGAAAAAATTGATTCTAGAGAACTTGAAATAATAATCAAAAAAGTGGTACGGGAAAAAACAAAACAGAATTTGTTTTTAATAAACCAAAATGATTTGAAAATGTTTGTTGACTCACATATTGATGAAAACTTAGAAGACAAACATGAAATTTTATCAGACCCTACAAAAAAAATCACTTCAGCTGAGGGAATTGATGGTTTTGGGGCTCTTTTTGTTGATAGATATTCAAAACTTTTAAAGATAATATCACAGAGAGCACAAGCCAAAAAACTAATTCAAATAGACACTGTAAAGGGGGGCAAACCAAAAGAAGATGTCTTTGTAGGAGGACTTCTCATGGATCGTAAAATTGACAGGGATGTTACAAGATTAATTGTTGATGATCCTAGTGGGTCCCTTGAAACATTAGTTTTTAACAAAGACATACAACCAATAGCAAACTCGCTTTTGGTAGACCAGTTTGTTATGCAAAGTATCATGAGTGGAAAAAACGGTGGTTTTGTAACAAAAGAGCTTGTCATTCCAGATGTGCCAGATCATGTATCAAATCGTTCTAAAACTGAGACTTTTGCTGTTCTAATCTCAGATTTGCATGTAGGTAGTAAGTATTTTATGGAAAAAGAATTCGGAGAGTTCGTTTCTTGGCTTTCAAGTCCAGATCCAATTGCAAAAAAAGTTCGTTTTGTTCTAGTCTGTGGTGATGTAGTGGACGGTGTTGGAATATTTCCCAACCAAGACAAAGAGTTGGTTTTGGTGGATGTAGGTCAGCAGATGGTAAAGGCTGCACAAATGCTTGACAAGATTCCAAAACACATCAAAGTCTTCATCATCCCAGGAAACCATGATCCTGGTCGTCGAGCACTACCACAACCAGCCATACCTAAAAAACACAATTTGGATTTATGGAATAGAGAGAATTTTTTCATGCTTGGTAATCCATCAATGATTGCACTAAACGGCGTCAAAGTTTTGATGTTTCATGGGCAAAGTTTGGATGATGTTGTTGGAACTACACCTGGTCTGAGCTATATGCAACCAGCAAAAGCAATGAGAGCCTTACTAAAAGCTAGACATCTTAGCCCGATCTATGGTAAACGAACACCCGTAGCTCCTGAAACAGAGGATATGATGGTTATAGATGATATACCAGACATCTTTCATTCTGGACACATTCATGTTGTAGATTTGGATATGTACAAGGGAACTTTGATAGTAAACACAGGAGCTTGGCAATCTCAGACTCCATATCAGACAAGTGTCGGAATTACACCAACACCTGGAATCGCAGTCATTGTAAATCTGGCAACGCTCAAAGTTTTTACAAAAAGTTTTGTAGATTAACTAGTTTATTGTTATAAAACATCGGTTAAGATTAGATCATCTTTAAGTGCTTTTTTAATAACATCTGGGTGAATAGTCAAATTGTATTTTTTGGTCCTTCCATGCATTCCTTGGTGAATTATTTTTCCTGTAATTAAGCCTGAAAGTTCAATGTCGCCTAGGATTTGGGTTACTCTCCGTTGGGTTATCTCTTTTTGTCGAAGTGCTTTACAGAGTCCCTTGTAGGCTTGGAATATCTCTCCTGTAGAAGAGCCGTTTGCTCTCATTACAGCAATTATGAGTAATTTTTCATGTAATGGGTAAGAGTTTAGTGCCGTGGTTTCTTTGTCTTCTTCCATTTTTTGGGAAGCCCTTCTAATATGGTCCTCTTTTACAGTTTCTGATTGTTCTCTTTCAGCTAGCTCTCCTGCAACACGTAAGAGATCTATTGCTCGTCTTGCGTCTCCATGTTCTTGACCTGCCATTGCTGCACAAAGATTTACTGCTGCTGATTCCACTGTGCCTTGGATAAATGCGGTTTTGATTCTATCCAAAAGAATTTCTTTGATTTGTTCCATGGTATAGTTTGTAAAGACAATTTCTTCCTCACTTAGGCTGCTTAGTACCCTAGGATCGAGTCTTTCTTTAAAGGTTAAGTCGTTTGAGATTCCAATTAGGGTTAGAGAGCCTGTCTCTAACCTCTCATTTGCTCTTGTTAAATTATATAAAATATCCTTACCTGTTTTTGATATTAGTTCTGCAAGATAGTCAATTTCATCTATAACAAAGACTGCATTAGTAGAGTTTTTTTCGATTACATCTAAGAGTCTGTTGAATACTCCGCTAATTGACAGGCCTGTGGTGGGTAGCTCTTTTTGTGTTTTCAACCCTAACTGCCTACCAAAACTTACTAACAATCCATAAAGTGTTGTTTCATCTTTGGCGTTTGCATAAACCAGTTTAATTGGGAAATCACTTTTCTCCACACGTTTTTGGATTTTCGATAAGATTGTTTTTACTACTAGAGTTTTACCTGTACCTGGCTTTCCATAGACCAGAAGGTTTGATGGTCGTGATTTTTTTAAGATGGGTAATAATGCTTGAGTAACTTTGGCAAGTTCGTTATCTCTATGTAATATTGTTTCCGGGATAAATGTAAAATGCAACACATCTCGTTTTTTCAATATTGAACGACCACTAGTTGCATCGTCAAGTAGTTTGTCCACAGGATCAGAATTTGTCATTTACCCACACACCTGTATTTCTTGTGTCCACATATTGATTCTACCTTAGAATATTCTAATTAGAATAGAATCACTAAAGCAAATTTAGTATATCATTAATTATTTTTATTTTCTCTTTAAAAAATTTTTTTAATTAAGCTAGAGTGGAAAGTATGGTGTGTGGGTATATCTAAAATCTAATTAACAATTAGTTAAGTAAATATTAAGAAAATACAAAAAAAGGCAAATTTAACCCCTTTATTTCCACTCTAGGCATGAATATCAATCTTAACAATGTTAAGATGCCTGAATGAACCCCACCATTTCCACTCCAGGTATAGATTTTTCATAAAACAGGCTCTAAGTAGAGACTATTTTGTTAAAATACTAAAAATGACTAGGCGTGGGCTAGGCAGTGAATGTTAACAAACCCACTGGTTAACAAATCTTCTTTGATCCGTTCAAGTGTTAAGGTGTTAACCGGATCGATCACAATGACAAAGAAAAGGATCAAAATAGACCTAGAAGACGCTGAGGGGGCCAAGTACAACTTTAGTCTGGAAGGCAATGTGACTAGGGAGAAGATGTTAAAGATATTCGAATTAATGGATTTGATTAACATTGAAGAACCACAAGATGGACCAATTCTAGATTCTATAGGTTCTAAGATTTGGAATATTGTAGACAAATACTTTCCACTAGGTAAATTCACCTCATCCGAAGTCCTTGAGAAATATGAGGATGATTATGGAGAGCCAATCAAACTTAGTATCATCTCAACATACTTGTCAAGATTTGCCTCAAAAGGTAGAGTGGAAAGAACGAGACAGGGAAGAGAATGGGCGTACCATGTAGTAAAGATCGCACAAAGACAGCCTAATTCATTAATGAAATAATCAACTCATGTGATCAATACTTTCTTTATTATAAGATGATCCTGATTCATAATGATTTTTACATAATCTCCTTTTTGTAGTTCAAGAAACTTCCTGAACTGTTTGGGGATGGAGATTGTGCCACCAGATGTGATCTTTACTAATTCCTCATTTTGTTGTATGGTCATATTATTAAATAATTAGTTTA
>CAYGLP010000038.1:0-9665 GCA_964350965.1 uncultured Nitrosopumilaceae archaeon | reverse complement strand
TTTCCCAAAATTCCTTCATGTACGCCTCATGGTATGACCTCAAGCCGTCAGTTATCAAGACTAGGTGTTTTGTGTAACTGTAAAACGTTCGTATGTGGTATAATTTTAAGAATATTACCTGCGTCTTGGTCTTTGGCCAGGTTTGTTTTGTCCTGGAACTCTTTTTAGTTGAAATCTTTTTCTAAAATTTTCTTTGTTTCGCATTATGGAAATAGTTCCATGTCTTTCTCGAGCTTGCACCTTTGGGGTTTGTCCTCGAACTTTGCCTGCTTTTGTAAGCGAACCGTGGGTTGGCACGAACTAGTTTTTTTCTGATTCAATTTATGTATTTGGATCTGTTTACCAGTACTTTGCTTTGATAGTTTCAATTACCTTTTCGTGTTCTCTGCCTTTTCTTCTTGCATATCTTTCCATTGCACCAAGTGGTACTCCACCTAATGTAGTTGCCAATCCAGTAAAGGCTTTTCTCCTAATGGTGCCCTTGTTTCCTGTTTTGCTCATGAATTTTTTGATACCATACTTGAAGTTGTGTTGCCAAGTTTTGTACATGACACCAAGTTGTGCAGCATCCATTTCATTTCCTATATCAAAGAATTCTGATTTTTCTAGTAGACCGATTGGAACAAAAGTAAGTGGCGTAGTGGTAAACATTGCGTCTGGCTGCTCCCTTTCTAATTCATTTATCAGTCTGATAGTTTCCCAGGCATCATCATCTGTTTCATCGTTATCAAGACCCATGATAAGAGTAAAGGCTGGTATCCAATAGTTCTCATTTAATGTCTTCACACCTTCTTTTACTATCCAATGCCATTCTTCTGGCTTGTATGGAGAAAGTTTTCTATCAGCATACTTCCCAATTAATCTCAAACTTCCTGTCTCAAGACCACATTGTACTCCAATCATGTTATCAGGACCAGCCTTGATTATTTTTGAAACGTTTGGAACCAGTCTTTCATCTGCTATTGCACCTGCAAGAGTACCATGTGTTGGGTTTGTGTGTTCTATACCAGTTGACATGACAGCAGTAAAAAGTTCTTCAATTGCTTCTCTGTTTGGTGCCATGTTCTTTGTCTTTCTTGGATCTAGGCCATAAACGAAGATATCATCACTGTGTAACCAAGCAGAAGTCTGTCCACCTTTTTTGAGGTTTACTTCGATTTCTCTTTTGACCTTCTCAGGTGGGTAATATCGCAATGGTCTTAGTGTAACATCACAAAACTTGCAACCGCGTCCACATCCACGCATTACCTCAACCATGCCATGCATGCTAGGTTCTATAATGTCTGGAATCTGATCAATATCCGGTTCATCCCAGTAGTGGATGAATCTTCCATGGTATTTTTTCTCGCCTTTTCCAAATTCTTTAATGTCCACTTTGAAATCATTTTTTGCAAACGGGTTCATGTTATCAAATGCGCCATCAATTAAATAATTGAAAAATTGTCCTGCATGTCCATCAATTTCTGGGGCAATACCTCCAAGTTCTCCTTCTAAAACTGCATACAAACCATATTCTTCAATTTTTTTGGGATCATAGTTATACTGCCAAGTTCCAGACGCACCGGCAATTACTTTGGCATTGCTTCCGTTCTTTTTCTTTGCTGCATTAATTCTCATGTGCAAATCCCTATTGTAAAATTCGTCGTAAGACGTCTGTTTACGACCATATGTGAAAGTCATAGTAACAGGACCCATTCCAAGTGGATCCATTTCGTAGGTTCCAATCACTTGAGTTTCTGGACCAATGAATTTTTCAACGTGGTCAGGATGTGCGACAACGACATCTTCGCGTTTGAATCCATCACGCAAAAGTGCCGCTTCTACTTTTCGTAGTCCATATGGAGCATAGTTTGCAATTCCATTTGTGTGACTTGTTGGATTACATATAAAATCAAACAAGATTTTTGGAGTTACTTGATCTTTTAGCAAATAGTACCAGAAGCTGTTTTTTGATCTATGTGGATCTACTGCAGGTGCGCATCCAAAGAAGGTAGCAAGTGATACCCCACGGTATGGTGACATCAGTGTTCGATCTGCAGTTAATACGATTTTTGGGTGACCCAATTTTTAATCCTTATTGTTTCTTTAATCCATTCATTATAAATTTTCGTGTTTTATGCATCTATGAATTAGTAATTTTCAAGAATCCCGGCTTTATTTCTGTGAGTATATCCAAATTCTTTGTTAGATAGAAGATAATCACCGTCAAAAACAGTGCCATCCTTGCAGACAAGTACTTCGTCCACACAGCAACTTCCGCATATGCCCATACCACATTTCATCATTCTTTCAAGGCTTGCCTGCACGTGTATCTTTTTTGCAGATGCCAGCTGTACTACTTTGTGCATCATTTTTTCTGGTCCACATGTATACACCGCATCAAACTTTTTGTCAGAAAGCAGTTTTTCCATCACATCTGTTACAAGCCCAGATTTACCATGCGTTCCATCTTCTGTCACAACAATGACTTGGTGTTTGTTGTGTTCAAGGAGTTGGTTTGCTAATTTTTCAAAAAACACTTCTTCTTTGGTTTTTGCACCCATCAATACTGTGACTTCATCTGTTTTTTTCATAAATGTCAAGAGTCGCATCAGCGGTACAAGCCCAGTCCCTCCCCCCACAAGCAAGAGTTTGCCTTGTCTTATGGTAAAGGAATTGCCATAAGGCCCACGCATACCCATATAGTCACCCACTTTAAGATTGTAAAGTGCAGTTGAAGAAACGCCATGCTTTCTTACTGTGAATGCACCCTTTCCTTTCTCCAAGGTTATCATTACACTCATTGGTAATTCGTTTACGCCAGGAATCCATACCATTGCAAACTGTCCTGGCAATACGTTAGCAAAAACTTCATCAGAGAACACCAGTGTTCTGACCGTTGGTGTTTCCTCTATTATTTTTTCTATTTTAACAATTATTGGTTTATTAGAATTTCTTTGCAATTCCGACCATCTCTTTTATTTTTGAAAATCCTTTCTTTTCCATGTATTTCGATATTCCATTATTAATTTCTGAAAATACTCCAACCCATTTTTCACCTATTGCACTACCAATCTGTACTGCACTAGCACCAGCAAGTATGAATTCAATTGCATCTTCCCAGTCTGAGACACCGCCACAGCCAATTATTGGAATATCAAATTTGGAAGAAATTTCGTAAACACATCTTACTGCAATTGGTTTTATTGCAGATCCAGATAGTCCTCCAATTTTATGACTAAGAAGGGGGCGTGTTGTTTCTACATCAATTCCCATTGCTCTGACAGTGTTTATGGCAGTTATCGCATCAATTCCTGATTCACATGCAGCCCGTACTGTTTCAAGATAATCTGATGATCCAAGTCCCACTTTTGCAATCACAGGAACTTTGGAATGCGACTTGACTGACTGTACAATTTTTCTTACTAGATTAGGATCGTCACCAACTTCAAGTCCAACTTTTTCTACATGTGGACATGATAGATTGAGTTCGTATCCCAAAATTTTTACATTTTCAAATTGTTTTATCATGAAGGTAAAGTCTTCTTCAACAGATCCTACTAAACTGACAATAATTGGTACTGTAGTGTTTTGTGCAATCATCTTTGCAAAATACGGAGCTCCTGGATTTGACAGACCTACTGCGTTTAGGTAACCAGCTTTTACTCCTACCATGGTAGGATTAGGATATCCATCCCATGGTTCTTTGCTGAGGGATTTTGTAACTACTGCGCCTGCTCCATCTTTATATAATCGAGTAAAAACTTCAAGCGATATTCCAAGTATGCCAGAAGCAAGCATTGTTGGCCTTTCCAACTCAATTGATCCTACTTTGGTTGAGATGTCAGGTTTCACTTATGATTATAAAAAATTGTTCTCATATAACAGTTAATGTGCAATAGCACATCATGGAATGTTACCTTTTTTAGTGAGTGAGTGTGAATGTGTGAAGTATGCATTTTGTTATTTTAACAGAGATTGGTGTAGCAGTATTTGATAAAAATACATGTGTAAAATCTCTTCCTTTCTCAGATCCTGCCAAAGAGTATATTGAGATAAAAGAAGAAAAGGCAAACGTATACCAACTGTCAGATTTTATTTCAAAATTAACTTCGCCAGTTTTTGTAAATGATTCATCACTTCTAAAACTTTTGAAAAAAAATTCAATCGAAGCAGAACTAATGGATAACGAAAAAATAGAAAACATTCAATCTTCAAAACTAAGAGTTCTAGTTGATTCTGGTTTTGCAAAAGATGAAGATGATGCAAGAGCAAAATTACGAGACTTTGCTGTGCAGCTTTCTTCATCAAAAGTAACAGAAACGTCTGAGAGTCCAGACCTCCACATAATTCAAACTATTAACACATTGGATGAAATTGACAAGGTGATAAATGGACTTAGTTCAAGATTAAGAGAATGGTATGGGTTACATTTTCCAGAGCTTGATAATTTAATAGACAGCATAAACGGATATTCCAGAATAGTCTTAGCCGGTACAAGGGATGATATTACAGATAATGTGTACACCGAAGCTGGATTTCCTGATACTAAAGTAGAAATGCTATCGTTGTTACAGAAAAAAAGTAAAGGCGGCAAGATATCAGAAGAGAATCTTGCAATTGTTCAGTCAATTGCAAAGCAAATATTGGAACTTTTTGATCTAAGAAATACTCTAGAAAAACACGTAGAAACTCAGATGGAAATTGTTGCGCCAAACTTGTCTGGCATACTTGGACATGCGGTAGGAGCTAGAATCATGGCAAGGGCTGGAAGTCTCAAGAGGCTTGGTTCCATGCCTGCCAGCACTATTCAGGTTCTTGGTGCAGAAAAGGCGCTGTTTCGTTCTCTCAAAACAGGTTCCCAGCCGCCAAAACACGGATTGTTATTCCAACACACTTTGGTACATGCAGCTCCAAGATGGCAACGTGGTAAGATAGCTAGAGCCATTTCTACAAAGGCAGCAATTGCAGCAAGAGTAGATATTTTTGGTGCAGGGAAAAATCAAATGTTATTTGAGAAGCTAAATGTAAGGATTAAGGAAATAGGTGAAAAGTACAAAGAACCAACAGAAAGAGAACCAATGAGGGTTCAACAACGCAATACTTTCCAACATGGAAGAGGTCAAAGAAGTTTTGGCAGAGATTCTAGTAGAGGTCAGAGAAGTTTTAGTAGAGATTCTGAAAACAGAGACAGAAAGCAAGACTGGAAGAAGGGAAAAAGAAGAAAGTTTGGAAAACGAAGAGGGTAATATTTTCTGGATTAAAGTAGACAGTGAAAAAAAACTTGCAACATTAAATCTTGCTCCCGGAAATCAAGTCTACAAAGAAAAATTAGTTAAGGTAAAGGATGAAGAGTTTAGAGCATGGGATCCGTTCAGAAGCAAGCTTGCAGCATCTATAATGAATGGTTTAGAGATTTTGCCAATAGTTAGAAAATCCAAAGTTCTTTATCTTGGAGTTTCTACAGGAACAACAGCAAGTCATGTTTCAGACATTGTAGGTCCAAGCGGGATAGTTTTTTGTGTAGAACATGCAAGTAGAGTTGCGCGCGATTTTTTAGACAGAGTAGCAGCGCATAGATCAAACATAGTTCCAATATTGCAGGACGCAAGAAACCCAAAACAGTATTTTTCAGTCTATGGAAGTGTAGATGTAGTTTATGTCGATATAGCGCAGCCAGATCAAACTGAGATTGCAATACTAAATTGCAAAGCTTATCTCAAAAAAGGCGGATACCTCATGCTTGTCATAAAAACACGAAGTATTGACGTGATAAAAGATCCTGCTCAAGTAATCAAATCTGAGATTAAGAAACTAAGTCCAGATTTCGAGGTAATTCAAGAAATTAACCTATATCCATATGACAAAGACCATGGAATGGTAATTGCAAAATATTAGAAAGTCATTTTTTGTTTAAAAGAATCTTTACTGGCTTCCAACTAGCACGTACAAATTGTGGAGCTTTCTTGTAAGTAAAAATCCAATCTCTAACAAACCGCATTGTTTTAGAATCTGATGGATAACCGCTTCCAAGATCATGTTTTTTCCGTAGTTTTGCAATTTCCTTATCACGAGTTACTTTTGCAATGATTGATGCTGCAGAGACTACAGCAAATTTGCTGTCTGCATGATGTCTTGAGTAGATTCTCCCGCTTTGTGCAAGCTTGGAAATCTTTTTTCCAAATCTAATTGGATTTACATCACATGAATCAACATAGGAAGAATCTGGTTTTAGTTTTGAGATAACTTTGGCCATGTATTGAGCTTCCAAGTTGTTTAATTGATTTTTTCTTACACTTTGATCTATTAATCGTGGAGAGATTTTTGCAACATAATAGTCATCCACGATATCAATAATTTTTTTATAGAGATTTTCTCTTCTAGCTGGACTTAGCTGTTTAGAATCACGTACTCCAATTTCAGACAAATATTTGATCTTAGAGCGTTCAATTGATATCCCTGCAATGACAAGCGGTCCAAGTACAGATCCTCGTCCTGCATCATCTACGCCACAAACTATCATTTCGTGTTTTTGTCACATTAGATGTATTAAATCGTTTTAGGACTTCTTTTTTGATGTACTAATCACTTTTGCACTATCACTTTTCCGTTTGGCAGAACGCCGACGAACCTGCATCCGCTGTTTATCAGTTGCTCGGCTTCTTCGCTTGTCACGACTCTCTGGCTAGACATTTGCAGTTTTCAGAAACTCTTGCAGCCTAGACAGTTCGTCGTCGCTTAGCGTTTTGACTTTTGCCTCGACCCGTTCTCTGATCTTGGATTTTTCGTCAGTGCCAAACACGGAAAGTTTCGGAATCACTTTTCGGAAATCTTCAGCCCTCTCCTCCCTGCTTTTCCTGTAGTACGTCAGCACATACTCCCTGTCTCCCTTTATCGCTCTTGCAGCAATCTCTCCAAGTGAGTCTGCCATCACGGTGAAGGCGAACTGTTTTTGCAAAACTCAAAACGAATTCAAACATTAAAAAATTTGATGAAAAGCATAAAATTTTTGATGAGGTTACAAATCTTTACGAACAATTATCTAACTTTGCACACACAAAAGGAATGCTTCATTCAATCCGAGTATTGGGAAATTCCAACATCAATAGATTCAACGAAAAATCGTTGCAGAAGTGGATGGATTTTATGACAAGAGTCGTCAAAACTGTTGTAGCTTTCCACATTCTAAAATATCCAGTTGGACTACAATATACGCCGCTTGATGACAAGTTTGGTCTCAATGGGCTAGCTGGTGGATTTCTAGAACCCTATCAGACAGAAAGGATCAGAAAATTTTTTGATAAAGATGTTTCTGACACTCTCCAAGAAATAAGCGACAGTGATCCTGAAGCAAAGAGCCTTGCCAAGCAGGTAAAGGAGATGCCAGATATTACAGACGAGGAGTTACATGCGCAGGTGGTGGAGCATGATAAACAAATGATAATGATGTTAGGTTTCAAACAGTGGATAAAGAATGAGAAGAAACTGGACAAAGACCTTCAGAAGGAGTCACCTACTGTATACAAGGAAAAATTGGAATATTGGAAAAAAATGAGAAAGTGGGCTAGAGAACAGCAAACTATAGCATCGCCAAAACAATAATGAAAAATTTTTGGCTTCGCTCATTGTCCTTTTTCTTCTTGATCAACTATTTTCACGTACTTATCATCACCAGATATTTTCATCAGGGACCTTCAAACACCATATCGTCAGAGATGAATTCACGCATACCTAGACCCTGTTTATTATTGCACGCATTATAGAATTTATTTACAATTTTAACAGCATTTACCATAAAATATAAAATAATTCCCAATTAGTGAGGAAGTCAAGTAGAATACCATATAACTTGCTTTGACGTAATCATTACTATTTATGGTAATAACGCAAGCTAAAGAACTGAGACTTGCTCTGATAGCTGACGACTCACTAGCTGCAAGAAAGCAAATTGAGGAGATACTTAGTGACAACTGGAGAATAGAAACTGCAGAAAATGGTGTACAGGTGATAGACAAATTTTCAAGACTTAGGCCCTCGGTTGTTACCCTAGCTGTGAAGATGCCAATAATGAGCGGATATGAAACACTCAGAAGAATACTGGCTATTGACAATGATGCAAAAGTGGTGATGATATCGTCTGTAGAAAATGTAGAAATTTTACGAAAGTGCTTTGATGGTGGTGCAATAGCCTATATTGTCAAGCCATTTGCACCAGAAGAGCTTTGCGATACAATAACGATAGCAGAAAAGACAGACAAGGAACATAGAAAAACGATTTTCATCTTTTCACGCATGATCAGAGAAATAAAAAACGTCTTTGAGAATGTAGGACACATTCATCCAACAGTCTCGTTAAAGGATGTCCAAATACTTCATTCTGATCAACCAGCAAACGTCCCCCCCCCTTCTGAGATGCACAAGATAGTAAATGTAGAATTAAGGTCAGCCAAGTCTCCAAAAATACCTGAAGGACACAAAGGATTTGCCACCGAAATCATGATGCGTAATGGACCATCTTGCAGAATAATAACTTGGATAAAATTAGACTCACTTGCGCGTATTCGTGAAAACTACATCAAGAAGGTGGAAATGCCATATGATCAAACACTTGAATGCATTGAAATCTTTCATGACAGGGTGGCGGCACAGATTTCTGTTGCTACAGGATTTCTGGCAGATATAGGAGATATGAAACCAGTCGAGGTTTCTGGTGATGATTACGACAAGTATTATCAAGAAATGCATGAAAAAGTAGACAGCGTTTTTGCAAAATATGAAATATCATACAAGGATGTTGTAGTACCTCTTGAGGTACATCTATACTTTAACATACATATGTTATTCAGAAATAGATTTTAGAGCAATTCAAAATAAAACCTGGAAAGGAATATTGTAAGTGTTCCAATCGCTTCTGCGTCAATGAATCTAGGTTTCCGTCAACAAACCTCGTCGGGTTCCTTCGAGCCCACGGTTTCCGTTAACAATTATCAACGGATCCTAACGGATTTGGGTATGTTGGGGCTTTGAACCAATTTACACATACCGGGATAGAACACGTAGTAAGAAAAATCTCAGTAACTAGAGATTTAGAAAGTTCTATTTTTATACAATCACGACGTAGCTGTATAATGAAAGCACTGGTAGTACCTGAAGTTAAAGGAAAGTGGCAAGTCAAAGACGTGCCAACTCCAGAACCTAAAGCAAATCAGGTTTTAATCAAGATTCATGCTAGTGGCCTGTGTTATACTGATGTTCACATTACAGAAGGTTTGCTTCCTTTTCCAATAGAATTTCCAAGAACTGTAGGTCATGAACCAGTAGGCGAAATTGTAAAAGTTGGAGCAGAAGTAGATTCACGCAAGATTGGAGACAGGGTTGGCGTCCTTGGATTCAGAAAACTTGTGGTCGTTGTGAATGGTGTCTTAGAGGAAAAAATCTTTTTTGCCAACAACAAATGGGTACGGGAATTCATTATCAAGGGAGCCATGCAGAATACATGGTAGCAGAAGCTGATGCTACAATGTTACTTCCAGATAAGATAACATACGAACAAGCAGCTCCAGTATTTTGTGCAGGATATACTGTGTATAGCGGATTACGTTTAGCAAAACCACAACCTCATGAAAAAATAGCAGTTTTAGGAATTGGAGGACTGGGACATTTGGGAGTACAATATTCAAAAGCAT
>CAYGLP010000037.1:0-10342 GCA_964350965.1 uncultured Nitrosopumilaceae archaeon | reverse complement strand
AAGATAAAGTTGATTTTATTTCTCCCCAGATGATTGAGGGAAAGGCAAAGGCTGCGGAACCTGAAGATGTTTTGCAACATGTTCTAAGAAAGTTTGGATTTTCTTCTATATTGTATAACAAAAAGGTACTAATGACTGCAGGGCCTACAATTGAATACATTGATCCTGTGCGTGTAATTACAAACCAGAGTAGTGGAAAAACTGGTGTTTTGCTTGCGTCTGAGCTTGTCTCTGCTGGAGCTAAAGTAACCTTGGTGTATGGTCCTGGAAAGGAAGAGCCTCCTAAAGGTGCCAAAGTTATTCATGTTGATACGGCAAAAGCGATGTTTGATGCTGTAAGAAATGAGTTAAAGAAGAAATTTGATGTTGTGATTTTAGCTGCTGCGGTATCTGATTATGTTCCAGAAAAAGTAGAAAAATCAAAAATTAAAAGTACGAAAAAACAAGTTACAATCAAATTAAAACAAGCACCAAAGATTATAGCTCAAATAAAAAAATGGCAAAAAGATGTATTTTTGGTTGGTTTTAAGGCAGAAGCTAATATTTCAAAACAAGATCTTTTACGTCAAGCTCGTAAAAAACTTCAAGAATCAAATGCAGATTTGATAGTTGCAAATGATGTTGGTTCAGAATACAGAAAAAATCCTGAAAATAATAATGTGTTATTAGTTGACTCAAAGAGTTGCATTCAAACAGGGTGGAAGAAGAAAAATCAGATTGCTAAAATTATAAGAATCCAAATTGAGAAGAAATTGAATCGTTAAATCATTAAAAGTGGATAACAGTCACCTAGAAGCAGATCTCTAATCCTAAGACCAGAAACCAGTTAATGTTGTTACCTTCATTAGCGGTCCTATCTGTTTGGCTGTTATCCAAAAATTATTACGGCAAACTGCTATAAAAAAGGGATCATATTTTTGCGATCTGAAGCGATCTAGTTTTTTGTTTACTCTTAGAATTGAAGATCTCTTACTGTTTTTACATTTTTTGGAGGCGTGAATGTAAGGTCGATCAAATTATTCAGTCTTTAGTTTTGTTCATTTATTAGAAAAGAAATTGAGAATAAAATTAACACTTTCTAGATATTTTTTGTCTTAATCTTCTTCCAGAAGGATTTTGATCATCATCTTTATAAGGTAAATAACCGTACTCGTACGGTATTAGTGATATATGCGTTGCAAGTGGAACTTACAAGAAAAACGATCACTTCCATAAGAAAGGACCTAGCAAAGCAAAATTCCGTGTTTTCTAATAAAAAATATCTAGACTCACTTTTTCTTCCATCAAATATCATAGGTAGAAAAAAGCAGGCCGAGCAACTTTTGAAACATATTGAAAGCCTAAAGCAGGGATTTGTCGTTCCCCAGATCTCTGTTTATGGTCGAAGTGGATCTGGTAAATCAACTGTAGTCAAGTTTGTCTGCCAGAACATACAGGATATTGTAGCGTTTGCATTTGTAAACTTAAGAAAATCAAAGACAGTCTTTGGATGTGCAAACTTCATCTTATCAGAGCTTGGTTCTAGCCATCTGAAAAGTGCAGAGGGTCTAAACAAGGCAGTTGATAGAATAGGAGAAAGAATCGAGGCCATCCTTGTATCAGAGAATAAAAGGTTCTTTTTGCTTGTACTGGATGAATACGATGTAATATTTTCTGATCCTCGTGGCAGGCCATCTGATTTTGTCTACAAATTATTGACACTAGAAGAGAATCTAAGAGAAAAAGGATTGTGGCTTTGTATCATAACAATATCAAACAACGCACTGTCTGACTATGATTTAGATGACAGGGTTAAATCCAGAATGGGCAATTGTGAGGTGTTCTTTGAACCATATTCAGAAAATGATGTGATGCAAATTTTACGAGATAGAGCAGACAAGGCCTTTTTGAAGAAAGTTAATGATGATGTATTACAGTACTGTGCTAAACTAAGCTCATATGACCATGGTGATGCAAGAAGGGCAGTGGATCTGCTACGAGTAGCTGGTGAGCTTTCTGATGGTAAGAAAATAACAAAAGCTGATGTAGATAAGGCTCAGGAGCAACTTCAAAAGGATAGAGCATCTACAATTGTATCCAGTGCTTCATATCATCTACGAGTGGTAATTGGGGCAATCTGTGCCAATACTCTTCTAACAGGTAACAGCTGGAATGCAACATCTGCAATCTATACAAAATATTCTAAGATGATGGCAGAGGGCACAAAGCCTCTCTCGTATAGAAGAATAGTTGATTTGCTTGTCGAGCTTGAAAACACCGGTCTTGTCATTTCTAGAACTCTTTCAAGAGGTAGATATGGCTATGGGACAGAGTACAAGCTTAAGCTGTCACCTGAAATGGTTGGGCCTGTAATAGGAAAAGAGTGGTGGGAGAATCAGATTAAGATTAAAGAAAACGAAGATAGAATGAAAGAGATTGATAAAAGCTTAAAAGAGCTAAGTTCTGTTCGAGGACGACGTAGATTTTCATATCCATATAGGCCCTTCGGCAAACCTTGGTTGTAGTTGTTCAGACATGACATGCAATAGTGTCATTACCAAGTGCAATTTTTTGCTAAAACGCTAGGATGGTTACAGAAAAATGATCATTATGCTGAATTAATTTGGTGTATACATCTTGACTTATTTTATGTCATACATTGACAGATTCGTGTGTAAAACGAAGGCAAGTAAGGCATGATCGAAAGTATAAGACATTATTATAGAGAATATTCAAACACACATCAAGTTTACTTTAACAGAAAATTAAAAACTATAGAAAATTTCATAGATGAACTTCCAATTATTGATGAATGTATAGGATTTCAAGTCTGGTTAGATGATCAGATAGCGAGCCTAATCAATTCGAATGAAGAAAAATTTAGGCAACTAAATGAAGAGAAACCAGGTATTGCAAAACAACTAGTAATTGGATTTCAGTTGTATAGAAGAAGTCATCAATATCTCTTTAGTGCATATGAATTAGCATTTGCTGGTTTGTGTGAACCAGCTTATAATATTGTGAGAACTATTCATGAATCAATATTAGCATTATGGTATATTACAACACATCCAAACGAGTCTACAAATGTTTTAGAGTATATGAGAGACAACAGTAGAGAAGGAACAAAATATAATCATAATCATTTTGTACAATCCCTTTACGTTGGTGAAGTAGCTAAATCCATGAGAAATGTGTATTCTGGATTAAGTGTTAAAGCACATTCAAATGTTTTCGGAATGAAAAATACTGAACAATTTAGTTTAGAACAAATCAAGGATTGTTTTTGGTCCATCAAAACTCAATCATTTTACAATATAATTGCAAACATTGAAAACTTGGCACAAAATCCAGATTTACGAACGGCGGTTCTAGCACGAGATGTAGTGTTATTTGTAGAACGATTAAAAAATGAAATTGGAGGTAAGACCAAAACAATCGCTGACTATTTTCCAAATAAAGGCGATTTGAAGAAAAAATTTTACTTGTATAAACCAGATTAAAGACTCTAAAAACGCTGATCGTATATTAATCAGATGTAGTATGATAATGCAAGTTGCATCTTAGTGAAATTCACTTAAGAAATTTCAAATCTCAGACAGACAAGTACGAAGAATATTTGAAGAGTTGGATTCAGAATCCGAGTCCTGGTATAACGATCTACCAAAAAAGATCATGTTATCAATTCACAGATATAATTCAGAACGTATTTTTGAAGAGATTCAACATCTAACTAATCTTCGTAACGAGGCAAAAGATCTAAAAATCCAGCTTTGTGCTACTAATTCAATCATAGACGCTTATATAAAATATGATAGGATTATTGCAGAAGGGCCCGTGCTATCACGTCATAAAGAATTGACCGAAGAATTGGAAAAAATAGTTTCTAAGAAATAATTTTATTTCTGAATGTTTATTTGTTTAGTTATCTTTGTAGAACCCATAATGGAAAGTTATTTCAGGTTTAGAGTAAGCGCAAGAGTGGCATCACTGTTAGGTGAACAATCAGTCTCTGACTCAACGGTGGCTCTAACAGAATTGGTAAAAAATTCCTATGATGCAGATGCGACAAAAGTGTATGTAACTTTTGAGAAAATTAATGAAAAAATCCGAATAATTATTGGTGATGATGGGCATGGTATGACTTTTGATGAAATTAGAGACAAATGGATGGTTGTTGGTACTGCCGACAAAGAATTTCATAAATTCTCTCCACATGGAAGGAGAAAAGTTGGAGAGAAAGGAATTGGCCGCTTTGCGGTACAACGTTTGGGAAACAAATTGGAAATGTTCTCAATTCCCAAAAATGGATTAGAAGAAATTTCTCTTCAGATCGATTGGAGTAACTACGAAAAACCAAACATCACGCTTGATCAAATTGAGAATCCTGTTAAAGTAAAAAAGTTAAAAGAAAAAGAAAACTCGAAATTGCAACTAGTTATTTCTGAGTTAAAAGATGATTGGGCATTAGGAGATTTAGAGAGACTTAAAAAACAACTTAGCGCCATAGTACCACCTTTTTGGAAGGAAAAATTTTCTTTAACACTCCATGCTCCACATTTGGGAATAGAAAGTGAGACTTTAGGTCCAGCTCTACTAGAGGAAGCAGCTTACAAACTAGTTTGTCAGATGGATGAAAACGGAAAAACAAATTACAAAATAGATCTTGGCGAAAACAAAAATCGTTCGTCTGGTACAGCTGATTTTGGAAAGTTAAGCTGCGGCCCATTGAAATTTACTCTATATTATTTCCCACTTGGACCATCCGGGGAGGACAAAAAATTACTGCCATATGTTTTGAAAAAAGCTAATCTTAGAAGACAGCTTGCAGAAAATTGTGGAATTCGGATTTATCGTGATGGTTTTAGAGTCAAACCCTATGGTGATATTGGAGACGATTGGTTAGGATTAAATTTAATTCGACTCAACCAGCCTGCTCTGAAGTTCAGCAACAACACACTAATAGGAATTTTGGAAATAAATAGGGACAAAAATCCAATCATTGATACGACTACTCGAGAGGGATTGGTGAAAAATCAACCCTTCTACGATATGAAAACATTCCTGTATCAAAGCATTGGAATTCTAGAAAACCAAAGATCCAAAGATTTTAAGGCCGAAATTCCAGAACTTTATAACAGCCCTTCAATGAAAAGAATCGCCCTTGTTGCGAATAGATTATCAAAGGCGGCAACAGATCTGAAAGATCGAAATGCAATTATTTCTTCTGTACAAGAGCTAAGAACCACTGCGATTCAGATTCAACAGGAATTCATAAACAAAACGAATATGTCCTATGGTCTTGCGTCATTGGGAATTTCCATCGGTGCTGTTGCGCATGAAATTGGCGATGCCATAGGTGCGATATTACAACGAACTCAACATGCTTTAAGAACAATGGATGAAAGACCGCTTTCTTATTCGGAAAACAAAAGTTTTTGGATAAACAATCTATCGGATATTCTCAAAATCCGTGAATTCATTTCATTTGCATCAGTTTTTACATCAGCTGAGGAAAGAGCCAAATCTGCTGTAGATTTGAGAGAAATTATCAAAACGGTCTTAGCAGGTTACGAATCAGTGTTAAAAGATCAACTAATAAAAGTAGAAACTAAATTTGACGACAACATTTCTTTGATTTCTGGATTTAAAGTAGATTTTGAGTCAATACTTATCAATTTAATCACTAATTCCATTGAGGCCCTGCGAGATATCCAAACAGATAGAAAAATCAGAGTTACATGCAAAAATGAAGTTGGATGGGTTTCTCTACAATTTAGTGATTCTGGAAATGGAATTCCTAAAGATAATAGAGATTTTGTTTTTCAACCTCTCTGGACAAGTAAAAAGGAAGGAACGGGTTTAGGTTTACCAATCATGAAGGAAATAGTAGATGGATATAAAGGGACAATTTCAATCACTGATAGTGAGATTGGGAAAGGGGCAACATTCCTCATTCGGATACCGGTTGGTGAATTAACATAAAACAAAAGAAAATGAGAGTTTTGTACATTGACGACAGACCAAAATCTGTTGAACCAATCATAAAATTTTTGGAAGAGCATTATTTTGTAAGATTGGAAGAAAATGCAGATAAGGCTAGAAAGGAACTGCTCAAAGATCCCTATGATGTGATTATTCTTGATTATGAGATGGTTAAACAGGATTATGGAGACAAGATTCTGGAGAAAATTAGAAATGAAAATCATAACATTAGGGTCATTATGGTTACAGCAAAAGTAAGAGTTGTAACTGAATTGGCAGAAGTAATAAATCATGGAATATCAAAGTGCTATTTCAAAACAGACCCAGAATTATTTGATAAGCTAAAAACAGGAATTGATGAGGTAATTGAAAATCGTGATTCAATCATACTTGGTTTAGAATCGTGGTTAGAAGCCAGAAAATATAGGAAAAAAATAATTTTTTCGTCAGGAAAGAAAAGCTATACTGCTGCCAAATTACTTGATGAGATTAAAAAGAATTCAGACATAGGAAAAGATCAAGTTAAGGCTTTAGTCTTTCTTATGCAAGACTTGATGACTAAAAAATAGGTGACGATGACCCCCCAATCACTAATAGTTAGACCACACAAAGTTAATGACATTCCACTGAAATTTGCGAAAGAGTGTGCTATTCAAATTAAAAGTTTTTTGAAACACAGTGGAATAAGGGTGAAGGATATGAAAGGATCCAGTGCTTACAGATTGAATGTCATAAACGAACTTTCCACATTAAAAAAAGGAGACAGCTTTCTTGCATTTGGGCATGGGAATCCTGATATCATACATGTAGGTGCTTTGCCACCTGTTTTTACCATTAAGGATACAAAACACACTTTTGAAAAGATTTGTTATTTCTTGTCGTGTTGCACGGCAAGAGGGATAGGTCAGCAGGCAATCAGAGACGGAGCCCTAGTCTTTATTGGATTTAGAGACGAATTCAGAGTTCCTCATAGATATAAGGATGAAATGGCTGAAGCTTGTCTTAGCGGCATAAAGAAATTTTTTCTTAAAAAATGCAGTATTCAAGATATAGAAAAAATCATGGACTCCTCATTTGATGAAAAGGAATACACGATAACCAGAAATGGAGACTTTATTTATGCTGCTGCATTTGCGTACAACAGAAGCAGCTTGTCAGTTTTGATAAACTAATGATGCATTTAGTCTAAGTTGTACTACACATTAAGATGTTATATCAAAAATAAATTAGAGAAAGTTGCAATCAAAACTAACTCTAGTGGATCTTTTCTGCGGTGCGGGGGGCCTTTCTCAAGGGTTCAAGGATTGTGGTTTTCAAACCTTATTGGGAGTAGATTCTGATCCATGGTCTGTAAAAACTTTTGAAAAATACCATGGTAAATGTCTTGAAGGTAGGATTGAGGATCTCTCAGCCAATAAAATAAAAAGAGAAATTGATGACAAGGAAATAACTGTATTAGTCGGAGGGCCTCCCTGTCAAGCCTTTAGTACAATTGCATGTGCTAAATTAAGATCAATGGGAAGATCAACAAACACTCGGCATCCCCTTAACAAACTTTACAAAGAATTTTTTAGATTGGTGAAAGATCTCAGTCCAAAATTTTTTGTAATGGAGAATGTTCCACGAATGTTTTCTGTGCAAGACGGCATCATCAAAAAGGAAATAGAATTAGAGCTTGATAGCGAGTATAGCCTTAGCTTTTACAGTGAACAAGTGGCAGATTTTGGTGTTCCACAATTTAGAAAAAGAGTTTTGGCGATAGGCAACAGGATGGGGTTACCCAACCCAATTTTAAAACATACCCATTATGATCCATTAGTAGAAAATCCAAAGGATGGCAGAAGACCATATGAGACTGTTCGTAACGCAATATCTGATCTACCAAAAATAAAATGTGGAGGAGGGTTAGTTTTTGTAAATTATTCAAATAACGAGAAACTCTCTGATTATCAAAAAAGGATGCGAAAGGATTCTGATGGAATCCATGATCACGTTGCAAGAGGCCATAACGAAAGGGATCTAGAAATTTTTAGCTTATTGAAACCTAGACAGTGGATAAGTGACTTGCCAAAAAAGTACAATCCATACCGAAAGGACATTTTCAAGGACAGATTCAAGAAGCTTCCATGGAACGAGCCGTCATACACTATTATTGCCCACATTTCCAAGGACGGACTGATGCACATTCATCCTGACAAAAAACAAAACAGGAGCATAACGCCAAGGGAGGCTGCGAGGCTGCAATCATTTTCTGATAGCTATGTGTTTGAGGGACCACCAACAAAACAATTCATCCAGATAGGGAATGCCGTTCCGCCAATATTTGCTAGTGCAATTGCGACTGGAATTCTTGAATCGCTTTTGGTAAAGTGTCAAATTCCTGTAAAACAAAGGAAAATGCTATCAAAGTAACTTGGAAATTCTGTAAGCTACTAGATTTGGATTTGTTTTGATCTCATGTTCCCAAAAGGTTATCATATTCCAGCCATCAAACTTTAATCGAGCGGCAACTTTTCTTCTTCTTTTTTGGTTATTGTGTATTTTGTTTATCCAAAATGTGGTGTTGGTTTGTGGTACAGTACAACATTTTTTACAACCATGCCAAAAACATCCATCAATGAAAACTGCAAGTTTTTTGCCTTTATGTGAGATGTCAGGCGTTCCGAAAACGGTTCTGTCGTGAACTCTGTATCTTTTTCCCTTTGACCAGATAATCTTTCTAACTGCCAGCTCTGGCTGAGTGTTTTTGCTTCTTATTGAGGACATTATATTGCTGCGTACATCTTTTGAAAACTTGTCTGGCATGTTTATCGTTTTCAGCATGCTTGGATTTAGAATTTTTGTTCATTATCTACATCAATAGGTTCAGTTATCATAGAGGAAAAATTGATGTGTCTGGAATTAAAGATGAGCTTTTCAATCTAAATTTTCTTCAATCTAAGATTTCCAAAAAATGAATCAAATTTGGTTTCTTCTTCTAAATTTTCATCTTCTTCATCCTCATAAAAATCCGTAAGATTATCGTCCATTAGATGAAATACTCGTCCTAATGGTCCTAAAAGATCTATAATTGAGGTAGCAGAAAGTGAAGATAGATCAGTTAAATCAAATATTTTTTGATTGTCTATAGTATATAGATGCCCATCAGTATCAAAAGCTATTGAATTTTGTAAATCAGCTAATTTTGTAAGTTTTGTATCAGTTGTCTCATATAATACTGGTGAAGTATCAACTAAAACATTGGCCAGACTGGTAGGGTTAATTGCAATTGTAGCATGCCGTCCTTTAATATTCATAAATTGATTCACGAGCTGTTGTTCTTTTCCCTGAAAATTTGGAATTTTCCATGCATAAACGGTTCTTCCTTCTGGTTGAAATGAAACCCCATCTATAAATTGAAAAAATTTTTGTGCAAAATTCGAATTTCTCTTAAATCCTTGCAAAAAAGATTCTTCGCTAAAATCTAATTCTTCATAATAGTCACTATCCCAAGTATTTTTGATATGTACTTCGCCACTTTTATGAAAGCTCACTTTGTAACCAGATTCAGGAAATATCCAATAGGCATCACCTTGAGAACCAAAATCGAATTTTATACTACGTGATATCCCCTTTGTATCAGAGAATACCATCTTTACGGTTCTTAGATCTCGCATTAGTGCAATAAGGTGTGTTCTTGCACTTATACAAATTCACCACTTTCATAGTATTGGAGTTAGTGCAACATTTTCCACATTTCAGATGGTTCATTTTTTTCATCCTTATTAGATATGAAAATAATTTGGGTTTATACTAAATGTCAAAACACTATTCATATCTTGTATCATCTTCTATAATAGAAGGAATCTTTGTAGGATTTTACATAAGAACTGGAGTTGATGCATCTCCAATTAATATTGCGAGACAAATAATAGCGATACTTGAACCAATGATTTCTGAAAGCTGGTCTATGCAAATTGAAATGATCAAATTTATGGTAGAGATTTTTAGTTACATTTTGTGGCTTCCTATAATTGTTGGAATAATATTGGTTGGATGGAAGAAAGGTTTGATCGTGTTTGTTGGAATTTTTGTTAGTGTTATGTTGTATGTAGGTTATACCTAATTTTAGAATTTCATGATTCAGATTTGTTATTATTTATAAAAATGAGAAGTAAACTAATTTTATAACTCTTCATAGGATCTAAACTAAAATACAATTTGTCAACAAAAAATAAATTAAAATTTTAATTTGAAAAAAATTACTTTCTATTCTTTAGTTTGAATATTATCAATGCTGGTGCGACAAAGTACATTCCAATATTCAATAGTATAATTCCAATACCATATCCTAGCATCTCAGCTTCTGAGTCAATGTCAATATACTGTAGTAATGACA
>CAYGLP010000036.1:1735-11571 GCA_964350965.1 uncultured Nitrosopumilaceae archaeon | reverse complement strand
TCTTCTTCAGAATGCATTTATAGGCAAGCAAGAGAATTTTTTGTAAATGAGTGAAGAACAAGCTCAAGCATTGTTGCAACAGATGCAAGCATTTGAAGCTTACATGGCTGACTTGATTCAAAAAGAAGAAGCTGTCATCAAACTTTTACAGGAGGCATCAGGTGCAATAGAATCAATGGCTGCATTAAGTCAAGATACGCCATACGAAACTCTTGTGCCTGTTGGAATGGGAACATACGTCAAAGCTACCATTTCACCTAAAGAAAAAATGATTGTAAATATTGGAGCAGGAGCTGCAATAGAACAAGATAAATCTGCTGCAATTAATTACATAGAGCAAAGAATTAAGGAATTGGAGGTTGCACTACAGCAGATTTCAGCACAACGACAAGAAATAGCAACACGACTAGAACAAGGACAACAAGAAATGAATCGCTTGATTCAAGACCATCGTAATCCATCACAATAAAGGCAAAAAATCATGTTTGATAAACTAAGGAACGCATTTTCCTCTGCAACAAAGAGTTTTGGACAAAAAGAACTAAAGGAAAAGGACATTGATGAAGTCCTCTTTGAGCTTGAAATTGCACTAATGGAATCTGACGTTGCTACTGAAGTAATCGATTCTATAAAATCTGATCTTAAAAAGAAACTAATTGGAACAACTGTTGAAAAAGAAAAAATAGAAAGTATAGCGAAGCAAAGCTTACGAGAAAATATTTCAAATTTGTTTAACGCCGCAGGAAAAATTGATATTTTATCAAACATTCAAAAGAAAAAAGATTCAGGTGAACCATACATTGTATTGTTTTTAGGCATAAATGGTACTGGAAAAACTACTACTCTTGCAAAAGTAGCGTATCTTTTACAACAAAACAAACTTTCTGTTGTCATTGCAGCAGCTGATACATACAGAGCAGGTGCCATTGAACAACTAAGCGAACATGCAAAGAGGTTGAATCTTAAAATTATAGCACAAAACTATGGTTCAGATCCAGCTGCTGTTGCGCGTGATGCTGTGCTTTACGCAAAATCTCACAAAATTGATTGTATCCTAATTGATACTGCTGGAAGAATGCAAACAAGTAAGAATCTGATGGACCAGATATCGAAAATCAATAAAGTTGTAAATCCTGATCTAAGAATCTTTGTTGGTGATTCCCTTGCAGGTAATGATACTGTAAACCAAGCCAGAGAATTTCATCAATACACAAAATTTGAGGGGGCAATTCTGACAAAAAGTGATGCAGATGCACGAGGTGGTGCTGCAATTTCTATAGTAAAGATCACATCTACCCCTATTCTGTATCTGGGTGTAGGGCAAGAATACAAAGATCTGAAAATCTTTGATAAAGATGCATTTCTAGAATCAATATTTGGACTAGAAGAAATTATCCAAACACAAACAGCTAAGATAGAAACACAAGCAAAACCACAAAAAAAAGACATTGTTATGAACATAGAAAAGATAGAACAAGAGATAAAACAAGAACCAAAAGTAACTTTGTCTACGCCAGAAATCAAAGTAGAAACAAAACAGGAGCCTAAAACCACATCAAAGCAAGATCTACAAACAATGGATCAAAAAGATCCATTTGAGAATCTTTCAACTAAAGATATTGAGAAATATTCTAAATTATTTGATGTGCAGCCACCAGAAAATGATAAAGAAGCAATGGAATTGGCTGCAAAAATCAGAAAATGGATCTCACAGGGTAGGCCAAAAACAGAGTTATTAGAAGAACAACAAACCATAGAACCGGAAGATACTAAACCTAAAAAGAAGCGTTCTTTATTTGGTTGGGGTAAGAAATGAAACTAAAAACAAAAGATCTACTTACGCTAAATGAGCTTAGTAAAAAAGAAATTGAAGAAATATTAGGTAACGCAATAAAATTAAAAAAAGATCTCAAAACTGGCATCTGCAAACCATTACTAAAGAACAAAACACTTGCTATGATATTTCAAAAACCATCTACACGTACACGAGTAAGTTTTGAAACTGGAATGTATCAACTAGGTGGACATGCTCTAAACCTCTCTTCTGAGGAATTACAACTTGCTCGAGGAGAAACAATCGGAGATACTGCAAAAACACTTTCTCGTTATGTCGATATTATAATGGCGCGAGTATATTCGCATGAAGAAGTAGGAATACTTGCAAAAAGTGCAACGGTTCCTGTAATAAATGGACTGTCGGATTCTTTTCATCCATGTCAAATATTGGCTGACCTTATGACAATAAAAGAAAAAAAGAAAAAACTTACTGGCTTGAAACTTGCTTGGATAGGAGATGGCAATAACGTTTGTAATTCAATGATTTACGGGTGCGTAAAAACAGGAATTGATATCTCTATTGCAACACCAAAAGGATATGAGCCAGATCAGAATGTCGTAAAAGAATCAAAAAAATTGGGTGAAGTTAAATTATTACATGATCCTGTATTAGCTGTAAATGACGCTGATGTTGTAGTAACTGATACCTTTGTATCAATACATCATCAGGTAACTGATAGGACTAAGGATTTCTTACCAAAGTTTCAGGTTAATTCATCTTTGATGAAAAAAGCTAAACCAGACGCAATTTTTCTACACTGTCTTCCTGCAAAGAGGGGACAAGAAGTTACAAGCTCGGTAATTGACGGATCTCAATCAGCTGTTTGGGATGAAGCTGAAAATCGTTTGCATGCTCAAAAATCTCTTATGATTTCACTACTTCGAGTCTAACGTTTATAAGAGCTTTACCGAAATTTTTTGTGAAAGAGGAAATAGTAAATGGCATATTCACAAATATTACGCAGATTAAGAGAGGAGAAAACTAACTATAGAAAAAGAAAGCATCTTCTCATGGGCAGGAGAGACTTTATCACGGTACAGATTTCAAACGAGAATACACTAGTACAAATTCATAAACCAGAAATGGCAGGAGACAAAGTTCTTGCATCTGCACATTCCAGATCATTATTAAATAAAGGCTGGAAAGGCTCAAGGAAGAGCATACCAGCTGCATATCTTACTGGTTATCTTGCTGGAAAGAAAGCTCTTGTCAAAGGAGCAAAGGATGCAGTCCTTTACAGTGGTACAAGAAAATATACCCAAAGAATGGCGGCAGCACTAAAAGGTGTAATTGATGCTGGTCTTGAGGTTCCCGCAGACGCAGAAACTTTTCCAGATGAAGGAAGACTTGGTGGTAAACATCTTAAAGTTACAAATGATATCGATAAGGTCAAGTCTGCAATAGATAGCGAGGTTAAAACTAAATGAGTCATACAGAACAAAGAGTCAGAAGAGAGAGAAAAGAACAAGAAGAAGTATGGGTTCCAAGAACAAGCCTTGGCGTTATGGTAAATGCTGGAAAAATAACATCTATGAAAGAAATTTATGAAAATGGTTACAGAATCCGAGAAGCAGGAATAATCAAAAAACTTTTGCCAGGAATTAAAACTGAAGTAATTGATGTAGGAATAGTACAAAAACAAACAACAAACGGTGAATATACTAGATTCAAAGCATTGGTTGCAGCTGGTGATGAAAATGGATGGCTTGGAATCGGACAAGGAAAATCAAAACAGATGAGAATTGCAATTGAAAAAGCTACGAATGCTGCATATCTTGCAGTAAGTCCAGTGAAACTTGGTTGTGGAAGCTGGGAATGTAGATGTGATCAACCCCACTCTGTTCCCTTTAAAGTACGAGGGAGGGGAGGAAGTGTTACAATTGAAATTATTCCAGGTCCTAGAGGTCTTGGATTAGTAGCTGGTGGAAATATTAAAAATCTCTTGAAACTTGCAGGCTTAAAAGACGTATGGACAAAAAGCAAAGGGTCTACAAATACAATGACTTCTACATCTAGAGCTGTTCTTAACTGTCTTAGACAAACATTTAGCCAAGGTTGATTGAAATGGCAAATTCTTTCTTAGTAGTGAGAATGAGAGGAACAGTAAACGTACCACATTGGGCTAGAACCACGCTTGACCTTTTACATTTGGATAAAAAATTCAGAGCAACAATAATTCCGGCAAAAGATAACACTAAAGGCATGCTTAGTAAAATCAAGCATTATGTTTCTTGGCAGGAATTAGACGTATCAACTACAAAGGAACTGCTGGAAAAAAAGGCGCGAAAAGGTGGTTATCAAAAAATCACTGTAGAAGATATTGCCCAATTAGGATTCAAAAATACGGATGATCTTGCCAAATCTCTAGTAGAAGGAACAACCTCATTATCTAAATTAAAACCATTAAAACCATGGTTTGCACTATCCCCACCAAAAAATGGATTTAAGCGAAATACAAAGAAGATGTATGGTGAGGGAGGAATTTTAGGTAGCCACAAGGAGCTTCTTACACAAGTGAGGAAAATGATGTAAAATGGCAACAAGACTTAGAAAAACACGAAAGTTCAGAGGCGGAAGAAACCATGGATGGGGACAAATTGGTCAACACAGAGCAAGTGGTCACAAAGGTGGTCTTGGCAGGTCTGGTATGCACAAACACCATTTTATCAAGATGCTTCTAACCGATCCAAATCATTTTGGTCATGATTCTACTCACCCACCGCATCCAAACCTTGTGAGAAAATGGATTAGTGTAAGAGACCTAGATTCTTTCTTTGCGAAATTTGGAAAGCAAGAAGGAGGAAAAAAAATTATAGATCTCATAGAACTTGGTTATGATAAACTTCTAGGTGGAGGTCAAACTAAGAATGCTTACACTATCAAAGTTGGAAGATTCTCTGCCACTGCAGAAGAAAAAGTAAAACAAGCTGGGGGCGAGGTGCTTGCAGAAGCATGAGTGTAGAGGGAACACCTACCAATTTACTTATAAAAATCATAAAAAAAGCTGAAATCTACATTCCACAAGTACCAAAACCAAAAAAGAAACTTTCTTTACAAGTTAGACTCGCATGGTGTGGATTAGCACTTTTTATCTACATGATTATGTCTCAAACACCTTTGTATGGTGCAACAACTCCTGCATTTGACTTTCTTGCATTTGCAAGAGTGATCTTTGCATCCCAACAAGGTACTCTTGTAGAACTTGGTATAGGACCAATAGTTACAGCGGGACTCTTAATGCAGCTTCTGAAAGGCTCGGAAATCTTTCACCTTGACTTTAAGAAACCAGAAGATCGAAGTCTGTTTCAGACTGCTACAAAATTAGTAACATATATTGTAATTGTTGCAGAATCAATACTATACGGAATATCGGTTTATGGTCCAATGCTGCCCTCTCCTGAGGCAGGTTATATTCTGATAAGTCAGCTAATGGCTGCTTCAATTATAATCATGTTTTTGGATGAACTAATTCAAAAAGGATGGGGACTTGGAAGTGGAATCAGTCTTTTCATTGCTGCAGGAGTATCACAACAAATAGTGTGGGGTGTGTTTAGCCCAGTTCCTGCTGGCGATGGAGGCCTGACTGGAGTAATACCCAATCTTGCGACATCACTTTTGAATGGAGGTAACTTGTTAGATGTTTTCTTCAGAGCTAACCAACTACCTAGCATCTTTGCATTGTTTCTAACAGGAGGAATTCTATTGATTTTAGTTTACACCCAAGGAATAAAAGTGGAAATCCCGATTGTATCCACAAAGTACAGAGGATTCTCTGCAGTTTATCCAATCAAATTAATGTATGTGTCTAACATTCCTGTAATTTTAGCATCTGCATTAACAGCAAACGCAGTGTTTGTAGGCCAATTGCTTTGGGCAAACTACAATCCTAACAATAACAACCCCATTATGAATTTCATTGGTATGTTCGATCCATCAAGCCCTTCTACTCCGATAGGAGGAATATTATATTACATTACAGCACCGCGTGGTCTTGACGTAGCAGCATTGGATCCTTTACGTGCAGTACTGTACATTCTATTTATGATAGGAATTGTGGTTTTGTTTGGAAGATTGTGGATAGAACTTGGAGGACTATCAGCAAAGACCGCTGCGAAGAATCTTCTTGATGCTGACGTTCAAGTTCCGGGTTTTAGACGCTCAAATGAACCAGTAGAAAATATACTCCAAAAATATATCCCATCTGTTACAATTATTGGTTCTATGGTTCTTGGTTTACTAGCAGGTGCATCCGATGTTTTAGGAGTTCTTGGCAGTGGAGTAGGAATTTTGCTTACTGTTGATATTCTGATTAACTATTACAACTTGCTTATTCGAGAACAAGTAGAGACAGTAATGCCACGGCTTGGTGCATTGCTTGGTAGAAAATAAGAAAGTAGTCATTGTTGGAATACCTGGTGTCGGAAAGACTACCATAGTATCAAAAGTTCTAGAAATACTAAAAGAAAAAAAGATCAGTGCAAGCGTTTCTATTTTTGGCACTATAATGTTTGAAGAAGCAAAAAAGAAAGGAATCAAAAACAGAGACGAGCTTCGCAAACTGTCTGTACCAGAACAAAAAGAACTACAATCTATGGCTGCAAGAAAAATTGCCTCAATAACAGACGATGTTGTAATTGTAGATACTCATGCCTTCATTTCTACAAAAGAGGGCTTTTACCCAGGACTTCCGCATAATGTATTGGAAATACTAATGCCTGATATCTTTATCATGATTACCGCAAGACCGGAAGAGATCTATAACAGAAGAATGAAAGATACAACAAGAGATCGCGATATTGTATCTATCGACGCAATAAAAAAAGAACTTGATGTAACTAGTGCAATGTTATCTACTTGTTCGATTTTATGTAGTTCACCAATAAGGATGGTACTTAACTCTGAAGGAAAGGTTGATGAGGCTGCTAAAACAATCGTGAATGGGATGGGATACAATAATGGAAGTTAGTCTAATTCTTAATTTCTTAAATTCAATATTGCTTCAGATTCCAGGTGTTAGTCAAGGCCCACTTGGAAGTGTTGATCCTATGATCAAAGGAATGATTCCATCTGCATTAGGAATTGTTGGAATTGCAATTGGTCTCAATTTGTTTAATGCGGTAATAAGGAAAAAAATGACGGACCAAAACAAGCTTAGAAGATTAATGAAAGAAACAAGAGCTTGGCAGAAAGAAAGGATGGCTGCGTTCAGAGCAAAAGATCAAGCTAAGATAAACGAAATAAACAAAAAATCTGCATATATGAACAAGATGAACATGGAATTAATGCAGGCAAATATGCGACCCATGATGATCACTTTCATCCCTCTCATGTTGATCTTTTATTTTGTACTTCCCCCACTGTTTGCATATACCGTAGCTGTCTCTCCAATATCTCTTAACTTCATACCTGGAGATATGTTCCAACTTACATGTACTGCAGAAAAAGTGATCTCACAACCAAACATATGCAAACATGAAAATGAGATATACTTTTGGGCATGGTATTTTCTTTCATCCATAGCCTTTAGTGGTATCATAATGAGAGTCACAAAAACCACAATGGATCTAAGCTGAGTTGTCAAAATCCGTAATAATTTCTGGTCAACCAGCCATTGGTAAAACTACAGTAGCAAAGGGGCTTGCAAAAGAATTTGGATTGAAATATCTTAGTGGCGGTGATGTTCTGAAAGAATTGGCAGAGGAACAAGGATTTCATACTGGTGGTGATGATTGGTGGGACACACCAGAAGGAATGACATTTTTGAATCAGCGAAAGACAAAGCAAGAATTTGATAAAAAAGTTGATGAGAAGTTAAAAGAATTATTCTACAAAGGAGGCGTAGTAATAACCAGCTATACTCTTCCTTGGCTTGTTAATGGTGGAATTAAGATCTGGCTTGCAGGTTCACAAGAAAACAGTGCAAAAAGGATGATCACTAGGGACAACCTCTCCTCAGAAGATGCGCTTGAAATAGTAAAAAAAAGATACCAAGAAAACAAATTGATCTACAAAAAGCTTTATAATTTTGACTTTGGCGAAAATCTCTCAGTTTTTGATAAAATAATAAACACGGATGGTCTTAGTGCAGATGAAGTACTTTCAATCGCAAAATCAGTGATAAAAAATTTACTATGAAACTAAAACAACTACAAAATCTCAGAATAATAGATCAGGATATTACGAATGAAGAATATGGTACATATTGTGATAGAAGAACTGTAGAACAGCTTCTAAACTATGGGCTAATAATTTTGGATAAACCAAACGGTCCTACTAGTCACGAGACCGTAGCATGGGTGAAAAAAATATTCGGCATTTCAAAGGCAGGACATAGTGGTACACTTGATCCTCCTGTTTCTGGACTTTTACCAATAGGTTTTGGTGAAGCTACAAAAGCTTTAGCTGTACTGTTGTTAGGGCCAAAAGAATATCATGCTCTAGGAAGACTACATTCACTACCATCAAACGAAAAATTACAAGCTGTTTTACAACAATTCAAGGGTAAAATTCATCAAAAACCTCCGCAACGTTCTTCTGTTTCACGTCAAACAAGGATTAGAAATATCTATGAAATCGAAGTGATTGAACAAAAAGAACGACTCTTACTTTTAAGAATTTTATGCGAAGCTGGAACCTATATTAGAAAAATTTTTTATGACATGGGGGAGATATTGGGACCTGGTGCAACAATGATTGAACTAAGACGAACGCGTGTTGGACATTTTAGTGAAGACTCAAACCTTGTTAAGATGCATGATCTTGTAGACGCACATGCTTTATGGAAAGAAAAAGGTGATGATTCTAAACTTCTGAAAATAATAATGCCAATAGAACATGCTCTTAGTGAAATAAAATCAGTTGTAATTAGGGATTCTGCAGTAGATGCATTATGTCATGGTGCGCAACTCGCTATTCCTGGTATTTTGGAAATCTCACCCAACATGGCAAGAGGGGATTATGTGGGAGTATACACACAAAAAGGTGAAATAGTTGCCCTAGGGGAGGCACTATTGTCAGAATCTGAAATTATAGAAAATACAAAAGGATTTGCATTTCAAACAAAAAGAATCATCATGGCTCCAAACACATACCCAAAAAACTGGCGCTCAAAAACTATAGTTAACAAATAAAAAGGAACAAAAAATAATCTCCATATTGATTCCTAAAGGTGCGTTAATTGGACTTGGCTCTGGCATAATTGCAGCTGTAATATTTGGTATTTTCTTATCGAGCATGGTTAATCAAGCGCCTGCATTAGTATATGTAGACGGTCCATCACTTTCTATCATCACCGAAAAAACAAACTTTAAGCTTGGAGAAGATATCGCTATCAAAATAGTAAATTCTGGAACTGTACCGTTGACATTCTCAGACTCTTCTTATGGGGTAAGAATTATTGGTCTTGACGGTAGAATACTTTATTCTCCTCAATCCGCACAAGTAATTTCAATATTGCAACCAAAAGAAGAAAAAATGTTTGTATGGGATCAAACAAAATCAGATAATGACAAGGTAATTGATGGACGATACAAAATTGTTTCAAATACGATTCCAAATAACGGAAAAATGTTGGAAACGTTTATTACAATAAACATTTTCAAATAATATTTTTTATAACTAATAGAATTATTTCTAATATTATGTTATCCACCAAATAACGACATTAGCGAAGCACCTATGGAAGAAAATACATTAACAAACTGTGTTGCTATGTCATCATGTTTGTCAGTTTTGTACATGGTCGTGTTTTCCATAGGTAATGATGGTTCTTCTGAAATTAGTATGGTTTCAGGCTCTGCCTCATAAGGAGAATATGTAGTCAAGTATGTAGCTGTTTTTTCTTTGTTGTTTAATGCAGTTACATATTGAGGATCAATTTCTAGTACATTATCGTAGTATGATATGGCTTCTTGGTATCTACCAAGACTAGAAAGTGCGTTACCCTTGTTGTTTAATGCAGTTACATATTGAGGATCAATTTCTAGTACATTATCGTAGT
>CAYGLP010000036.1:0-1635 GCA_964350965.1 uncultured Nitrosopumilaceae archaeon | reverse complement strand
ATGATATGGCTTCTTGGTATCTACCAAGACTAGAAAGTGCAGCTCCTTTATTAGTTAAAGCATGAACATTTTTTGGATCGTATTGAAGAGTTTGATCGTAATTAAATATTGCATCTTCATATTTACAAAGTCGCGCTAGTGCCGGACCCAGATTATTATAATATGCAATTATGTCCTCATATGCATTTTTTTCACAATTTACACTACTGTAAAAATAGACAGTTTCCTTGTCTGTTTCATATGCTGTATTCACTGTAATATCTTCATTTTCTGTATATTCATAATTAAATTTGGATGACTTTTTAATTTCTGACTTTTCTTCTTCTGAAATATTTTTTGTTTGTGATGTATCTGATATATTGTTGATTACAGAATCTTGTTCTGATGATTTATTGATATAGTCACTTAAAGAACTTTCAACAAACATAATGAATTCTTCTTCTGAAATATTTTCTTTAAATAAATCATCAATCATAATTTCTAATGGTAATTTTGTATCTTGAATCCATTGAACTAAGGTATTCTTGGAAACTCTACCATCTACATCTGGATTTATCAAATCTCTTTTCAATAAATCCTTAAAAAATAATGCTAATTGATTATCACTTCCCTCTAAATAATACCAAGTGGTAAGCTGTTGCAGGTCTAGTTCTGAAAACAAAGGAGAGTGTAATAATACTGGATGGGTATATTCTGATACATTAGATGTTATAGTGGTTGAATCGCCTGTGTCTGTCTTTTCAAAAAATTCTATCTCAATATCTTGCTTTGTCTCAGATCCGCCATATTGTGCAGTTAGTGAATAGGTTCCTTCTACTTTAAAATTTATACCGTATTTTGCCAAAAATGAGATAGAAAACATCAGATCAGGATTTACATTAGCAAGATAAATTCCAGCTGGATCCCTATGTGGATCAAAAATAGCTATGATTATTTGTGGTTCTGATATCACCGATACTTTGCCACTTATTACAATTGTATCTTCATCTTGGTATCTTTTTTTATCCGTCTTAAAGGATGTAATTTGTGGTAATATTATGGGTGATTTCTCAACATTAGGGGTAACATCGGTTACTTTAATCAACACATTTTCAATTTCAAAAAATGTCTCTGATTTCAGTTTTCCATATTCTGCAGTTATAGTATATGTTCCAGATTTTTCATAAAATGGAATGTCTGCAATTATTGTTTTGGTAAAATGATTGGTTTCATCTAATTCAACACTATAAGCGCCAAGAATTTTGTCATCCGGATCAAATATTCTGATGGCTATCACTGGCATCTTCTCATTTGTAATTTCACCTGAAATCACAATTGATTCTTCAGTGAAATATGACAATTTATCAGTTGAAATCAATATGGTTTCAACAATGTCGTCTTCTGCTAAAGCAAATCTTGGAGTAAAACTTGAGCCTAAGATCAGGAATAAAAAAACAAAGATTGTTGTTTCTTTCCTCACACGAGAGCAAATCGCCATTAAATATTTAATAATTAAGTAGAAATCATACTGAAAATCAATTTGATATTGAAATTAAAACATGCTTGAATGCTAAGAAAAAAGTGATTCTAAGACGCTAAATAACGTAATATATAGTCAGTTTTACAACGAAAACTAATTTGGCGAAAATGACTGCC
>CAYGLP010000035.1:0-11839 GCA_964350965.1 uncultured Nitrosopumilaceae archaeon | reverse complement strand
GGAATCAGCATTAGTGATGCAACAATAGATATTGCAGCTAATCTTTGAAGATATGATTTCTTCATCGAGGTTTATTGATTTGAGAAATACTTAATCAAATAGCATATTGATTATGTAATCATCATATCATCTATTATCAATATGAAACTATATAGTATAATAAAAAATGAATTAACATCAATAGTTAAGTTGAAGAAAATAAAAATGAAAAATTAGATTTAGTATTTTCCCGACGTTTTAGTAGGCACTATAGATTTTTTGTCTACAGATTTTTTACAAGCGTTGTACTTGGATGTAACATCTTTGTATTTTTCGCATTGTTGGTACTTGGAATCTGACTTGTCTTTTGACATTGGACTGGTTGGTTTTTTAGACATAATTCCAGACCCATCATACGCAAATAGCTCTTCACCTTTGAATTTAATCTGTGACAAACCTTTTTTTCCAATCTCTTTTACCTCATCAGGCAATGGAACATATTGCAATGAGGGAGCATATTGCTGTCCGTCAGTTATCATCCAGTAAAGAAGATGAACTAACGCTTTTGCCTTCTCCTTGTCTATGCTTACGATATTATCCAAGTTTTTGTATACTAGAATGTAGCTAAAACTTGAGATTGGATACGAGTTCTTTCCTCGTTGATTTACTATTGATACCTTACTCCAGTCACCATCAGCTGCTGGTAGATTCTTTGAAGCCTCAGATGCCGCAGATTTTATAGATTCCAGTGAAGGTGCTACAAATGTTGTACTGTCTGCATTTTGAACAAAAGCATATGACATTCCAGATTGGAGGGCGTATGCTAGTTCTATGTATCCTGTAGAGTATGGAGTCTTTTGTACTACCCCTGCAACTCCTTCATTTCCAGGAGACCCAACTCCAACTGGCCATGGTACACTTTTTCCTTTTCCTATGTTATCGTTCCAATTCTTACTTACTGTTGACAAGTAATCTGTAAACCCATAAGTTGTACCTGAACCATCAGAGCGTCTTACTACAAGGATGTCTTTGTTTGGCAGTTTAAGATCTTTGTTTAGGTCTTGGATCTTTTTGTCATTCCACTTGGTTATTTTTCCCAAGTAAATGTCTGCAATGACAGGACCTGTCAGTTTGAGTCCCTTTTGTGGTACTTCTGGAAGGTTATAGGAAATTGTGATTGCCCCTATTGTTTCAGGAATATGCAATGTTCCAGCTGCCTTTTCAGTTTCAGCTTTTGACAATGGTGCATCTGATGCCCCAAAATCTACTGTTTTTTCAGTGTGTTGTTTTACACCACCTCCGCTTCCAATGGATTGATAATTGAGAGTAATTCCAGGATACAATGAGTTGTATTCTACTCTCCATTTATCGATTATAGGAAATGGAAATGTTGCACCAGCTCCTGTAATCTGAAATTTGCCTGTTGGAGCAGGAGGAGATACTGCTGCATTTACTATAGATGTTGTTGTCGGTAGTATCAGTATTAGCATTAAAGCTAATCCTATGATTGGTGTTGTTTTCATTAGTTGTACAATATTTTATTTTCTATTTACAAATGTCTCGCATAGATCATGTAAATAGCTATAAGCTACTTTTTCTATATAGATTGAATTAATATGGAACCGTAAGGCATAAATATTTTTCACAAAGAAATCTCTTCGACTAGTTTGGTTTACGATTTCCTGTTACGATATAATTCACTGATTCTCCCATAAAGGCAGCATGATCAGCTATTCTTTCCAAGTATCGCAGGACAAGCGCGTCAGCAAGTGCGCATTTGGTATTTTTTGAATCAATTAACATTGGAAGATGACGTTTGTAATATTTGTCAACAAGGTCTTCATCAGTTTGGAGTTGTTTTGCCTTTTCTAGATCAAGCGTTGCAAAGCATCGTATAGCAGCGTTTATCATGTTTTTTATTTCACCCGAAATTGTATAGATAATATCATTTTTGCATTCAGATAGATCACCAAACATGTCACGCACACTTATTATGTCATATGCATATCTTCCAAATCTTGTAAATGCGTAAGAGATCTCAATTGATGATCTAATCAATCTGAAATCACGCGCTACAGGTTGGTACTTTAGAATCATTTCAAAGGTTAGATTTCCAATCTGATCATAAAGACGTGATATTTGACGTGAAAGTTCATATACTTCAGTGCGTGCATTTTTTCCTACAAGATAAGAGTCGAGTGCCAAGTTTATGCTCTTAGCAGCTAAATCACCCATCTGAGCCATTAGTGAAGAAAGTTCGTCAAGATGTGGGTCTATGAGTCGAGTCATTTTTAGCCAAACTGTCCTTGAACGTATTTTGCGGTTAACTCATTCCTAGGATTCTCAAAGATTTGCCTAGTTTCTCCAAATTCGATCAAATCTCCAAGATACATGAATCCAGTATAGTCTGAAACCCTCATAGCTTGCTGCATGTTATGTGTAACAATAATTATTGTGTATTCTTTTTTTAGCTCGTTTATCATCTCCTCTATTTTTTGAGTTGCTATAGGATCAAGAGAAGATGCTGGTTCATCCATCAAAAGAACTTCTGGTTGTATTGCAAGAGCTCTTGCAATGCATAGACGTTGTTGCTGACCGCCTGAGAGACCCATACCAGGTTTTTTTAGATCATTTTTTACTTCATCCCAAAGATATACCATTTGAAGACATCCTCTGACTATTTCATCAATAACAGCTTTGTCTCTGAGACCATTCAATTTCAGTCCAGCTGCAACATTATCATAAATCGACATTGTAGGAAATGGGTTTGGTTTTTGGAAAACCATTCCAATTTTTCTTCTATGAATTATTGGGTCTTGAGCATTTGAATACAGGTCTTCACCATCAAGTAGTACTCTTCCAGTAACAGTTGCATTTTTTGTTAGCTCATGCATTCTGTTCAGACATCGAAGCAAAGTTGTTTTTCCACAACCTGATGGGCCGATAAGAGCAGTAACAGCTTTGTCTTTGAATTTTATCGTAACATTTTTGACAGCTGCCACTCCATCATAGCTTGCAGTGATATTTTCTGTAATCAGTTTGTACTTTTTGACTTCTGACAAGTTAGATGTCGATTCTGTCATGTTTGTTACCGCTGCCATTTTTGTTCTCTCCTTGAATGCCAGAAGCTTGCCTTACCACGGTTTCGTAAAAAGAGGAATCTAACTCCAACATTTATTGAAAGTACTATCAATATCAGAACCAATGCAGCGCCCCATCCTTGAGCTTGAGCGCTCTCATATGGAAGCAATGAGAGTCTCCATATTCTTAGTGGTATGGCATCCATTGGTCCATTAAATCCAGCAAAGAATTGGCTGCTACCCAGTATTGTCATTATAAGCGGAGCTGTTTCTCCTCCTATTCTTGCTACAGCAAGCATAATCCCAGTTATCATACCACTTTTTGCACTAGATATTATGATTCTTGTAATGACAGCCCATCTTTTGATTCCAAGTGCAAAACCAGCTTCTCTGTATGTTATTGGAACGAGTTTAAGTGATTCTTCTGTAGTTCTTGCAATTATTGGCAACATTATGATCGAAAGTGCAAATGTGCCAGCCCAAATCGAAAAGTTTCCTAGTACTAGCACTATAAGAAGAAATGCAAAAATTCCTATAACAATAGATGGAAATTCTGCCATCACGTCGTTGAAGAATCTTATGGTTTTACCACATCTATTGTCTCCAAATTCTGAAAGAAAGATTCCAGACAGAACTCCTATTGGCACTCCAATCAAGCTTGACATCCCAATAATTAGCAATGTGCCCTGAATTGCAGGACCAATTCCTCCTTCTCCAGTTCCTATTGAACCTGGGATTTGAGTAAGAAACTCGATGCTTAGTGCTGCAGATCCGTTTTTGAAAACTTCAAAAAGAATACTTCCAAGTGGGATTATTGCAACTATCACACATGCAAAAACAATTGTTTTTACAATTTTGTCTGTGATTAATCTTTGATTTACATTATATCTGAAACGTTTTCTAAATTCTGCTCTCTGTTCTGTTGTGATCAAGCTTGAACAGCTCCCTCATGCGCTTTTAGTACTCTTGCAACAAGCAAGTGTGCGATTATGTTGATTCCTATTGCAGTGATGAACAGGACTAGACCAATTCCAATCAATGCGTGAATGTGAAGACCCGCAGGCGATGCTTCGTTGAATTCATTTGCAATTATGCTTGACATGGTCTGACCCGCTTTGAATAATGACTGTGGAAATGCTGCTGGTCCAGTAGCATTTCCTATGAGCATTGTAACTGCCATGGTTTCTCCAACCGCTCTGCCAAGACCAAGTATTGCAGCACCTATCAGTCCTGATTTAGAGTATGGAATTACTGCCATTTTGAATACTTCCCATTTTGTTGCACCAAGCATGTATGCAGCTTCTCTTTGACTATTTGGAACTGCAAGCATTATTTCTCTAGAGATTGATGAGATTGTTGGAATTATCATGATAGCAAGAATAACACTAGCTGTGAAAATGTCTAATCCAAAAGGCGTACCTGAAAAAAACCAGATGTTGTCACCAAACATGCTGTGAAGCGGTGTTTCAATCCAATCTTTGAAGTACACTCTGAATACAAACAACCCCCACAGTCCATAGATCACACTCGGAACTGCTGCAAGAAGCTCTATTACAAAGGAAAGTGGCGTTCGTATGAATTTTGGTGCAATCTCTGACAGAAACATTGCAATTCCAATACTGATTGGTACACCAATTACCATCGCCAAGCCAGAAGTTACCAGTGTGCCAAAGATGTAAGGCAATGCGCCAAATGATTCTCGGCCTTCTACTGCATTCCAATCTGAACCTGTGAGAAATGAAAGACCTTCTTCTTCCCAAACAGGAAATGATCCACTAACAAGTTCAAAGACTATCAGTGCAATGATTACTATAACATAGGTAGCTGCAACCAGCGTTAGGATCTTGAATATTTTGTCAGTATCGACTGGGCTCTTCTTTAGAGTAATTACTCTCAATAACAAGATGAACTTTAAGTTGAATATCTGGGATCTGACTATATTTTCTAAATCTATATAGTGTTACATAGCACACTATAGAACATAGTGAAAACTGCTTTAATCAATAGGAACTACATTACAAGCAGTTGTCAGTACAGGATGAGAAAGAAGTAAGAAAATTACAGCTGGTGGGTGGTTCAACTTACGTATTATCTCTTCCAAAAAAATGGGTTGATTCTATGCACATGCAGACAGGAGATCAGGTATCTATAATTAAGAACCCAAACAATTCTCTATCTCTCTTTCCTATTAGTGCTCTGAGTTCAGACAAAGCTGTTAGATCAAAGACAATAATTAGCCAAAAGGATTCTATCGACTCAATTAAAAGAAAAATTATTGCAATGTATCTTGCAGGTTATCATATTATAGAAATACAAACTAAAGGTGGCAGAATTCAGCCAAATCAAAAACAAGCAATAAGAGATTTGGTGAGAAAAAACATGATAGGGACAGAAATAGTAGAATCTAGTCCAGAATCCATAACCATACAAGTTCTAACAAGCTTGCCAGAGCTTTCAATTAATGACGCACTAAAGAGAATGTTTTTGCTTACATCAATAATGCACCGAGATGCAATTAATGCATTAAGAGAAGCAGATGCAGAGCTTGGAGAAGAAATTGTTCATGCAGATGATGAAGTTGATCGTTTTAGCTTGTACATAATGAGAAATCTCACACTAGCGGTTCAACATGAAAAGATATTGCGTGAAATAGGGTTGAAAAAATCATCCGACTGTTTAGGCTACAGAGTAGTGGTCAAGTGCGTAGAGAGAATTGCTGATCATGCGGTCTCAATAGCAAAGAGGATAAAGTTTCTCAAGTCTACATTAGAACCAGCAATGTTACAAAAAATTTCAAAACTAAGCGAAGAATCTCTCAAAGTGTTTGAAGATTCAATTTCTGCACTAAACAAGCGTGATTATACGCTTGCAGATATGGTAGCATCTGAAGCTCACAAAATAGCAGAAAAGGAAAGAGAGTTTACCGATAATCTTGAAGAATCAAAAAGATATACTAGCGTCATAAAGTTCGTCTTAGAAGATATTCGTCGGACTGCAGAATATTCAAGCGACATTGCGGAAGCAGTAATTAATGAAACAATTCAAGACGTAATCAAAGAATAGTATTCAAAAATAAAAATTCTATGTCTTATTTATTTCTCTAAATTCTACATATACACCATACCCTATCAATTTCTATAGTGAATCTCTTTTTGATTTAAAATCAGTTTTATTGATGTATGAAATGGTGTGATAAAAATGCCAGATGAATCTTGTAGAAAGTGTGGTAGTATGCTGATAAAATTTGCCTTGTGTGCGCGTTGTAGAGATACAATACAGAGAATCTGTATAAGATGTGGATTGGAGACCGCAAAACAGATTCATAATGCTTGTCTCTATGAGGTAGAATTGTTTCAAACAAGAGTGCATAGAAACTCAATTACAATAATTGATTCATGTAGCTAATTCTCTGGGTGAATAGATTCATGGTAAATTGTCTTATTTAGTGATCATCATGACCTCTTTTGGACCGACTTTGACTGTAGGTAGACATGGGATCCATATTTCAACTAATAATCAAATTTTCTATCAAATCAAATAAGCCATTTAACAATTCTTATGTATTCATTAAATTGTCAAATGCAAGAATTAAGTAGTGTTAGTTCATTTGTTTATCATGGTAAAAAGGAAGAAAGGGAAACACATGAGGATAGCAGATCAACGTGCTGCACGTAGAAAGAAAAAGTAATTTTCAGTTTTATCCAATGGTTTTATGACATACAAAAGTGCTAAAGACATTTTCTCGCTAGTTTGTTCTATAAATTTTGAATCCGGTAAAAACAAGATAGTGGTATTAGTCACTGCGTTTGTGTAGTTCCCAAGTGAGATTTCCAGCATACACCATTGTGGGTCTATTTTAAGACCAAGAAAGGTGGTGGGTCCACAGGGATTCGAACCCTGGATCTTCGCCGTGTAAGGGCGACGTCATAACCGGCTGGACTATGGACCCAACAAGGCTCCAATTAAAAATGCATTTAAACTTTGAGAATTTTACAAAAAAAGAAAAATGTAGAAATTAGCATGTAATGAATTTGATGTGTGACTGATCTAACTTTCTTTTCAAGTCCTATAGGTCTTGGACATGCAACGCGTGATGTGGCTATTGCTCAACACCTTGACAATATTAGGATAAAATTTGTTAGTGGTGAAGGAGGCCCAAAAATGTTTTCAGATTATGGATTTGAGGCACAGAGTCTCTACAAACCGCCAATTTTTGATATTCAGAATGGGACCCTAAAAAATCCATTGAGATGGCTTTTCAGATATTATTCCTATTATAAAGAATGTAAAGAGATTTCATCAAATATAATAGAAAAAGAGAAACCAAAATTGATTGTAAGTGACGAGGATTTTGCGTCATTAACTGTGGCTCAGAAAAAAAATCTGAAAACAGTGTTGATTACTGACATTCTTGAGACAAGATTTGCACGCGGTATTGGTTCATTCATAGAAAAAAAGATGAATGAATCAATGAAAGATATAATGAAAAAATGTGATGTCATTATTCTGCCAGAAGATGGACCTGATGAGGACAACATTATTAGAGTAGGTCCAATAGTGAGAAAAACTCCTTATTCTAGGGAAGAACTTAGAAAAAGATTTTCTTTTGATAAAAAAATCATCGTGGTAAGTATTGGAGGTACTAATGCAGGACAATTTTTAATAGAAAAAGCAATTGAGGCTTTCAAAAAACTGAATCTGGATGTAAACATGCTGGTTGTTTCTGGACCATCTTTGAAAACTTTAGATGAGAACATACGGGATCTTGGTTTTGTAAATAATTTACATGAAATAATCTATGCCGCAGATCTGATAATTTCTCTTGCAGGTAAATCTACAATTGACGAAGCTGTATCTTATGGAACACCGGGAATCTTTATTCCGATCAAGGGTCACTTTGAACAAGAAGAAAATGCAAAAAAAATTGGTTTTTCCTTTGAAGATCTTTATCGTCTAGAATCACTAATTTCTTCTAAAATTAATGAAAAAAGAAATCCTAAGATATTTGATGGTGCACAGAAAACTGCCTACATCATAAAGAAATTTTTGTGATTTCAATTGTTTTGCTGAAAATTAATGCAGCCTGTTATTTCTTTGCATAAAGTTTCATTGTGTACTAGTCCTACACCAAGAACGAATTGTAAGATGTGATTGGTATTATTATCCTTGAAAAGTTCACCGCGTTGAATCTCTGGTGATTGTTGCTCTTCGATAAAGTCTCGATTTGGAATCATGTCATTAAACTTCATTTTCAAGATATTAAGGGATACGCACAAGTTGTTCTAAACAAATGAGAGCATATGATTTTAATCCGTCGTATTGAACTGTATTTCTACCCAATGCTTTATACTAGGATTTTGAGAGTTGTATCCAAGTTTTGAAAAATCTAGTGGTTGCCAAGTTTGGAGGTAGTGCCATAGGAATAGATGGCAAGTTAATCCCTATTGTAATCAAAAGAATAAACGAATTAAAAAAAGATGCAAAGGTAATAGCTGTCTTTTCTGCTCCACTTACATCACATGGTGACAAACAACGCTCACTTACTGATATTGCTATCATGATTGGTCAAAAAGCACAAGCAGGAGAAGATATTGGTATTGAGAATCTAAGAAAACCGTATCAGAAGATACTTGAATTTGTTGACAAAAAATATCAAGACGAATGCAAGAAAACAATCGATTCCTTTTTAGGAAAAGCACATGAAACTATCAAACAAGCTTTACAAAAAAAAGAATTTGCGGATGAAGTAAGATCAAGTACACTTGCCTATTCTGGTGAGATATTGATGTCATATGTAATGAATTACATTCTAAAAAGTAATAACATAAAATCAGACGTAATAGGGTTTGATGCATGGCCCATAATAACTGACACAAACATAGAATCTGCAAACTTTCTTGCGTCAGAGTCTGCTCAAAATATAAAATCAGTTGAAGCATTATTAGAAAAGAGTGAAGTACTGTCTATAGGCGGATTTATTGGAAAAACTATGGATGGACTGAAAACTACATACGAAAGAGGTGGTTCTGACAGAACAGCTGCAGATCTCGGCATATTATTTAGTAAAAAATATAATACGAGAATAGATTTTGAAAAGGACAGTGCAGTACTCTCTGCAGACCCAAGAATTGTAAAAAAGGAGTTAGAAGACGTTACTCATCTTTCATATAATGAAGCAAGAACTGCAGGCATGTTTGGCATGAAGATACTTGATCCCATTGCCATAAAGGAGATAGTGGAAAACGGTGTCGATATACCCATAATAATCACAGACATGAATGACCCAACAAAGATTACAACAATAGAAAGGAGACCACCTAACAAAAACGGACATCCACTTAAGATAGTTACAGGAAAGAAAAACTGTGCCATTTTACGAATAGAAAGTGTTTCAGCACAAAGCCTGTTTGATTCACTTGAAAAAGAAAAAAGATATAGTGAATTTGTAGTATTGTCGCCATATACAAAAGATGACATAGAATTTACTAGAATATTGTTTCTTGATGCAGATTATGTAAAACGAAATGAGCGATACATACTTGCATTTGATTCCTTAGCTACTATAACCTACAACAGAGGAGTAATTACTCTGATTGGAGATGAGATGTGGCGAGTACAGCAAATTGCATCAAAGGCCAGCTCAAAAGTAGGCGAAGCTGGACTTAACATCTTAAACATGGATGCACAGGAAGAAACTTCGCGGATTATCATAGTAATAGAAGATAATTCAGACAACATAGAAAGGGCAATTCGTGTGGTTCATGCAGAAAGATCAAAAATTACATTTGTATAAAATCATCAAAACATTTGACCCCTACAGGCCTTTACCTATAGAAGTCAAAAGAGGGTTTGTTCTTGGACCTCATATCTAGAATCAGTCCGGCGTTACCCAAAACACGCGTTATTGTATAATATGTAAGGGCGATATTTAGACCTGATCTATATAGATTATTTAGGAGAACCGTTTCCGATGTACCATAGAACTAGGCCTGCACCAATTATAGCATACCATTTCAAGTTTCTTTTGTTTGTGAACATGTTTACTGATGACAAATCCTCGTCTCTTACTACAGAGGTTCTAATTTTTCGTAGTTCAAAGCCTTGCCCTATCAAACCAATAACCAACAATGCCACAGCTGTAAAAGACAATATTGATTCCATGTTCTTCAATTTTATCTCATGCAATATTAGCATGTCTGAGATTCTTGTGTTTGAAATTACATGTTTTGATTAATTCTTTAAATTACCATACTTACTGAGTTTTCTTATGAAAGAGCAAGGCAAGATATGGATGAATGGTAAACTAGTGCCGTTCAAGAATGCAAAGGTACATGTACTTACTCATGCGTTGCATTATTCCACGGCAGTCTTTGAAGGAATAAGATGTTATAACACACCAAAAGGCTCTATGATATTTCGCTTACAAGAACATGTGGACAGATTATTTAGCTCAGCTAAAATGTATTCAATGAAGATACCATATTCTAAAAAACAAATTTCTGATGCCATAATTCAAACAGTCAGAAAAAGTACGATGAAGGAATGCTACATCAGGCCAATAGCATACTATAGTTATGGCATGCTAGGACTAACACCGACTGCAAACAAGATCGACGTTGCCATAGCATGTGTTGAGGCATTACAAGAATATACAAAGGCAGGAAAAATTCGCGGAACGCGGTGCAAAGTTTCAAGGTGGTTAAGAATTGATTCTAGATCACAGCCTATGCAGGCAAAGGCAGCTTCAAACTATGCAAATGCAGCACTTGCCAGAGTTGAGGCATTGAGCGATGGTTATGACGAATCAATAATGCTCAATTATGATAACAAGGTAGCTGAGGGAAGTGCAGAAAATATATTTCTAGTAAATGATGGCAAAATAATCACTCCTCCTTTGAGTGCCGGTATATTACCAGGCATAACTAGAGATAGTGTCATAAAGATAACAGAATCTGAAAAATTATCTATTACAGAAAAGAATTGTAGTCTAAAGGAACTATTTGCAGCAGATGAAATATTTATGACTGGAACTGCCTCTGAGATAAAACCAGTTACAGAGATTGATGGCAAAGCCATAGGTAACGGCAATCCAGGCAGGGTGACTCTCAGGCTTCATAAGATCTTCATGGATGTGGTATCAGGAAAAGATAGACGATTCTCAAAGTGGCTTACACCTATCTAAACTGCATATGTATCAATCTAAAACGTGAAAGATTCAATTACGCCAAATCATCATTATCATACATGGTTCTATCAATGGTAGATCAACACAAACCCAAGTGCTATCTATGTGAGAACATATTTGAGAACATTGAGGAGCTAAGAAGGCATCAAGAAGTTGCACATAAGGACTTTATCGAATATCATCAAAGTAAACACGATCACACACCTGCACCAGGCGATGTAACAGTATTTTAAGAAAGGAAGGAAACATGGAATCCAAATCTTATGACGACAAAGTGTGTTGGTTTTGCAAAAAGGGGCGACATGAGGAATGTATGAAAAAGATTCCTGTTGATGCTGTCTCAGAAGGTCCACATGACTGCACTTTTGATACCAAGCTTGTAGATTGCCAGTGCACTCACTAGAACAGATTTAGTTTGAAATTCAGTTAGAATTTTTCCATCCGACTGGTCTTGAATGTGCCTTTGTCATGTGTCTGAGCATTCGCTCTTCTTGTGTGAACTCCATGTTGCAGATCTTGCAGATTGGAGCTGATAGTTCTTCTTTTTTTCTAAATAGTTTCATACAAAAAATGAAAATTTAACGTGTTAAATATG
>CAYGLP010000034.1:0-14004 GCA_964350965.1 uncultured Nitrosopumilaceae archaeon | reverse complement strand
CATTTATCGTATTTTGTACGTTGTGCATATGATTTATTGTCTTAGAATTATGATTATTCAATTTTGTAACCATGCTTGGTGCTAGTTTGAATTTATGATCATCTCGAGATGGTTGTGAAATATAGTTTTCTTTAGTCCAAACAAAACATGCATTGCCTTTTTTTTCAACGAAAACTTCTTGTTTTTCAATTAGATTTTCTAATACATTTTCATAGTTTTTGCCAAAGGTTCTTTTTAGTTCTATTCTCTTAATTCCATTAAGACCTGAAGAAGATATCTTCTTGAGAATCTCGTCTTCCATGGCGTCTCATTTCTTGAATTTTATTTAAGACCACATGTGGTCTGGAACAACAATTTAGTAAAAAATTCTTACCTATTCAATAGCTTTACGCATAAATACTGACATTTCTGCTTTGATCTTGGGATGATGATAGAGTTAGCTGATCTAATGATGAGAGAAACTCTGGGGTATCTGACCAAAAGTCAATTGAAGGTCATTGCACAATTACCGGATTATTAATAGTACCGTATTGTACCGTATTTCATGCTAACATGTGAATATTGTCCAAAGCAGTTCATTGAGACTGAAAACGGTTTGGTTCAAAAAACTTTCCATGAAGTCCTTCATGATCCAGAAGTAGTTAACAACTAATTCTGGACATTTTTTCTAAAACTGTTTTAAATACGAACTTTTTTATCGGTTAGCTTTGCATTATTGTAAAGTGACAAAAAAATCTAGTCGTGGCATTTCAGTTAAGACGAAAAGAGATTCAAGCTCAGACGTTTTGAAAAAAATGAGTTCAATTTCTGATACAACAAAAGTTCTAGCTAATGAAGTTAAATCCATGTCAAAGATTTTTGCTGAAAATCAAAAGATCCTCATTTCATTAAAAAACATGATAGATGCGGTTGGTTCAGCCTTAGATCAAATACAAAGAAATGCAAGACAGATAAATATTCTTGAAGAGGATACACAAAAACTGTTTTCTGGCGTTAGTCAAGTAAAAGCTCATTCAAATTTGATAGCAAAGGTAAATGAACAAACAGGCCGTCTTCAAGAACAAGTAACTAAGATCCGTGAAAAACAAGAATCACTTCCTGATGTAAACAAAGTAATGCAAAGTGTAGCTGACAGTCTTGATTCAATTAGAAACAACACAAAGATGATAATGCATGTTTCTGATAAAACAGAAAAAATTCAAGATGAGATCAAAAAGGTATCTAGATTAGAGGAAAACATAACCAATCTAAAACAGGAAATTGGGAATGTAACGTCAAAAACAGAATCCCTAGCAAACATGAGTTCTGATATCAGGGACGTAGGCATAGAACTGGGTTCGCTTGTCAGAAAAACTGATTTTCTTGCAAGCTTTGGGACAGATATTAGAAATGTTAGCACAGAATTTGCCAATTTTAAGGAAAATGTCATGGGTAAGACAAAACAGCTTGATGAAAAAATATCAGATTTGACGGAATTGTTAAATCGAAATGCATCTGCTACATCAGAATTCCATAAAAAAGCACATGAAATACACCAAGAACTTCAAGAGATAAGAAACGTTACTCACAAGACTGCCCAAAATACATCAAGAGAAGTCATCGGATTATTGCGTTTGTCTGAGTTTCAATCAAACGTTCGCATGCATTCAGAATCAAAGTATGGCACTTTGGATGACCTTGACAAGATGATATTGCAAACAGTAGATATGGTGAATTTGTTTGACAGACTTTCAATTGAGTCTGAGAAGAAAATCCCACTTCCTCAAGAGGTAAAACAATGGAGCATAAGTAAAATTTTAGATTGTGCTGATAGATGGGAGATTAGATTTACTGATGTCTTTAGACTTTTAATAACTCAGCTTGGACATGATCTTATAAAGGAATCTCTTAGAATAGAACAAGTAAGAGATCTTTTTGGAATTCGTGCTGTTGATGAAGTAAGACAGGAATTTGGAATAGCTTAAACTTCATCAGATATTTCGTATGATTTTAGACGGTTTTTCTTTCTTTTTAGCATAGTAAAGATTCCCAGTATTGCTGCTATCCATAGAGAACTGAAAACAATGTTTGAGAAACTGACGTACATGTATGGAGTTGCATCCATGAGATGAAGTCTTAGATCCTTTGCTCTTTCATGCATATCTATCATTCCGGTATGAAAAGAAGAACTATCCTGCGGAACAGTTGAGATCTTTTCTACACTTGTTATCATGTTATCAAGGTCTTTTTGGATTAAACCAAAATCTGTTGTTTCTGTTGGAAATATCCAAACAGGGTTTCCTTCTTGCGGTAGGAGAGTTTTGATAGTTTGGAGATGTTCAATAATTACTTGTGTGTCTGTTGTTGTCTGAATTCTGTCTAAGAGACCTCGTGATTGATCCAGTGGATAAACATTATTTTGATATCCATAGTAAGCCATGAAGGCTCCAAATGAGATAAAGCCAATTATTCCTATCATTGCAAGTTTATAGTATGTGTTTGCCATCTTTTCTGCCTTTGTTATGTTGTGTAACGACTGCGATTTGTTCTTTTTAAATGTTGTATGTGATATACTAAGATATGAGATGTAAAAGTATCCTAATGTCTGAATTCCAATCAAAGGCGCAAACACTGGATTTCCTGAGAAAATTGAAATGAATGTTCCTAGCACACCATAAACTCCAAAAAAGATCTCAAGCAGTGTAGTTTTTGTGAACGGCAGATTGTACGCTTTGTCCCTCCAATCATCCGTATTGCTTACAATTCCATATTTGGGAGTTCTAAGAAATTCATTTTTCTTTCCAAGGAGGGCATCAAAGACTGCAACAGTATTATTTACTGACATACCAGCAGAATAGAATATCAAATAAAAATATGACAGTGTTTTTGATTTCCAGCTTTGTGCCCACAAGTTCCGTATAATCATGATATACACAACAGGTCCCATTGCTAGGTACGCAACTATTGTTAGCAACGGCAATACACTAACAACATACAGATTGAATTTTGCAGCCAATAATATTGGAAGTATTAAAAATTGAATCAGCATGAGAGGATGCACTATGTGTCTAGTCAACTGAACAAAAGCTTGAATCTTTGTGTCAAATGGAATTTTTTTTATCACTACGTCACCTAGTAGTTTAATGGCACATTGTATCGAACCTTTTGCCCATCTGAATTGCTGCCTTTTTGCTGCGTTCATTTGTACAGGAAGTTCTGCATCAACAACAATGTCTGGTAAGAAAAGACATTTCCAGCCTTTCATTTGAGCTCTGTAACTTAAATCCAGATCTTCAACAAGTGTTGCAGTGTGCCAGCCGCCCGCATCTTCAATGCATTCTTTCCTCCAAATACCCGCAGTACCATTAAAGCTCATGTAAAGATGCGAATTACTTTTTGCATTTTGTTCCACAAGGAAATGAAAGTCAAGACTGAGTGCTTGTGCTTGTGTCAGTGCAGAATATTTTTCGTTTACATGGCCCCATTTACACTGAATTAATCCTATCTCCGGTTTTGTAAAATACGGAATTGCTTTTTTCAAAAACCAATGGGATGGAATAAAATCAGCGTCAAATATGGCTACAAAGTCGCCTTTTACAAATTTCATCGCACTACGAAGAGCTCCTGCTTTGTATCCTTTCCTATTTGCTCTGCATATATGGGATATATCGAATCCTTTCTTTTGATAATCAATAACAAGATTTTCTAAAATATCGTATGTATCATCATCAGAATCATCTAATACTTGGATACACATCTTTTCTTTTGGGTAATCCATCGCACAAACTGCATTAACTAGTCTTGCTGCAACGTATTTTTCATTGTATATTGGGAGCTGTATTGTAACAGTAGGCGATCCGAGTAGTTCGGTTTTTTGGTACTTTCGTCTATGTCTTGAAAGTAATACAAGATAGTAAAAGTTGCAAGTATAAAATGTAACAAGAACAGCTATTGTAATGAATACATTAAAGAGTAATTGCGTAAGCGGGGTTACTGCCATACCCTACCGTAGAAGATTGAAAATATGTATTTATAGTTGTGCGATACAGCGTGAATAGTATTTTATGTTTGTTTTTGGAGGTTCTGGTATCACAAAGAACAATCATCATAAGACGAACCAAGACCTCAATAATCAGGGCAGGTTTCTTCTCGTAATTTTTTGTACTTTGTTTCCATGGCTTCTGCAAACTCAAGAACTTTTTTAAGGTCATAGTCTTGTTTTGGAAAGTACCATCGTATGCCTACTCTGTGCCCTATGCCATCCATATCATATATCATGCCCTTTTCAGCCTCAACATGATAGTTTTCATCCAATGATCTCTCTTGAACGGTAAGACCACGTTTTGTCTTATCTTCCATGATTATGTAAGAAGGACTATCTCGTATGAAATAGAATATACCCTGTTTCAATAAAGGAAGCTCTTGTGTCAAGTTACTTTTCAACAGGATTACCAATCATGTTACCCCATTCCGTCCATGATCCGTCATAGTTTCTAACTTGTGGGTATCCTAATAGATATTTTAGAACAAACCAAGTATGTGATGATCTTTCGCCTATTCTACAATAGCATATAACATCCTTGTCTGGAGCAATACCTTTTGATTCGTAGATCTGTTTAAGCTCATTTGCTGACTTGAAAGTTCCATCTACATCATTTACCGCTGTAGCCCAAGGAATGTTTTTTGCATGTGGGATATGTCCTCCTCTTTGCGCATGCTCCATTGGATATTCAGGAGGTGCTGTTATCTCCCCCGTAAACTCTTTTGGTGAACGCACATCAACTAATACAGTGTCGTATCTGTCAAGAGTTCTTTTAACATCAAATAGATACGCTCGTAATCCTTCATCTGGAGGTTGTGCAACATATTTTGTCTTTGTAATTTGTGGTTCATCTTTAGTATACTGTTTTTTTTCCATTTCCCATTTTTTTCTTCCACCATTCATTATCTTCATATTTTTGTGTCCATAATATTTGAAAACCCAGAATACAAAAGCTGCAAACCAATTGTTAAAATCACCATACAAGATAACTTCATTGTCAGGCAGGATTCCACATCTTGACATTAATTCTTCAAATTGTTTTTTGTTGATGATATCACGAGTGATTGGATCATTGATGTCTCGCTTCCACCAAATTAAACTGGCTTCTGAAATGTGACCTTGTTTGTATGCATTCTCAGGATCATAATCAACCTCGACGATCTTTATTGCTTTGTTTGTGATGTTTTTTGAAACTGATTCTGTATCGGTCAAAACATCTGGATTTGCATAACTCATGTTTCTCTGAATCTTTACTGCAGATAGGGACTTATATCTTAATCTTCATGAGATGATTTTTAAGTGAAATTATAATACTACTTTTCGCTTGAATATTAACAAAGTCGCAGTAATTAGTAAGGTTGGCTCTAAAGAATCAGAAGACGCTGCAAGAAAAGTAGCAAAAAAACTGCTTGCAAAAAAATCAGAAGTTTTTACAATATCTCCCGTCGAAGTAGAAGGCGCAAAAAAAGTCGATACATTAGAGGAATTAAAGACTGCAAAACTTGATCTTACCATAACTCTTGGTGGAGATGGTACAACGCTTCGTGCATTCAGATATTTGGAAAATGAAGTTCCGCTTTTAGCAATTAATGTAGGAGGAAACCGTGGAATTCTTTCAGAAATAACTTTGGAACAGATAGACACAGCAATAGGACAAATACTTTTAGATAACATATTTTTTGATAAGAGGATAAGAGTAGTTGCTTCATGCAGAGGACAAGAGTACCCTCCTGCACTAAATGAGATTTACATAAATAGACAGAATCTGACAAAAACGTCTCTTTTTGAGATTAGATTTCAAAATGATACAGTTACACAAAGAATGGATGGAGTAATAGTATCTACCCCAAGTGGTTCTACAGGTCATTCATATTCACTTGGTGGTCCAATCTTGCATGAAAGTCTCGATGTACTAATAATTACACCCGTAGCACCAGTAAACAGATTACCATCATTGGTAGTACCAGATGAAAAAATAGAGATAGTCAATTCCCATGATGCCAATATAATCATGGATGCTCAAGTCATAAAACCAGCAAGGTATGATGATGTCATTACAATACGAAAATACAAGAAACATGCAGTGTTTGTAAGACTGAAAAAACGTGGTTTAAGACAGATGAGCAAACTTGGTTTTTAGAATTTTAGATGCCAGTGCTTTTTATGCCGGAATTCCCTTTGCATCACCGGAAAAAAGCTTCACAACGCCATCTGTTTTTGATGAAATAAAACACATTAAGAGAGATCATAAAGCAGTTGAAATGCTTCTTGAGACAAAAAGACTTGAGATAATTACACCTGAGACAGAATATATCAACAAAGTTCTGCTCAAAGCCAAAGATACAGGAGATTTTCAAAATCTTTCCACAGGAGACATTTCAGTTATTGCATTGTGTCTTAAACTTAAAGCAGAGCTAGTTACAGATGATTTTGCAGTTTCAAATCTTGCAAAGCATCTAAATCTCAAAGTAGTTCCAATCATGACAAATGGAATAACACATATAGCAAATTGGATCTATTTTTGTTCAGGTTGCCAGAAGACTTTTTCAAAGTTATCAAAATGCCCCCTTTGTGGAAACAAACTTAATCGCAAGTTAAGCAAGAGGCAGCCTTATACCAGCCCAGTCAGCAAGAGAGCCGTCATATAGCTTAACATTCTCATATCTAGCAATTTTTAGCTAAGTGAATATGTTAGCACCCCTATGTGTCAATATCATACAATGTTTTTTGATCTGTTTTTTTCTTGGATTTACTTTCAACATCAAGCATTTTTCTTATCTTAAGTGCACGTGATTCGCCCAAACCTTGTATTTTTGCAAGTTCGGTGTAAGATGCCTTCAGAATATTACTTGGAGAACCAAACTTTTCTAGCATATGTGTCGCCAATTTTTCTCCTACTCCAGGAAGACTACACAAAACAGATAGTTGTTGCTTTTGTATATCATCTGACTTTTTTATTTTTTTTAAGAAATGGCCTTTGTTAGTATTTTGTCTAGCACACATTGAGATCAATAATTTTGCAGAATGCGAAGCACTGGGAGTTGGGATAATTGGAATTTTAAAGTCTAAAGCAATAGACGATAATGCGCCATAAAAAACAAGCGGATTTTCTGTAATTTTGTCAATGACATCAACATTGCCTTCCATCAAAATCGCCGGATGTTCAAAGTGTTCCTTGAGTCTATTACATTGATCAAAGAGTCTTCCATCAAAAACAGAAGAGATTAAATCTTGAATGCTTTTTCGCTCTACAACAGTTTCTGGTGCTACTATATAATCACCTATTGGAAGAGTAGTTAGTTCTATCTTTACTCCAACTGCTCGTAAAAGATCAGGTATCCCACTTTTTCTTTCCCTCTCATCAACTATCATACGCAGTTCTTCCAGTTTCATATAATGGAATAATGTAGAATTCGTTAATATTTTATTTGGGAGTGTCTGTTTTTTGTGGTTGCCCGCCTGCGGGACTCTGCAACATAGTCTTTATCTTATCTTCTACTTCCTTTAGATTCTCTTTAATTCGTACTTCTTGTTTTGATAATACAGTAACACGTGTGTTTGAGAGTTCCTTTTTTTCTTCAAGTTCAGTAATCAGACTTTGTTTTGTTGATTTTATCAATAAAGGACCAGCATTTTTGAATACCGCATCAGTATCTGCTGTTTTTTTTAGTACTTCCAGTGCCCTTTCTGTTTCTATTTGTTCCATCTCAAGGTGCTGTTTTTGCCCCATTATTGATTGAAGGTTTTGTTGTAAATTTTGTAATCGTGCAACTTGTTCTTGTAACCAAGGAGGAAATTGTTGACCGCCAGCAGACATGCTGAATTCACAAGTTGCTTCGCTTATATTTTTACCGATTCAATAGAATCATTACTTGCTTGAACAAGACGCAATGTCGAATTCAAATTTGCTCTTAAGTGAGACAGCTCCTGAGCATCAATCAAAATTGTTATTTTTTTATCAAACAACATTTTGGTTTTTGTTGGGTTTTCAGAATAGAATTTTTCGTCGGTTTGAAGAGAATCAAATATTGATTTGGTTTTTTTGTCAGCAGAGATTTCTATTTTTGCGCTATATTTTGACATCATATGCAAGACCAGCTACTTTAAAACCACATTTCTTACAGGTCCATATTCCTACAGATTCTCTACCAAATTTACTAGAACCGCATTCACTACATTTTCTTTTTGCTTTGAGTAGTCTATGAACCGCAGTAAATTTCTTGCGTGGCTTGAGACCATATTTTGCTCCGAGTCCCCTCAATGATGCCCTATTGCCTTTTGCCATATTACATCAGTTTCTCAAGTTGCTTCCTTATTTTTGTTCCCACTGAAAGTGCGATTTCAGAACATTTAAGGAGTTGTTCAACTGTAAAGCCATCGCTACCTCCTTTTTGTAAAGCACATATGTTACCATCAGAATTTGTTGTGATTGTTATTCTAGCATTCATACATGCTTCTTCATCAGCTGTTGGGTCAACTATGATATGATCACCTATTCGTGCCATCGTTACAGAAACAGGAGTTGTTTTTATAGGAGGTTTCGAAGTTACGCCTTCAACTAGTGCTGGTGCATCATTTTTGATTTCATATTTTGGAACAGTGCATGATAAAATTGCGGCAACAGCTGCATAAGAGCACGCATCAAAAAGATTTCCGTCTGTATTTATCACACTGCTGTCAACAAATATTCCTATTACAGATTTGTCTTTTATTAAGACAAGTTGCTTTAGATCAAGCATCTCAGTTTCTCTGATACCCCTGTCTACGACTCTAGCTAATTCAATAACTTCTTCTCCTGGTGGACCAGGTTCAGCTTTAGGATCTGCTAAAGGGAGTATTTCTGCAGTGCAAATCAAAATTCCTTTATCACCAAGATCTGGAAAAGGTTTGTCAGGTTGTATCTTAACTCCAGTGACTACCTCAGTGTCACCTAGTTTTACTCTTGCAGAACCATTTGCTTTTGGAATTACTGTAGTTTCAATTGAAAGATCTCGTTGATCGTACAATCCTCTTCCATCAATTCGTTTTCCTTGATTTAGAAGATCAAGAATTTTCTCTTTCTTCAGTTGTTCTATGATTACAGAACTTGTCATTGTTATGCCTCTCCATTTTTGAAGTATTTTTCCATCAATGCTTTTTTCTGAATTTCATAAACTTGCTTGCAACCACCTATTGCGGTTTCAAGGCATTTTTTGTATTCGTCGGGAGTTAATATTCCATCAAGTTGCATAAGGGTGATTTTACCAAGATTTGGCATGTATGCTACTGGCATATCTGCTTGTCCTTCTTTGTCTTCCTCATCATTTACATCAAGAACAATCTTGTCTGCTACCTTTCCTGCAGCACATGCGGCTACTATATCTCGCATTGGTATTCCTGCGTCTACTAATGCAACGGATGCAGCATCTAATGCAGCGCATCTAGAACCACCATCGGCTTGTAGAACTTCGATAAATACATCTACTACTGTTCTTGGAAAATCTTTGAGTATCACTGCTGGTTGTAGAGCCTCTTTGATGACTTTGGATATTTCAATTTCTCTTCTAGAAGGAGCAGGATTTTTTCTTTCGGTTACAGAAAATGGCGACATGTGATATCTACATCGTAAAATTCCACTGTCTTGATCTGCCATGTGTTTTGGATGTACATCTCTTGGTCCAAAAACTCCTGCAAGAATTTTGTTTTTACCAAATTCTATGTATGCTGAACCATCAGCATTTTTTAAAACTCCTACCTTTATGGAGACATTTCTTATTTGGTCAATACTTCGACCATCACATCTAATTCCATTTTCATTCATTAATTGTGTCATTATTTTCACCAAGTTCTACTCCAAGCATGGATTTGACTCTTTCAGTCAAGTTCGGCGTATGTGCTTGGGCATCAACCATTTTCACTGCTTCTATGGCCTTTAATAATCCAACTGGATCTTCGCAAGAAACAACAATCAAACCATTTTGGCCAATAGTAACAATGGCTTTTGTTGCCATCTCAATTGTTTGAATCATAGAGCCACGCTTTCCAATGAGTCGCGGAATCTTGCTTGGAGCAATTTTTATCAGCTCACCTGATTCAATTTTTCCCAAGTCTCTGTCTTGTATAGTAAGAAGTGGATCTCTAGATCTATCAAAATTAGCAACTCTAGCAGCTACTAAATCACCTTTGTCTAGTCGCGCTTTTAACTCATCTTTTGTTGGAGAATAATCTCTTCCAAATACATCCTGAGCTGGCAAGAATCCAACAAAACACGAATTTATATCAAATTCCCAAGATAATGAAGAATGTCCTATCACTTTTCCTATGATCAGGTCACTAGTTTTTGGCATGTACATTCCAGAAAGAGGTATGACACGGACCGCATTCTCATAAATTTCTGATATTCCTATACTGGTTGAGATAATCCTATCTCCATCTTGGTAGACGTTCTGTTCTGGTCTGTATGGACCAGTTATTATTACATCTCCGGGAATTACATATTTTCTTTTTATTACTTCCATCATTTTGATACCTCAATAGAAGCTGAGCCCTTTGTTACAGATCCCAATCTATCTATCACATTTGCTCTTGCGGCAGCCGGTATATCTAGTATTACTTTGAGAGAACCGTTAGATTGCCATTCTTCTTTTTTTAAAGTCCCAGCAGATTTTAAAACAGAATATGATTGTGCCGCAAACTGTGCTGGCACCAGAATTTCAAGTAACATGTTTTCTGATTTAAGTGGTATAATAGATCGTAATTGTTCTACGATATCTTTTGTTTGTTCATCCGTATTTTTGAAAGGATCTACAGATATTCGTGCATCGTCCATGGCCTGTTCTATTCTAAGTGGAGGATGTGGTAGATGTGAACGTGGATCAACGTATGTTTTTGCAATAAAATCCACAATCTGTTTGCGTTTTTCTAAAACCATCTTTCGTCTTTGATCCGTAGTTAGGTTAAGATCACCTTTTTGTAGTATGAAAGTAGCAATAGTGGCAGAGTCAGTAGTCTTGAATGCTTTCATTAGTTTTTCAGTTGATGCGCGTGTTCCTTTGTTAGAATCAGAATAAATTTCGTCTGAAACAAGAACCGTGGATATGTCCTTTCTTTTTCCCAGTTTGTATTCAAGGGCAGGATCTGGTTTTACAAGAAGTTCGAACTTTTCTCCTTCAACTGCGAATCTTACTACCGTTACTTCGACCATAATTGAGGATATTCAACTTTGGTATTTATCTATACGCAAAAACTCGCTAGATTTTTATTTGGACTAGGAACTTTTTCCTCTAAGACTTGGTTTCTCTTGAAATAGTTGAACAAAATGAGCAAAAGATTGTTGTAAAGTTAAAGGGCATACCCCTACAATACGCAAATGCGTTAAGAAGGATATGTCTTACAGGTGTACCTGTTTTTGCTATTGATGATGTTGTAATAATTGAAAATTCCTCTGTTTTAGCAGATGAAGGTATAGCACACAGACTTGCCATGATACCATTGAAAACCGATCTAGCAAGATTTGTTGAACCATCAAATTGTGATTGCAAAAGTGAAGTCGGCTGTACAAATTGCAGAGTAATGTTAATGATTGATTCCGGTTCTTCTGACGCCACAAGAACAATTACTTCGGCAGAACTTACATCAGAAGACGACGCAGTTAAACCAGTCAGTGCTAAAATTCCAATAGTGGAGCTTGCTCCAGATCAAAAGATCAAACTTGAGGCATATGCAAGATTGGGCAGAGGCACAGAACATGCAAAATGGAATGCTGCAACTGTTTCAGTTTTAACTGAAGGTGGAGGCCCAGAGGATCATCTTTTGACCATAGAAACTACAGGGACTCTATCTCCAGCTCAGATAGTACTTGCTGGCGTAGACGAAATAACAAAAAGATTAGAGGATTTCAAACAAGTAATTTCAGCCCTTTAGTTGAGCATACATTATATTTGGGTTAAAAATGGCAATTATACAAATGACTAATGCTGTCGTATTACATATGGCAAAGGAGTTAAAGGATGCTTCAAAGAAAAACAAAGCACCCATATGGTTAAGACTTGCAGAGCTCGCATTGAAACCATCCTCAGCTAGAAGAACAATCAATGTTAGCCAAATAGACAGATTGACAAAAGATGGAGACGTGATTGTAGTTCCAGGTAAAGTTCTCGGAACAGGAGGCATGTCACATAAAATCACACTTTGTTCATTTTCTATTTCAAACTCTGGTGCTCAAAAAATACTTCAACTTGGAGGAAAGATTTTGAGTTATTCAGAACTTATCAAAAATCATCCAACAGGAAAAGGAGTAATAATAATTGGCTAAACAACAAGTAGAAACAAAGATGGTGGCAAAAAACCCTCAGACCATGATCATAGATGGAACAAATATGATTGCAGGAAGACTGTGTTCACATGTAGCAAAACTTCTACTAGAAGGCAATAGAGTAGCTATTGTAAATTCTGAAAATATTATGATCAGCGGTAGTAGAGAATCCATTATAGGAGAATATAGAAAATTTCTTGAGGTTGCAAGTATCAACAATCCAAAGTTTGGTCCGTTTCACCCAAGAAGACCAGATACTATCATAACTAAGATGGTAAGAGGCATGCTTCCAAAAACCAAGTCTTCAGGTCAAGCAGCATTCAAACGACTTAGAGTGTATTTGGGTGTTCCAAATGAACTTAAATCTCTATCAAGAACTCAATTTGAAGATGCAAGAATTAGAAGGACTTCTCCATATTACACAAGTGTTGGAGAACTTGGAAGAATGATTGGGTGGCATGAGTAAATGGTAAAGATTGAAAATTATTTTGCAACAAGAAAAACTGCCAGAGCACATGTACACATATCCAAGGGAATGGGCAAAGTCAGAATTAACAATGCCCCAGTAGAGATGATTCAACAAGAAACTGCTAGAGAAGTAATACTTGGTCCTCTTGAGATAGCTGGAGATCTACGAGATAAGATTGATCTTTCGGTGAGAGTTAATGGAGGAGGTTTTATGGGTCAAGCATATGCTAGTGCAGTAGCAATATCAAGAGCACTAACTGGTTGGACTAAATCCAAAAAGGAGCCAAAGGACCATCCTTTTACAAAAACAATACGAGAGGATCTTAAAAAACGCCTAAATGATTTCGACAAACATCTCTTAAGCGGAGATGACAGAAGAAAAGAACCAAAGAAGTTTGGTGGACCTGGCGCTAGAAGAAGAAAGCAAAAATCATACAGATAAAATTTGAAAATTGTAATTTTAGCTGGAGGAAAAGGAACCAGGGGAAAGCCATTTACAGATTATTTTCCAAAAGCAATGATTCCTATTGAAGGAAAACCACTCATAGATTATATCGTCAAATATGCGTCATCTTTTGGTTTTATCAATGAGATAATAATATTGGCAGACTACAATGGATTAAGTAACCAAATAAGAAGATACTTTGAGGATAGAAATACAATACATGGTAAAAAAATCAAGTTTGTACAGGATTCTAACAGTGGTACAGGTGGAGACCTTATTCACCTTTCTACAATTCTAAAAAAGGATCGAGATTTTATTTTATGGTTTGTCGACAATTTTTGTGCTATAGATCTTGACAAAATGTACAAATTCTATAAACAGAAAAAAAGCATTGCATGTATAGCTACAAGAAGATATAGAAAAGAAGAGACAGGTTACGCTAAAGTAGAAGATGGTCTAGTCACAGAATTCCAAGAAAAACCATTCATTACTATGCCTATGGCAGAATGCCTTGGCATTTACATTTTAGATACAAAAATTTTGAAGACAATCAAATCTAAAAAAGAAAAGAAAAATGAGGTAAACCTATCTTTTGATGTTTTACAGGATTTATCAAAAAGAAGAACGGTCAGTGCGTTTGATATAGGCAGAACACTTTGGATAGATATAGAATCACCAAACAAAATAGAACGAAATCAGGCAGCAGTAAAAGAAATAATCAAAAAAATGAAGGATTAGGACATCTTGTTAGATTTTTCATATTGTGATATTTTATTT
>CAYGLP010000033.1:0-14078 GCA_964350965.1 uncultured Nitrosopumilaceae archaeon | reverse complement strand
ATTAAAAAGCAAATTGGGAAGTAAACCTCGTGAGAACTAGAAAAAAGGCCATAATTATTTTTGCCATAGTAGCAGGCATTTTTGGTTTCTCTCAGTATGCTTCTGCATCTCAGATAGGAGTAACAATAGCTAAAAACGAATTGCTTGAACAAAATGGCAATGAGGCTACCTATAACATGCAGCTAGAGTTTAACAATCCATCTCTACTTGTACTAACTGCTGGCAAAACTGACTTTGTAATATCAGTTGAAGATGAAAAAATTGGCGATGGTGTATTGGAACCATTTGTTCTTCCTGCCATGAGTAAGGCATTAGTTGATGGTGTCTACAAGAGCGACAAAAAGTATTCTGACAGTGAAAACACGCCGCTTGTGAAGATTAGTGGGGTAACAAAATATGATGTGTTCTTTACAACACTTGATGTTCCGTTTGTTTACTACCCTACAGAAGATCAAGCCAGAGAATTTATACAACAAAATTAGTTCCACAAAATGTGCTTACTGTTTTTGGCTCAACTGCACTTGATACAATAAGAACACCATCAAGAATTCTAAGAAATGTGTTAGGTGGTGCTGCAACGTTTGCAGGCATCGCTGCTAGTTTTTTTGTAGATACTGGTTTAATTGCAGTAGTAGGAAGTGATTTTCCCAAAAAATATCACAGTATTCTTTCAAAAAGACTAGATCTACAAGGTCTAGTGGTAAAAGATGGAAAAACATTTCGATATGATGGTAGTTATGATAATACACTCAGTACTAGAAAAACACTAAAAACTGAACTTAATGTTCTTGCAAATTTCAGGCCTGTTGTTCCAGACAATTATAGAAAATCTGAATATGTTTATCTTGCTAATAACGATCCGGATCAAAATGTCGCAATGATAAGAGAGTTTGACAAGGTCAAATTTTCTATGTGTGATACAATAGAGTACTGGATTTCTACAAAGCGATCATCTGTTATTAAAATGATCAAAGGCGTTAATGCTGTTGTGATAAATGATGAAGAGGCAAAGCTGCTTACAAAAGAGTATAATCTGATAAGATGTGCCAAAAAAATTATGGATTGGGGAACAGATTATGTAATAATTAAAAAAGGCGAACATGGTTCTCTTCTCTTCTTTGAAGATGTGATTTTTCCCTCTCCCGCATTTTCATTGGAAACTATTTTAGATCCTACCGGCGCAGGAGATTCATTTGCTGGTGCTATGATAGGATACTTGGCAAGTGAGAATAATACCGCTCTCTCTACAATAAAAAAATCAGTGATTTACGGTAATGTTGTAGGTTCTTTTGCAGTTGAGAGATATGGTTTGGATGGTTTGTTAGAACTTACAAAATCTAAAATTGAGAAAAGAATTAAACTATATGAAAAAATGATCAGGTTCTGAAAAGTTTAAGTTCTTTAGGATCCGCTACAAATCGATAAAATTGCCGCAAGAGATAACAGAAAAATTTGAAGACAGATTAGAATCTATTTTTGCTTTGCAAAAAGGACTAGCAGATATGATGAATTTGGATAGATATCCAAAAGACGTAGAAGGTAAAGTTGCGGCCTTGTGCACTGCAATAATTCATGAGGCAGTTGAGTTACAGCGTACAACAAATTGGAAATGGTGGAAAAAACCGCTCCCATTTAATCAAGATGATGCAAAAGAAGAGCTTATTGACATTTGGCATTTTGTTGTACAAGCATCACTTGAGCTTAATCTGACACCAGAAGATATCTTAAATGAATACAAGCGTAAAAACGAGATTAATAGAAGCAGACAAAAAAACGGATACTAGCTTATTGAATCAACTGCTTGGTTGATTTTTTCTAGATTTGTTTCTCCTGTCATGTCAAGGATCTTTACTTTATTGCAGAACTTTACAACTTCATTTTTTGTAACCGTAAGAGCGGGATCAGGGCTATGTGAGCCAATTATTCTACCGTCATCATCAATTCCATTTTTGTATAAAGTAAGCAGAGAGTGACCTGCCTTATGACCTGTAACATCTTTTCCACACAAAATTATTGTTTTTATCGCATTGTTTGTGATAACGTATCTAACTAACGAATCAATTCCCTTATTTTCAGACAATAGTCTTCCTACAAGTACAATCTTTTCCATTAGAGCTGATTCGGAAATCTCTTTTAATAGTGAGATGCTTGAGAGTGTACAAATAGCTACAGATGATTTTTGATTTCCAAAAAATATCTCTTCATCAATAGGTAGTATTGCTTTACATAATCTACCAATTGCGTTTTCTAACGTGTTCAATTTGATAATGCCTTGTGCATTATTTTTGAAATAAACGACAAGTTCTGTGCTGATACTTGTGGGTGAATTGGTAGCGATAAGACGTTTGATGCAGCCCAGTCCGTATTAGGAAGGCTGATTTTCTTATAGTAGAATGGTGTTCTGTGTACAGGGGTAGAGTAATATGCCATAGCACCTATTCCACTAGAGTTTAGCTTTTTCATTATCTTGTTTCGATTTTTAGTTGCAATGGTGTAGAGATACCAGTTTACGTGTTCTCCTTTTCTTTCGTTTGGAATTTGCACATCCAGATCAGAAATTAATTTGGATAAAATTTTAGCATTCTTTCGTCGTGTGTTAAGAAATGCTTTTAGTTTTTTCATTTGTACTTTTGCAATTGCAGCACTAATTTCAGGCATTCTGAGATTCAGCCCAACTATGCGGGTATCATAACCATTTACCATGCCATGGTTTCTTATCATTTGTAATTTCTTGTACAACTTTTCATTGTCAGTTACTATAAACCCCCCCTCACCTGCTGTTACGACTTTTGCTGGGTAAAGACTGTAACAGCCCAAGTCAGAGAATGTTCCTGTATGTTTATTTTTAAAAGTAGATCCAAGTGATTGCGCAGCATCTTCAATAATTTTTAGATTATGTCTATTTGCTATCTCGATTATTTGATCCATAAACGCAACATTTCCATACAGATGGACTGGGATTATTACTTTGGATTTTTTTGTGATCTTTTTTCTTAGATCATCAGGATCAATTGTATAATTTTCTTTGAGTACATCAACAAAGACAGGTTTTGCACCAACTGATACAACCGAATTTGCCGTAGCAACAAATGTAAAGGAAGGCAGAAGAACCTCGTCTCCTTTTTTTATATCAAGTGCGTAGAGTGCAGCTTGTAGCGCTGCGGTTCCAGAGTTAACAGCAACTGCAAATTTTGATTTTACAAATGAGGTAGCTGATTTTTCAAATTCTTGGACATTTTTTCCACCATGATAAGCTGACGAGGTAAGCTGTCCTTTTTGTAATACTGCATTAACTGCCCTGATTTCTTCTCTTCCAAGAGTTGGAACGTTTATTGGGATTTGCAATAGGTGAGGTGCTCTTACTTGCTCTAATAAATTTCGTCTTAATTTACCGTCAATTTTTATATCGCAAAAATTGGTAATCGTATTAAATGCAAGTACGTCATCTACAAGAAACCGATACTGGCTACAAGGTTTTTCTTTACATATTCTATGGGTGTGCCTTCATAATGACATCAATAACTGCTTATGGAATCTATGCTATGTTTACAGAATGGGAAAAAACTGGAACTTATGTTATGGGTGAGGCTTTAGTTAAAACCGAATTTCCATACAAAAATTTTGCAAAACTAACAACATGGCTATTTTTTTCCACCATAGTAGGATGGTATTGTGTTACAAGGATAGGTTGGAAGAAAACAACAAACTTGAGATCATGGAAAATGGCATTGACTCAGCTTATGGTGTTGGGCTTTGCAATTGTTTGTCTTTATGAAGTGCTATACAATTTTACCATTCTTAATGCACAGATAGCAGCAGGCATTATAGATGGCAAGGTTCCTGACATAGATTCGTTAACCATTGCTTATCCAGATCCCAATAGACCATGGAATCTTATTTTTGCAACAAAGGTATTTCTTGCTGCGTTCATTATTAGCTCGCATGCACTTTATCTTAGCACAAGACCAAGAAAGGACCTAAGAGAATTAGATGCGTAACTTTATAGGGTTTTAGCTCAAGATCTGTTTCAACTTGGATGTTGAAGAAAAAGTTAGTCTAATTGAGAGACCGCCAACAGAAGAAATTGTAACTCGTGATGAGTTGATTGAACTTTTCAAAACAAATTCTAGACCAAAACACTATATCGGATTAGAAATTTCTGGTTTTCTGCATCTCGGTAGCTTGATAAGCACAGGTTTTAAAATAAATGATTTTCTCAAGGCAGGAGTAAGATGTACTGTTTTTTTGGCTGACTGGCACACTTTGATCAACGATAAACTTGGTGGAGATTGGGAAATAATTTCCAAAGTATCGCAGTATTATGCAGATGCATTTAGATTAGTATGTCCTGGTGTTGAGATTGTATTAGGTTCAGATCTTTACTCTGCAAAAAAAGAATACTGGTTAGAGTTAGTCAAACTAACAAAACACATGTCACTTGCACGTACGATGCGAACACTAACAATTATGGGAAGATCAGAGACTGAAGAGAAAATTGATCTGGCCAAGCTTCTCTATCCACCTATGCAAGCAACAGATATTCATTTCTTAGATATTGATATTGTCCATGCAGGAATGGATCAACGAAAGATACACATGCTTGCAAGAGAATTGTTCCCAAAAATGAAGTGGAAGGTTCCTGTGGCTGTCCATCATAGACTCCTACCTAGCCTATCAGAACCAGAAACTGTATCTGATTCAAAGTCACTTGGCAAAATGAGCAAATCAAGTCCATCGTCTGGTATTTTTATGCATGATTCTGATGATGATGTAAGATCAAAGCTCAAGAAAGCATGGTGTGAAGAAGGCAACATAAAAGACAATCCTGTTTTAGAGATTGCAAAGCATGTTATCTATCATGAATTTGATGAGATAAGTGTAGAACGTCCTGCAAAATTTGGTGGAAACGTGGCTTATTCTAGCTATTCTCAGCTAGAGTCAGATTTTATGCAGAAAAAGCTTCATCCAACAGATCTAAAACAGACAGTTGCCAATTACTTGATTAAGATAATACAACCAATTAGAGAAAAACTAGTGCTAAACAAAGAGTTGGTTGAGATTATTAAAAAAAGTGCTTAGACAATAATCACTTTACTTTTAGTTCTGGATTAGTCTCTTCTTGGAGATTGTATTTTGATTGGTATCCTCGTGGATTTATCATTAAATTTTTGTAATTATATGTTGAAGAGTTTCCAATTATTACTGTACTGATCATACCCAGTTTATCAGAGTGTTTTTCAAGGTTTTCAAGATCCGTTAGAACTACTGTTTGTGATTCCCTAAACGCGCCTTTTATTATTGCAACAGGAGTTGTAGGTTTTCTGTATTTTAGTAGAATCTTTCTTGTGTCCTGTAACTGATGGATCCGTTTTTTGCTTGATGGGTTGTATATGACTATAACATAGTCACCTTGTGCAGCAGCTTCAACTCGCTTTATGATAATTTCCCATGGGACTAGAAGGTCACTCATGCTAACTACAGCAAAGTCAGTCATAAGAGGCGAGCCTACTATGGAAGAACAAGAGTTTAGTGCAGAAACTCCCGGGATTATTTCTACTGGCAAACCATTTTTTGGGTCCCATCCAGACTCTGCAAGGATTTCATAGATCAGGCCAGCCATACCATAGATTCCTGGATCACCACTAGATACAAGCGAGACTGTTCTGCCTTCCTTTGCAAGCTCGATGCATTGATGTGCCCGTTCTACCTCCTGAGTCATGGCATATCTGTAAACATCTTTTCCACTTATTAGATCCTCGACCAGATTGACATATGTCTCATAGCCAACAATTGTATCACTTTCTTCAATTACTTTTTTTGCACGAAATGTCATATGATCATGATGGCCAGGCCCTACACCTACAATGTATAATTTTCCTGTCAATGTATAATCAGAGTATTTCAGTTAATTTATCCCTTTTTCAGAAATTTTGACTGGATCAACAAACTAATAGTTACTGTATTGATGCTAGTTTATTTTCGCTAGTTCAAACTCATCATGCAAAGCTTGAACCACATATTTGCAGTCAGAGTCTTTTACGACAAATGCCAAATTAAGTTCTGATGAGCCTTGTGCTATCATAACTACGTTAACGCTTTTTTTTGCTACTGCGCCAAAAACTCTAGATGCTACTCCCACAGTTCCTCGCATGCCAGAACCAATCAACGCTACTATAGCCACATCTGTTGTGATCTCAAGTTTTTTGATAATTTTGCCAAGAAGTTCTATCTCTAATGCATTGACAGCTTTATCCAGATCACTTTGTTTTACAATTACTGATATGCTAGATTCAGAAGGGTTCTGTGAGATCATCATTATGTTTACTCCAACCTTTGCCAGTGTAGCAAAGATTTTTGCAGCAGTGCCAGGTGCACCTACCATACTGCCTCCCCTTATATCTATAAGTCCATTATGACGAATTGCACTTACACATTTTACAGTTTTTTTAGTGGCTTCATCAGGTGAAGCAGTTACCATCGTTCCAGGATTTTTTGTATTGAATGTATTTTTAATTCTCATTGGAACTTTCTTTGATAGTAACGGTTCAAAAGTACGTGGATGTATTTGCTTTGCCCCAAAAAGTGCCATTTCAATTGCCTCAGCATATGAAACCTCTTTGAGTACCTTTGCATTTTTAACAGTCTTTGGATCTGCTGTCATCAAACCATCAACGTCAGTCATCAACCATATTTCATCAGCTTTTATACAAGATGCAATTATTGTTGCAGAATAATCAGATCCTCCTCTTCCAAATGTGGTAATATTTCCATATTGATCAGCTCCTGCAAATCCTCCTACCACAGGTATTATTTTTTTGGAGAGAAGTGAATCAACGTTTCTTAGAATACGTAATCGTGTTGTATCCATTAATGGTCTTGATTCACCAAAATTAGAATCGGTTACAATTCCAGCTTCTTTTCCAGTCAAAGGAATTGATTTGCTTCCAAGATCAAGTAGAGCATGAGCTATTATTTTGATAGAAAGACGCTCACCAAATGAGATTATGTAATCTAGTGAACGAGCTGTTACCTCACCAAGTAAGATTACCCCGTGTAATAGCTCCTCAAGCTCAGTTAGATCAGAGTTTAGTGCATCTAGAAGTTTTTTCTTGTTTTGTGATTTGATTATAGTTTCTTTTGCAAGTTGTCTGTGTCTTGCAATTATTTTGGCAGTTAATCGATTTGCGTGTTCCTTGTTTCCTCTTTGTATGAATTTTGATATCTGGATAAGATCGTCTGTTACACTATCAATTGCAGAACAAACTACTACTACTTGATTTTGTTTTGATAGTGAATGAACGTAGCTTGAAACCTTTCTTATGTTTTTAGCAGTAGAGATTGATGTTCCACCAAATTTTAATACAATCTTCAAATCAATTTATCTCCAATGACTTTTACATAAATGCATTAACTTTCTACACGTGGGGCCAAATAGAAGTGGATTCTACCTATATTTGCAACCTTAAACTCTATTCTGAGGGGTTTTGCACTTGAATACTCGCATGTTATTGACCCAACTGAGGTACCAACTGCCCTTACTACTGGATTGAGATATTCTAGACTGTATGTTCCAGTACTTTCCTCTTTAACTGATAGCTCTGTTAGCTGTTCTGAACCTTTTTCCAAGTCTATTACTACCTCCCCTGAATCTCCTTTGCCTGAAAATTCTGCTGTAGTTGGAGTTGCACGTATTGTTAGATAATCTGATACTACCTGTACATCTCCTAAAATTCTATCAAATTCAGTGTTAGTCAGACCGATTTTTGCATTATAGGGGATTTTTGGTAGTGGTGTGTCTGTTGCTGAGCTCTCAATTAACCTCATTTTGTATTTTTTATTTTTACCAATAGTTACAAGTAACATATTATCATCAGAGATACTGATTTCTATGCTGTCTTTTTTATCAGCACGCTTGATCAGTTTTGAAAATTCGTCTATGCGTACTCCAAATTTAATATCGCTATCACATTCGTATTTTTCAAATGCAGAGTTTGGCCATGATATGTCGATTAATGCTACGTGAGAGGGATCCATGCCACGAAATGAGATTCCTTCTGCTGTAGAAACAAAGGTTGCTTCTTCAACAAGTGTGGATATAGCAGATATTATGGCTTTGAGATCATCTGATCCACTAGTTTTTGCTGAGAATACCAAACTTAATCACATGTGAAAAACGTTCAAGTTAAACGTTATGCGTAGTTACGCCATGTATAGCTGCATTTAATGCAACGATAAAATTGTGTTGTGGGTTCATCAGCACTACGCGTTTGTAACATCCACCAGACTGCTTGGTTGTGACCACATTTTCCACATTCGATCTGAATTGTAGGCAGTGTTTCTTTTCCATCGCTTTCTTCAAGAACATTCAAGTCAGGTTTTGTAGTTTCTTCTACTTTCTTTTGTGTCTTGGCTTCATTTTCAGTGTAACCACATTTAGGACAATTGAGTACAGAGTTAGCTTCACTCTTTTTTAGACGTACTTCACATGTAGGACAAAACTGCATTTATTTTACCTTAATTTTTGAATTAAACAATTTCTTTAATTCATTAACAGATTCTATTACTGAATCCGTAGCTTTTATGAGGTCTTTCATTGGATTTTCTTTTGTAGAGTTTACTCTTATCCAGCACTCGTTAGTGAGTGGATGCTTTAAGATAACTCCTGCAAAATCTATGTTTGTATTTTTGAGTAATTCATGCTGAATGATGTATAACATTCCAATATCAGATTCTTTGATTGACAGATTGATTTCCTTGGATGTTGAAGTTACTACTTGAGCATGCATGCATTCGAAAAAGAACTTATTGTAGATATAAATCATTATGAACGATTAATCGTGAACAAGAATTTCATTTCAGATTTAGAATTAATAAAAAACAAGAACGAGTTCACAGTAAATGAAGACATTACTGTTAGCGTGAAATTCTCACTTAAAGGAACTTTACGTGATTCTTTTACCGAAGAGAATTGGACAAAGGCGTATAACAAAAATGATAATCTGTTTAAGCTAAAATATGGTATAAAACTCACGTCTGGAGGATTAAGAAAACGCGAAGTTGGTAAGCCACTTGATACTTACAGAAAAGCATCCTTGTTTTGGACTAGAAATCCAAAGCTTGTCAATCCAATGAAGGAGAGAAGGATTTGGGTTCAAGTAGCTAAGAATTTTGAGCCATTTATCAGACTAAGCGAGGAAGAAATCAAACATGAATTGTTTGACTTTGATGAAAATATAGTGTTCAAGGCATCTGAGCTAGGTTCTGGCAATCATAAAATCGGAGCAGAGATTTACATGTCTTGGCAAAAACATGATTACACAGAACCAGATGATGTAAAGGATCATGCTAAAGAAATTGAAATAAAGATCAATTAGGGATATAAGGACGCTTTAAAGAAAAAACAATATGGCAAAGTATGATGGATTAAGAGGACAAGAGCTACTAGAAGTCGAAGATCCTGACAAAGAGGGTGGCATAACATTGATCTTCAAAGACAACAGATACATGTTTATCAAAGTAGTAGATGGAAAACTAGAAACACAGTCCATTCCAGAATAGCTAACTGCGAATATATTTTTCGTAGAAACTTACTGCAATCTCTTGTGACTCTGATTGAATAGAGCCTGGTCTTTTTTTTCTTACTTGCTCAATTGCTTTTTTTGTAGAATGATTATGATATTTGATTAGATAACATGCCAAAATTGTTCCTGTTCGTCCAATACCAGCTGCACAGTGTACCATAACTGGCTCATCATACTCTAGTCTTTGATGAATAAAGTCTACTACAGAATCAATTTTTTCCATATCAGGAGCACTAAGATCTTCTGTTGGTATATGTAAGTAGTTGACATCTTTTATCCATGACTGTGGTAATGCGATTTCAGTCATTGTAACTATAGACTTGACGCCTTGATTTTGGATCCATTTTAGTTCTTTAATTGAGGTTGGCATTCCACATCCAGCTAGCTGATTATCTAAAAGCCACGAAAAGTTTGTTGGTCTCTTTGTTAATCTACCATGGACTTTTCTCCAAAGATTTCCTGCTTTACTCATGCTAGTCACCTTTTACTTTTTCTCTACTTTTAGCTTGCTATATGTTGTGCTTATATTGGTAAAAGACATCTAACTAGTCTGATGAGTAAGGAAGCGATTCTATATCAAAAATTGCCAAACGACAAGGTTCGTTGCACTGCTTGTGCTAGGTACTGTGAAGTAAACAAGAACCAAATCGGATTGTGTGGAATTAGAGGTAATGTAAATGGCAAGTTGGAGTTATTTGTATATGGTAAGGTCATCACTGGACATGTTGATCCAATAGAGAAAAAACCTGTAATTCATTATAGACCTGGTTCGAAGGTTTTCTCTATAGCTACAACTGGATGTAATTGGCTTTGTAAATACTGCCAGAACTATGACATTAGCCAAAGAAGAAAGATTGAAGGACAGGATATGACCCCAGAAGAGGTGGTAAAGACCACACTAGAATATGGCGCTGACGGTATTGCCTATACCTATAATCAACCCTCCATTTTCATCGAATTTGCACGCGATTGTGGAGTGATTGCAAGAAAAAATGGATTGTATAATATTTTTGTATCAAATGGTTATGATACACCTGAAACAGTACATATGATGAATGAGTTTTTGGATTGCATAACTGTTGATTTTAAGGGAAGTGCAGAACCTCAATTTACACGACGGTATATTGGAGTACCTGATCCAAAACCGATCTTTGATACCTTGTTAGAGATTCGTGATAAAACAAAGATCCATGTTGAGATAACAGATTTGATTGTGCCACAAGTTGGAGATAATCTAGATTATGCACGAAAATTGTGCAAGTTTATTTATGATGAGTTTGGGCCAGAAATGCCAATCCATTTTTTGAGATTCCATCCAGATTACAAAATGATGGAGTTTGAACCCACGCCAGTTGAAACTCTTGAGAAACATTATGCAATTGCAAAGGAGGAAGGACTTTCATATGCATATTTGGGAAATGTGCCTGGTCATCCACTTGAACATACTTACTGTGCTGGTTGTAATGAAATCGCTGTGAAGAGGTATGGATTTGATATAGTTGAATGGAATTTAGATCAGAATAACAAATGTAAGTTTTGTGGCAATCAGATTCCAATCATTGGAACGTTGGATGAGAAATACAGACGCAAGAGATTTCAGTTCGTATTTTGAAAGACAATCGCTCTAACTGAGGAACCTGTGGCGTTTTTTAGTTTCAGTGGTAGTACTAATAATTTAAAATTCTGTGTAGAGATTTTATCAAGATTTTTTAGGTTTTCAGCAATCAAGATGTTGTTTTTTGATAAGATCTTGTGAGCAAGAAAGTTTTTGTTTTTTCCTGAATCTATGCTAGGAGAATCAATTCCAACTAGATTCGTATTTTTTGATACTAGATATGTAACAGCTGATATTGACAGGCCTGGGTTTTCTGTAAAGTAGTTTGCTTTTTTTAGATTTTTTTGCCATCCCGTAAAAAAAATAACTGTTGACTTGTTCTGGATTTTACCATATGTTTTTTCAAACTTTATGATATCTGATTTTTGTATTGATTGATTTTTTTCTTTTTTTATTTTGATCAAAACAGCATCAGATATCAAACGTTCAAGCGGTATTTCATGAATTTTCATACCATTTTCATTAAAATGATAAGGTGCATCAAGATGGGTTCCAGTATGTGAGCTAAAAAATAAGAGCTCCAAATTGTAGCCGTCTTTTTTGATTTTAGACCAAGTGATGAATCGCGGTTTTGGAGATCCAGGAAATGTTGGAATTGTTTGTGATATTGTAAGAGTGAGATCTATTATTTTCATGTTATAGAGTATACAATCTGATTATTCAGTTTTTGAGTTTAATGAAAGGTTAAATATTGTTCAATGAAATTCCGAATGTGCCAACTGCATATGTGCTACTTAATTCTGATCTAGGTTCTGATGAGTCAATCATAGCTGAGGCCAAAAAAATTCTTGCGTCTGAAAAAAATATCCAGTTTGAGATTCAAGGAGTTTATGGTGTTTATGATATCGTATTAAAGATAACAACAGATACAACAGATCACCTACGCTCCATTATAACCAACAAGATTAGAAAGATAAACAAGGTTCAGTCTACGCTAACGATGATGGTCATAGAAGAGCAAGAAAGACTGTAGATTTTTTGTTATAATAAAAAAGTTCTTGTGCACAATCTGATTTTAAATTCATTATTATATCAGATACAGACTATGTCGTTGTTGAAAGATTCTGAGAAGATATGTTCTAATGACGTAAAAATAGCACTTGAGCAAAATGTCTTGAATTCAATCATTTATTCTGATCCTTATGTAAAGACTGTTTTTTTTATCAAGTTAGTTGATTGGCTAGATTTGCCAATAATTTATCTTGATTTTGATTTACTTTATAGTGGTTATGTTACAGCAAAAATTATTTCAAAACATGACAAGTTAGAATTATTTCAGCCAACCAGAGATAACTGGAATGATTTGTTTAGAAACGTTTGTAATTATATTTCTAAACATAGATCAGTTCTGATTCTTGATTCATTAAATGGATTTTTCAGTTTGTTTAATGATAAAAAAGACGTTGGAATGTTCGTTAATTCCTATATAATGTTAATAGCTGCAATCGCAAAGATGACAAACTCCAATGTTGTTGTTGCAAGTATGGCTAAAAGAGAAGAGCAAGGATGGGTACTATCCACAATAGGCAGACAAGTTATTGATGCAAAAAGTATGTCAAAGATACAACTTAAAAGAGAAAATTCGAAAATTAGGATGAATGTTATTTCTTCAGAAGATATTTCATATGTAATTCCCATTGATTTTGAGCTTAGGTAAATGTAAACGCGATCAAGAAATTCTTAACATTGTTATAAAATGTGCTAACGCCGTTATAATTTGCGTTTTTTTGGTAAGTTATATTAAGATCCGACAATAAAATTGAATTGAAATGCCAGTAGCAATTTTACCAGACATTGGTGAACAGATGTGTATTGGTTGCGCACTATGCGTTGAAATATGCACAACACTGGGACCCGATGTACTTAGAGTAAAGCCGGTTGAAGGCTGGAAAAGAGGTAAGGCATTTGTCTTTTATCCTGAAAGATGCATCTCAGATGGAGCATGCATCGGTGTTTGCCCAACAAAGGCAATCTTTTGGATGAGACCAATGGACTTTACCGTAGGTCAACCAGTACCACTCTACAAAAACTCCGTATTCGTAAAAGGCTGGACTGAATTAATCGATTAAGTCCGGTCAGAAATTCTTTTTATTATTTACTGATATTGTGCTATAGGTTCTAGTGTTCGTGTTGTTGGTTTGATCTTTTGTGTTGCTTCAACTAGATCAGCCTGAGTAATCCTAACATCTTTTATTGACTGTGGTTTTCCTCCCACGTATTTTTTCAGACCGATTAATGCAGCTCTGTTACATGCCTCTGCAATATCTGCACCAGTAAACCCTTCTGTAAGTTCAACTAGTTTTGTAAAGTTAACATCATCTGCAAGTGGTTTCTTTTTTGTATGTATCCTAAAGATGTGTTCACGGCTTTTTGCATCTGGTTGTGGCACTTCAATAATCCTGTCAAATCTTCCAGGACGTAATAATGCAGGATCAATAATATCTAGTCTGTTTGTTGCACCAATTATCAATACATTATGAAGTTCTTCAAGACCGTCTATCTCTGTTAGTATTTGTGATACAACGTTTTCTGTTACATGTGAATCAGAGCTACTACCTCTTCGTGGAACAATGGAATCAAGTTCATCAAAGAATATTATACATGGTGCAGCTTGTCTTGCTTTTCTAAATATTTCTCTTACACCTTTTTCTGATTCACCAACCCATTTTGATAGTAATTCAGGTCCTTTAATGCTGATAAAGTTTGATTCTGTCATTTTTGCAACTGCTTTTGCAATCAATGTCTTTCCAGTTCCTGGTGGTCCATGTAATAGAACGCCCTTTGGTGAAGTTACATCCAAGTGATCAAAAGCTTCTTTATGTTTTAATGGCCACTCTATTGCTTCACGGAGCTCTTCTTTGAGTGACTCTAGTCCACCTATG
>CAYGLP010000032.1:0-14900 GCA_964350965.1 uncultured Nitrosopumilaceae archaeon | reverse complement strand
ACAACAGACCTTACCGTATTTGGTTATGTGTCTATATTTTTTGCTGCAATTGGAGTCGGTTCACAAATAAAGAAAACACGACAAAGAACTATCAAAGCTAATGCAACAGACGAAGAAATCGAGACGATTCTGGGGAGTGAATAGAAATGGTCATTTGGAAAAGCAAACGAGGCCGAATCTACAAAATCAATGACACACCCAATGATCAAACAATCAGAGTTTTGCAATCTGCAACGATTCGGGCAATTTATGACAATGATGCACAACTTAGTCCAAAAGAACAGCAAGATGCAATCAAGCTTTTGCCTGGACTTACTGCTGCAGAAATGGAGGCAGTAATTCCTCTTACTGGACCAGCTCTTGCAGATTCGATTCGTGCGGTAATTGCAGCACATAGGGCACATAACCGAAGTGTCAAAGACCAACACAACCCCAATTAATCCCTCTTTTTTATTTTTTCAACTAGATGCCAACTTTAGTTTTATCAAATCTTAATTCTTTCAGTCTTTATTCATACTTTTTTTTTATATAATGATCGGCTTTTGCCCAAATAAAGTAACTATCTCATTTATTCCGTCAACCAAGCTCTGAATTTCTGGAACCGACGCCTTGTTTTTGATCAAATCTGACTTGATGGCATTAAGATAATACTGTATCTTTCGTATCGTCTTTATTTTTTTTGTTTTAGACAAGGGCGCATTCTTTATGTCTTTGAGGTTAGATGAGATATCGCAAAGCTTGATTAGCTTTGCTTCAAGCGAGGCTTCCTTTAGCTGCTTGACATACTGTTCTTCTTGTATGGTTTTTGGCAAGCTTCTGTCTTTTGTTAGTGCTAAAACTAAAACTGCAACCTTTGAACCAAATCTAGAATCAATCTCAGCAAAGCTTGTATTGGTATTTTCAAGTGTATCATGAAGCCAACCTGCAGTCAAAACATCGTCATCAGGTATTCCAAGATTTTTGAGTCGTGCCACAACTCCTGACAGGTGTTCATGAAAAGGTGTGACCGCATCTTTTCGCATCATGCCAGTGTGTAGCTCTTTTACAAAATTTTCTGCAGCTTGTAATTTGTCCAATTACCAAAGTTTGATACAACGATTTATTATCTATTGGTAAAAGGCATTTTAACTTGGATGCGATCTGAAAAATCAGTTTAATACTGTTTTGGTACAATGACGTCATGAAAGAAAAACTGCTCTTGCTGTGTATCTGTAAATCTAGTCTTTGTTGTTGGCTGATTTTTTCGAGGCGGCAATTCTAGGACTGATAAATTTTAGGCAGAAATGTGTCCTAAATGATCATAATTAGAGTGATTTTATATATAAAATAGACAAATCCTTAAATAATTTCCCTTGATCCATATCCCATTGGTTTCTATTCCAAAATCCAAAGTGGAATATTTTGCCTTGACTGTGGCACTTGGATTGACTTTATTGGCCATGCAAAGTACAGGAGTTGCTGCAGCTGAAACTAGTCAAACTGAAACTTCTGAATTTACTGTATTGGCTGGTGATGATCTAAAAAACAATCCAACGGCATTAAAAATTCTACAAAAAATTGAGATTTCAAAACAAAGAATAGCAGAACTACAAAAGCGCCAAAACGAACTTGTTGAACATCAAAAGATGATAGATGAGCAAAGAAGAATTGCAAAAGAGCAGGTTGCTGCACAGCTTGCAAGGATGGATAGGGATAATGTAGACTTTACACCAAGAGCATCGTTTGCAAGATTTCTTACAAACAGCGTAAACGGGACTTATCATAATGTGTTTTGGGGCCAGTTTGATTATTTGGATGCTAAAGTACAGCTTGGACGAGCGGCAATGGTAGAGGTTCTACAAAATGGTGGTAGCCACAGTGAAGCTAGAGAAGCATACATCAAGTTTGTGTCAATGTCTAAAATGGAGATGATTGAGCTAAACAAGAAGCTGAACATTCAGTACGGATTTGCAGACGAAACAGTTCAAACAACTTTTGACAAGTACGGCAAGTTGCCGCGATATAGCTAGTTGTCTGTAATGCCTTTGCAAACCCGTCGGGAGCAAACTATGCGTTTGTGGAAACAGAAGATGCTTGGCAAAATACTGTATCATTTCTAGTGAAATACTTGCAAAATGAATGAAAATTACATACATCTTTTTATTTTGATAATACCTTGAAAAGTGATTGTCTAGGATAGTATTTTTCCTTGTTTTTGTTCTTGTTTCTGGTATAATATTTTACATTAACGGGAATGAGTGGAATCATGAATACAAAACATATGGTGCAATGGATGATGTAGTAATTCCTATAATATCGATATCAACCATTTCTCTTTCCTTTGGAGATGTCATAGTTTCTGAAAAAAGTGTACCACAAACACTTACAATATCAAATGTAGGTAAAGCTCCTTTACAAATAACAAGCATTAAAGCTCCTGCAGAATTTTTAATTTCAGGACCTAAAACCCCAATCACGATTTTTACAAATCAAAGTATGCACTACCAAGTGACACTTGCTCCTGTAATACTTGGAGAAAAATCAGGTAAAATCATAATATCAAGCAATGATCTAACATACCAAACAATTACAATAGACGTATCGGGAAACAGTGTTGCAAAAACTGTTTCTGGGATTCCATCAACTGCAATCCCTATTCCTCCACCAGAATCAACCGAGTCTACTCCAAGAAGAGGATGTCTTATTGCTACTGCAACCTTTGGTTCAGAATTAGCTCCTCAAGTACAGCAACTTAGAGAACTACGTGACAATACTCTGCTTAAAACATCTTCTGGGTCTACATTTATGACTGGATTCAATACTGTTTACTATTCTTTTAGTCCAACTGTAGCAGATTGGGAAATGCAAAATCCCGTATTTAGAGAGATGGTGAAAGTCATAATTACACCATTGATTTCTACTCTCTCAATTCTAAATTATGTTGATATTGATTCTGAAGATGAAATGTTAGGATATGGTATTGGAATTATTTTACTAAATCTTGGAATGTATTTTGTGGCACCTACAATTGTAATAATGAGATTAAAACGTATGAAATTTGGTGATTTCAAATGTCAGTGGTAAACAGAGTAATTCTATTAACAATCTTGGGCATTTTCTGTTTCGGTGCTGGATGGTATGTAGGAAGTGTTGGCCAATTTTCTATACCATCAAACATCGCTGATCTTGGAGATATTCAAGATTTTGGTCTATATCAAACATGCCTGTCTCTAGCTGGTGTATTTGATGCTTTCATGCCACATAGTGCCGCATTGGATCAAACAAAGATGTCCGAGCTTGAACAAAAAACAAACCAGAAGATGCCTGAGATCTTTAACATGAAAAGCATGTCAACATACTGTGATAAGTATAAAAAATGAAGAGATTAGAATATTCTAAAACTCAATCTTGTCTTTTTCTACGAGCAAAAATTTCTTTGACTTTGATGCTCCCTTGACGTCATACCAGCTTATCTTCAAGGTGACTTTCTTTCCTTTTACTTCATCTATCTGGATTTTATCTGCTTTTTTTACTAATTCTCTTAATTCTTGAACCATTTTTTACTAGACTAGATGCTTGTCATTTATTGCTTGTGAATTATATTTTGTTATGGTATGGTGAGGAACTTTGTCATATCATCAACCCACACCTTATCCAATTTTGGATTAAAAAAACCACCTTTAAAATCTGTTACCAACTTGTTTCTAAATTTTAAAGTGATTGGAGACCCCGCGGTTTTGAAGATCTCAGCTGATACTTTCTTTTTTGTTGTATCAAGCACATCTTTTCCCCTTATCCATAATCGTATGTCCAATTCATCATCATAGGCTCCTGAATCATTGGCTTCTTTCCAGCCAGCCCAAAGACACAAGCATTTTTCGTTTTCTGATTCGCTTGGATTATAGTTTGGATCTCCTTGTTTTTTGACTACCTCGAAATATCGGTATGGAAAAATCTCACTGTTCCATGTTCCAGGAAACTCTACTTTTTGTCCATTATAGTTCTCAACAGCATACCAATCAGTAAGAAATGGCTTGAGTCTTGCGTCAATGTTTTGATAATCAGCTAGTTTGAGCGAAAAAATTGATGGCATTTATACAAACTAGTGTTGCAAGTTAGATAAAAGGAGCTTAATCCATAAAAAAGAAATAATTCAAAAATTAGATGAATTCCCAAAGATGAATTGTAAAAATTTCAATTATTGCATATAATTCAAACCTGGTGAATTTATCGCAATCTTCCATACTCTTTTGTTAGTAGGAAAGAAAATAAAAAAGTGGTGAAAGTATTTAGCTACTTTCGATTTGCTTCTGAATAGATCTTTTGTAACTTTGCAGCAAGCTCTTTTTTTGCGTCTGCTTGTGTAACCATAGAGCTCCAGACTTTGCTAATTGCTTCAAAGACCGCCTCAGCTTCTTTATCCAATACTGGACCAAAGCTAGATTCTATCTTCTTTTTCAAACGTTCTGTCTGTGCTTGGGAAAGTGCTGCAAAGAAAGCCTTGTGCCAGGCCATCATCGCGTGCTGTACTGGATCTACCGTTTGGCAACCACAACATTCTTCATATGACTTGTCTGAGCCACATGCGCATGTTGCGTTTTTTTCCATGTTGCAGGATTCTGTTGTACATTCCATATTACTTTCTTATACTAACTATAGAAAGGTAAGTATATAAATTGGAAAGTAACTATAACGAAAGCAAGTGAGAAAGTAGTAAGTTGAAAGATCAAGAGATGCAAATCATAACAGAACAAATGAGATGCTGTCCAGTTGATAACACATTCAAAATCATAGGTAAAAAATTCACACTACACATTCTAAGAAACATGACAATGCTTGGTCATACAAGGTTTAATCAATTTCTTGAATCAGTTGAGGGAATAAATCCAAAAACACTTTCTGTCAGACTACGCGAGATGGAAAGAAACGAATTGATCTCAAGAAAAATTTATCCAGAGACTCCTATCAGAATAGAATACACCATCACCGAAAAAGGCAAGGCACTAAAACCAATAGTTGAACAGATGGCAGCATTTTCTATGAAGTATTGCTGTACAGATATATTCAAGGATGGAAAACCAAGAACATTCAAGGAAGTTTTTGGCAAATCAATAAAACCTCTTTCATGATTTCTTAAAATAATTTAAGATGTTTTCTTATTACACTGCAGGTTGTTGCTGCACGATACAATGGATTGCACCCATTCCATAAATAAGATCCCCGCAATCAATTCCAACAACTTTTCTTCTTGGAAACTGCCTTGCAATAATTTTTAGTGCGACACGATCGTTTTTGTGTCTGTATGTTGGAACCAAAACAACCTTGTTTGCAACATAAAAATTAAGGTAGCTTGCAGGCAATCTAGTCTTTTCACCTCGAACGGTACTACGTATGACAGGAGGCATTGGCGCTTTGATCACTTTCAATTTCTTTCCATCTTGGTCTGTTGATTGTACCAAAATCTCATAGTTTTGTTTCAGGATATCATAATTCTCATCGCTCTCATCTTCTTCAAAAGCGCACAAGACGGTTCTTGGATTGACAAAGCGAGCCAAATTATCAATGTGCCCATCTGTGTCATCACCAGCTACTCCACCTTTTAGCCATATGATATGACTTGCACCAAAATAATCCATCAAATATTTCTCAATGTCATTTTTTGAAAGATGCGGGTTTCTGTTACTATTTAGCAAACATTGCTCTGTGGTAAGAATTGTACCTTTGCCGTTGACATCAACAGAGCCGCCTTCCAAGACTATTCCAGGCCTGAAATTATTTAGCTGCAACCTGTCACTGATAACATCAGGAATCTGAGTATCTCGCATCAACTCCCTGTATTTTTCACCCCACGCATTGAAAATCCAGCGCACAAAAGCCGTCTGCTTTTTTTCCTTGTTTAAAACAAAGATCGGGCCATAGTCTCTAAACCAAACATCGACATAGTTCCATACGTGGAATTTAATTTTGTGAAGATCAGCTCCTTTTTTCTTGAAAAGTTTTCTTACTCTTTCTTTCATCTTCAAGCTTGTAACAAACAAATTTACTGTTTCATTTTTTGATAAAGATAAAATCATTTTTACATATGCACTTTCAACTTTTTTTACTCGATTTGGAAACGTCATTTGGTCATATGGCCATGACATCCAAGTGCTATCATGTCTTTCCCATTCTGCTGGCATGAAATATCCCATGTTTTTTGGTGTTTCATTTAAAACACGTGAAGTTAGCATGCCATAAGTCGCAGGAAGCCTGTTTCTCAAAAATCCCCAACCATCCTGTATTCTTTTGTTCTGGGAAAGGTCAAGTGTTGCAACCACGACTTCTTCATGTTCTGTACTTGCCCTTTTGATCAGTCTTCCAAACGCATCGCAGACAAACGAGGCTCCCCAGAATTTTATGTTGCCTTCGGTTCCCACTCTGTTTACAGAGGCAACATGTATTCCGTTTGCAATGGCATGAGAGCGCTGGATGTTTTCCCAAGAATAGTGCCAATCATCTTGGGACAAGGGATCACCTTCTAGATACCCAATTGCAGATGGATAAAAGATGATCTCAGCTCCTTGCAAGGCAAGCGTTCTTGCAGCTTCAGGAAACCATTGATCATAACATATCAGCACCCCAAAGGATAAATTGCCAGCTCTAAACACCTGGTATCCGGAATCTCCTACATCAAAATAGTTTTTTTCATAAAAAAACGGGTCATGTGGAATGTGCATCTTTCTATAACTTCCCATTATGTTACCATCTGAGCCAATCACAACTGCCGTGTTGTAATGTCTACCTGAGGAATCTACTTCAAATATTGGTGCAATGATAATGACATTCAATTCTTTTGCAAGGGCTGACAGAGTTGTAGTGGTTTCACCTGGGATGGGCTCTGCTATTTTTGTAACATCTGTTTTTTCATCGGTTGGAAAATACATGCTTCGGTACAATTCCTGTAAACAAATTATTTTTGCACCTCTGCTTGCAGCTTCCCTTATTTTACCAACGGTATTTTGCATGTTACCCTTAATATCTTCAGAAACACGGGTCTGAACCAGTCCTATAGTGATATTTTTTTCTATCATCTCAGGCACATTTGATTTAAGATGTTTATTTATCTTTAACCAAATTCTGAATCCAAAAATTGATCCTAGTATCTTACTTGCCTCCGACCAGTTCTTACATTAAACTATAATCAAAAGTAAGCAGAATACACGTTAACGGCAAAGGAATCTTGACACCTCAGAACATAGTCACAAGATGAGATTCACTTGTTGGTAATTAGAAGACTTGAACATAGGAATTGAACTGCTTGGAGACTTGGCATTCTTACTGATTGTGTGTTCTGCAGTAGGAGCTTTGGCGTACATCCTTAGGCAACCATTGATTCTTGGTTTTCTTGTTGCAGGCATTTTGATTGGCCCGTTTGGACCATTCAGTCTTATCAAAAATGTTGACATGCTAAACAACTTTTCTGATATTGCAATTGTTTTGCTGTTGTTTGGCGTGGGGCTGTTATTTCCACTATCAAAGTTGCGCGGAGTAGGCAAGGTAGGAATCACAATTGCATTAATCGAAGTGCTTGTGATGCTTGGCATCGGTTTTGCATTAGGTACAGCCTTTGGATGGAACTTTTACGATTCGATGTTTTTGGCAGCAGCATTATCAATAAGCTCTACAGCAGTTATTGTCAAAGTACTAGAAGACACAGGAAGAATGGAGACTACCTCTGCATTACTGTTGACAGGAGTGCTGGTAATTGAGGACCTTGTTGCAATAATAATGATTAGCACAATGCACTCGGCTGTGGTTACCGGCTCTATTGAATTTTCAGTAATGATGTGGACAATTGCAAAAATTGGCATGTTTTTTGCAGCCACCCTGACACTTGGAATTTTAATTGTACCAAGACTGTTTGATCTTATTGCAAAACTAGAACGATTCGAAATTACTATCATATTTGCATTAGGGCTTGCCTTTGGATTGTCATTTTTGACATACAATCTTGGATTTTCAGCTGCAACAGGCGCATTTTTGGCAGGCGTGATAATTGCAGGTTCCAAATTTTCTGAAGAAATATCTACTCTGATCACACCAATCAGGGAGATCTTTGTTGCAATATTTTTTGTAACAATTGGTGCTCTGATGGACCTGTCCGCAATTGGAACATTCTGGATTCCAGTCGTAGTAATTACTATCGCAACAATATTTGGAAAAATAATTGGCGTCTACACTGGAGTGAGACTGTTTGGTGCAGGCAAACAATACGCATTTGCAATAGGCCTGAGTATGGCATCACTTGGAGAGTTTTCGTTTATTGTACTAAAAACAGGAAAGGATCTTGGTGTAGTAAGTGACATGTTGTTCCCAATAGTTGGCATGGTTGTGGTAATCACTACATTTGTTGGTGTAATGTTGACAAAAACTGGAATAAAGACTGTAGAAGTATACGAATAATTGTACAAACAAAACGAAGCTATGTTTTTTGATTTTGTAATAAACAACACAACTTATCTATGATAAATGTTAACCAAAATAATTGGTAGCAGATATTTTTTCAGAAATAGCTAACTCATTACATTCAAAATTCTTTGAGGCAAGCTCCTCCTCTGAAATAATAATCCAAGATTTTGCAATTATTATGATTGTGGCATCTTTGATGGCACTTGTTTCATTCAAGCTAAAGCAACCAATGGTAATTGCTTACATAATTGCAGGAATGATAATTGGTCCATACACACCACCGTTTGGTCTGATCTCAAATACTGAAGTTCTCCATGTTTTTGCAGAAATTGGGATAATTGTACTTCTTTTTGTCATAGGAATGGAGTTTCCGATAGAGAAGCTAAAAAACGTAGGAAAAAAAGCAACACTGATTGCTGTTGTAGAAGCAGCTGGAACTTTCATGGCAGCTTATTTTGTTGCCAACGCATTGAATTTTTCCCTGTTTGACAGTCTCTTTGTCGCATTAGCCGTCTCAGTTACAAGTACAGTTGTTGTGATGAGGGTTTTGGAGGAGATGAAGATGGTAAATGATGAGGCATCTTATCTGATTGTTGGTGTGGCAGTAATTGAGGATATCATCATCATATCAGTGCTGGCTGTTTTGCAATCTGTTGCTTTTACTGGAGATCTCTTACCAATTGATATTGGAATTTCAGTAGGTCTTGTTTTGGCATTTATTGTAGGTGTAATAGTAATTGGCTCAAAGACTGTTCCAAAGTTTGTAGATATGATTGGAAAAACAAACCATAGCGAATTGCTGATTATAGCAGTGCTTGGAGTAGCTTTTGGTTTGTCTGTTATTGCTTTCAAGCTTGGAATCTCTGTTGCTACAGGAGCATTTTTTGCAGGAGTATTAATTGCAGAATCTAAAATGCGTCTTGCAACCAAAGTCATATCAACGCCAATCAGAGATATGTTTGCTGCGTTATTTTTCATCTCAGTTGGTGCACTCATGGATGTTTCATTAATTCCGTTATTCATAATTCCTGCAATTGCATTGGTGCTGGTTTCTTCTTCTGCCAAGTTCCTAACAGTATGGGCTTCTACAAGGATACAACGTTTCAACAAGTCGACTTCGTTTAAGGCAGGATTTGGTTTATCATCGTCTGGAGGAGAGCTAGCCCTAGTAGCTGCAAAAGGAGGATCTGATGTAGGTGTAACAAGCTCATTTTTACTCCCCATGGTTGGTGTGATGACAATAATTACTACATTCATGTCTCCTTATGTAATCAAATATGGTTGGAAATTGGCAGACATGTTGCAGAAAAAAGATGACAAAAAATCAAAACCTCAAAACTAGATCTTATTAAAACATCTTCACATCAAAAACTTCAATTAGTTTATCCGTATCTGCAATATAGTACACAAACATGAAACGCACAAGCTCTTGGGGCAACAAATTCATCTTATCTGCAATAATTCAAGGTGCAATAATTACAGGACTGACCATATCTGTTGTTGGAGCCCAAATGGTCTCATCAAGTGTAAATATAATCCAGTTTCTTTCCTTGTCTTTTGATGGGCCGGCAAAATGGTTCTTTTTGGGATACCTCTTTTACATGATACTTGTTGTGGCCATAGCAACCACGGCAATCTTTTACAACCATCTTGAAATCAACATGGAAAAAAACATCCGCGGAGTCAGGGCGGTGATGGCCTGGATTCATCTAATATGTATGAATGTTGGCGGCGCAGCAACCACCATATCAATGATCCTTGCAGGACTTATGGGCTCTGGCACACTAGATTTGATTTTGAGTGGGGGAAGTACAACAGAGCTAAATCAAAATTTATCCATAATGGACCAGTTTATTCCACCAATTGGAACATTTGCAGGGGTTCTAAGTATAGGGGTAGTTGTTGGAGGAATATCTTATGTCTCGACTTATTTGCAAAAAAGCAGTGGTGATGTTCAATAACAAAACCAACTTCAATTAAATTACGTTTTCCATTATCTCACATTAGCCATTTTTATTAAATTTAATACGCTGTTGATAATTTTGGTATGATCTACACTAATCTCAGTACTGATTAGTATCATGTGATTTTCATCTATAGGAAAAGACATTCTCTTAACTTTTTCATATTCTGTCATAGAATACAGTGCATTCCCAATCTTGTGGGCCAAGTGTTTTCTGCCTTCCCAACGCTGACTTGCATGATAAAGAATCATGCTAAGCTCATCAGGGGTAAGAAAACTCTTTAGATTTTCTCGAAAACCGCCACAAACTCTTTCCCCACTTCGATTTAAAATTATGGCAAAACGAACGTTAGGATCAAGATTCATTGTTTCTTTATACAGTTTATCAAAATCCATTTAGTAATACACTGCTTTTTATTATTAAAGGATCTCTATGATTAACTCTCTATGGTCATCAGAGTAAGAGTGGAATGAACATCTGGAATTTTCCTGATTTTAAAAGTAATTAATTGTCTTAGCTCATCAACAGTTTTTGTTTCCAAGCCTGCAATGATGTCATATGCACCAAATATGCCATGTACTTCTTTGACTCCTATTAGGGATTTTAATTCCTCAATGACAAACTCTTCTGAACCCATTCCACAATTCAGTAGGACATATGCTTTTGCCATGATCTATATTCACAATCGTGATATATCAGGAATTTCTCTATCGAATATTTGCTGCTAGATTTTACAATGAGCCAAGGTTGTAAGATGGATTTGATTTAATACTTCATTTTTAACCCGAATGTTCTTCCACAAATCTCACATTGCCAATGATCTGAGACAACACGCCATCTGTGCTCGTGCTTTTCTTTGCTCCTACTTGGATGCTTTTTGTGTGCTATAACATACATTACGTCGACTTGGAATAAAAACAAAAAGAGATCATGTATAAAGATGGAACAAGAATCGAAAGTTAAATCGTAAATATCATGTACTTTCTAAAACCAAGACTTGTGAATGTTTGATTTGATCTTATCTTTTAATTCGGGAGTAATGTCTTCTGGTTTCATACCATGATCTTTTGTAGCATGTGCAGCACATTGTGTCAAAATCTCTTCTTCTGTCTTACCTTTTGCAACAAAACCGCAGTCAAATCCTACTGAACTGCATTTGAATTTTAACATGGTCTGGTAATCTGATTGTAATCTTTTTCGTATTAAAATGTTGTCTATGTTGTACTGATGGAAATGGTCATAATTTCTATACTCTTTTCAAAATATAAAACAATCTTCGTTATTTTCCACTAAGGTCAAATTATTTTTTTTGAAATGAATCATAAAACTTTCATACTATAATATTAAATAAAAAATGATGGAGCCTGAAAAAGTACCGGAGAAATTAAAAAACCCGATAAGCAAGAAGATTCTTCTACTCATTCTAGGTTTAGCCATAGTTTTTCAAATCTTTGTCTACGCAGCACCAGAAACAGATGAAAAAGAATATGTAGTTGCGGTTGTGTCTATTTTGAACCCACTAGTGGCTTCAATATTTGCCTTTCATGTATCTAAAATGTATGGCAGTTCTATCGTTTTTGGAAAATCGTATACTGTCTTGGGCATAGCCTTGTTTATGATGTTTCTTGGCGAATCTACTTGGTACACCTACGTTTTTCTCTTAGACATTGACCCATATCCTTCTATAGCTGATGTGTTCTTCTTTGCATTTTATCCACTAGCAGCAACACACATAATATTAAACGTAAAATTCTTTAACACAAAAATTGGCTTGACTAATAAAGTTTGGATTGGAATAATTCCAATCGCCATAGTAATTCTTTATCTGCTTTTGTCTGTACATGAGGATGTAGAAATAGATACAATTTTTTACACAGGCCTACTCTTTGTAATTGGATCTTCATCTCTACTTTCGCTAGGATTGCTTGGAGCGATTGTTTTTCGTGGAGGTGTACTAGGAATTGCATGGTTACTTTTGTTAATTGGGATTTTACTTACAACGATAGGTGATGTGTGGTATTATTATATTGAAATACCTGGAACCTATTATTCAGGACATCCTGTTGAACTGTTATGGTACACGAGTTACTGGTCAATTATTTATGCGCTATACAAGCACAAAAGAATAATTTAGAGAATATTGTACGGCTTGTATTCTTTATTTCCTAATCTTTTCAGTCTTTTAAGAACAAACTTGGCAGTTTCACTGACATCTGGATTTGAATCACTTAATGCTTTGCGAATCAATTCTTGCGATTCATATGAACGCATCAAACCTAAAGATTCCAAAGCTTCATGTTTTACAAGACCGCTTTTGTCATTGAAGACGGAATGAATTAAATCTGGAATTTTCTTTCTCATATTCCTGGCAGCAATCTGAAAACATGCTTCATGTTTTACAACGCCATTGTCGTCGTTTTGCAAAATCCATGTCATCAGATCTGCTACTTCATCAAATATAGGATCCTGAGGTCCTGCCATCTCTGCAACCTCGCCTGCTAACCATACTGCATCCCAGCGTATTGATTCATCAGATTCGTTTTTTAAAATTGAACTGCATTTTTCAAGTCTTTCTCTAGGAGCAAGTTTTCTTACCTCATATTCGTCAATTACAGCTATGCTCATTTCCAAATTGGGTAATAATCTATAATTAATAACCTTTATTATACCCATTTTTAAAAACGATGGATTTTATACATGGCAGTTTGAATATATGTGGTGAACAGTTTAGACATATTTCTTGCCAAGTCATTAGGCTTAGTAATCAAAAATAATCTTGGCCAGCGTACTTTACAAAGGATTGAAAAAAGATTATTTGAAAAATTTGGAATTAATATGACTCAATCTCTTCTGGAATTTCATAAACTAGACATTGTATTACGAGAATTTTTTGGAGCAGGAGCAGACGGATTGGAAAGAAAATTCTTTGAAAATACAGTTGCCCTAGACAAAGAAAATCAGGATCAAGAATGGGTAATAATCAAAGATCAAGCCCTGTCGGAAGTAATCCTAGAAGCATTTGGAGATGAAGATAAAAAATTGATTCTAAATACTCTGTTAGGCAAACCGCTTATTATACAACAAGTCTTGGATACGTGCAAAATACCGCAAACTTCTGGTTATAGAAAGATTAATTCGTTAATCCAGAATGGTCTGCTAGTTGCTGAGGGATTTATTACAACCAATGATGGTAAAAAAGTAAACAAGTATACCACATTATTTGAAAATCTCAAAATAGATATTGAAAAAAATAAGATAATAATAAAAGTTAAACTAAAGAAAGATGAATTACAAAACAGTTCTGTAATTCATGTCATGCGTGGCTTGTAAGCTCTTCAGATTTAACAGAAAATACAACTAAGGATATTAGGATCCATTATCATTACCAATTATGGAAGTGAGATGGTCATATGGCAAAATTCTACAACATCAAAAACTATCGCCTTCTTTGTTCCTTGGATATGTTTTAGCACTTTCAGCTGCAGCACTTGCAGCACTTATGCATGTAATACCAAAACCATTATTGGATTCTAATCAAGGAACAATAGAACTAAATCCAATAGTTTTAGCTTTTATCATTTACATTATGAATGGATTGCTTTTCACACCGCTTGCAAGGAAATCACCATCAATTAAGAAAATCGAAAAAAAGAACCTATTTTTTTTGTTATTGATAGGACTTGCCGAAGTTTCAGCGATGATCACGTATTTTTTTGGCTTAAAGGATTCTACCGCTACTAATGGCTCAATTCTTAGCAACAGTGAGATACTCTTTTCAATTTTAATAGCAATCCTAATTTATCGTGAAAAACTCAAAAAAAGAGAACGGACTCCGTTCTCAATTATAATAATTGGATTGATTGCCATACCAGTTGGTAATGATTTTTATTATAATGGAATGGTTTTAACTAAATTGGTTATGGGAGATTTATTGATTCTCCTATCCGGATTATTTTATGCTCTTGACATTAACATCTGCAAATATGTAACAGACAGGCTGGATTCTAAACGAATGACTCAGATAACATCTTTTGCGTCAGGCGGATTTGCATTGTGTTTGATTTTATTACTTCAAATTCCATTCGAAATATCTTTGTCCCACATGCCGGGAATTATTATTACTGGCATTGCAGGTACCGCAATGTCAGCATTTTTTTTTGTTATTGCATTAAGATTGATAGGTACTATTAGAACCATCCTGCTTTATTCAACAGGATCTATTTTTGGCATAATTTTTTCAGCAATATTTTTATCAGAAGCTATTACTTTGCTTAACGTGATTTCAATAGCGTTGGTATTAGTTGGGGTATATTTGTTAAGAAACAGACTAGGCGAATAAATCTAAGAGACATTAATCTAAATTTCTCTTGATCAATAACATTGATTTTCCTTTACATTATATTTTCAAATATTTTTTGCTATCATCTTGTAAAGTTTTAACACGTTTCACGAAAGCGTTTGTTCAATTGTTAAACAGACTATATTTTTCTTATTTGATCATAGTTATAG
>CAYGLP010000031.1:0-15258 GCA_964350965.1 uncultured Nitrosopumilaceae archaeon | reverse complement strand
AATTAATTTAATAATCCAGTTTATCGCCCTATAGCAGTATTGTTGTCTTTCCTTGAACAAATTAACAAAATTACCCTAACGCATGTGATCCTGATATCACTTGTATTACATGTGTTCGTAATAGCACAACCACAGAATTTTCAGATGTGGGACGAATCGATATTTTTAGAGATAACCAGAGATTTTATGAAAGGAGATGATCGCACACCGTATCAATTACCAGGTCTGAATTTTTTTATTGGTTCGGCAATGTATATTTTTGGAGACAACTGGTTTAGCTGGCGTGTTCCCTTAGTAATTTTTGGCATGCTTACTTTGATACTATTTTACAAAATTTGTTGTAAGTTTACATCAGAAAAAAATGCCCTACTTGCAACAACCATACTTTCATTTGATACAATATTTTTTGTGCATTCTACTCTAATTTTGAGAGATATGCCATTAATCTTTTTTGGCATGCTTTCATTCTATCTTTATCTGAAAAAAAGATACTATCTTTGTGCGTTACCACTTGGAGTTGCATTTTTGATAAAAGAGACCGCGATATTCTTCTTCATTCTCATAACAATTTACCATTTTGGAGTTACAAAACCTTGGAAGGGAAGTATCAGGAATATAAAGACGGTACTAGTGTTTCTGTCTATAACATCAGCATCGTTTCTGTTACCATTGTGGATGTATGATATTGTATATACACCGACAATTTATGAACCCATGATACCAACTCAAAAACTTCCAGATGGTCGTGAAGCTACTATGGGATATCCCAAAATGCGTGTCATGGAATCACGTGGTCATACATTACAGCATCCTGTAGGAGAAATCACAAACCCAATTGAACATCTCAGAGTATTTGTAAGTGAGGGGTATGTTGGATCACCTGCGTACAATGTAAAAAATTGGCAGACAGTTCATACCAATTATCCTTGGAGTTGGGTTTTACCACTACCGCCACCTGAGACTGGAAATAGCCTTGGTTGGATAGATGAAAAGATGATTGATGAAACGCATAATGGCATATTACATAAAGGAAAAATTTTTGGTATAGCATGGAAAGGCGATTCTAATCTTTCTTTGTGGGTATTTGGGTTTTGGTCTTCTGTAGCTTTTGTGATTTACAGTATACGCAGGAGAAATTTAGCAGCATTATTTGTTGGAGGAGGAATTATTTCCATGTATCTCCCGTATCTTTTACTCTCACTTACTGGAAGAGTAATGTTTCCTTATTACTTTCTCCCAACAGTTCCATTTGTCTCAATCGGATGCGTATTGTTTCTTGATTTGATAAAAAATCAGTATGCAAGAATTGCTACTAAAACAATTTTACTTGCAGGAGTAGTAGCATGGTTTGTCTGGTTGTATCCACTTCAGATAATCAGCTAAATACTTATTTTCATAATGATAGATTCATGTACCATATATCTGGAAAGAAATAGCGATGGCAGATTCAGAAACATTTGGAATAGAAAAAGGATACGGAAAGCAAGCTATTGAATGGATGAATGAAGAAGCCAAAAAGGAAGAATGGAATTTTGAAGCCAGATTATATAATTATGAAATAGAAACAAAAAATTTCGGCTCCTTCGAGATGTTTTCTTGGATGGGAGATGTAAAGGCAGCACGTGAACTTGTCATAAAAGCAAGCAAGCGTTTCAAAATCAAAGTAATTGAAGGTGCATACAAATCAAAGATCATACTATTGAGACGTGAGAAGACAGAATATGCATTGATTAGAAAAGGCGACAGAATAATTGGCCACATTGAATTTTCCGCACCAAGAATCAAAAATAGTAAATGGGTAGTGAAATTAGAAGAAAGAAGATAACGCTATTACAATCTTGTTTTTGCCAACATCTGTGCTACCCGTAGAGGTTCTGGCACAGCACCCTGAAGTGTCATAGCATCTAGTAAATTTTTTACTTCTTGTATTTCACATCCTTCTATTCTTACAAATACGTCATGTCCTGTATGAAGCGTAATTTTTGTTCTTTGACCAAGCCTTTGACACTCTTCAATTTTTGATTGATGAGAATCTGGAAAATGATATTTTATGGCATCTTCTATTCCTTTAGAATCTTCATATGTCACCCCAATGACTGGAACTTTTAATTGGTTCCAGATTTTTTTGACATCCACTATATTATACATCGATATGATAAGGCCAGAAATCATTATAAAACTAATGTCATCACGGTTTAGTTTTTGATGCATTTGCAGTATAGCATTAGTTGCATCATTTCCTTCTACAGTACTATGTCCAAATACAAAGCCGTCTATGATAAAATCCCGGCGCATTACAATTCCAGCTAGATGCGAGATCTTTTCATTGTCTTTGAAGCTTTCTGCTATAGCTAGGCCCCTGAGACCTTTTTTTTCAATGTGAAGATGATGCATCTTTTTTCAACTTGAATCTACGATAAACTAAACTAATCACTGTAAGAAATATTGCAGTGATTGCAGACCACGTTACAAATGCAAGAATATCAGGGTTTGTCATCAGATATGGGATATTTGATGTTATTTTTAATACCTATGTTGTTTTCCATCTCTTGAACAGTTTGTGTTCTATGTCGAATTGGTCAAGGCATTTCCCAACCGTGTGGTTTACCAAGTCATCTATTGTTTTTGGTTTGTTATAAAATCCTGGAATGGGAGGAAGTATAACAGCACCAATTCTTGCAAGCTTAAGCATATTTTCCAAGTGAATACTGCTAAATGGCGTTTCTCGTGTAACTAGGACAAGTTTTCTTGATTCTTTTATTGTCACACCAGCAGCTCTTGCTACAAGTGTTTCGTCATAACCATTTGCAATAGCAGACAAAGTCTTCATACTACATGGAATCACAATCATTCCATCAGTTTTGTATGTACCGCTTGATACACTTGCAGCCATGTTAGAATCATCAGAATAGCTGTCTACCAATGATTTTACATATTTTATATCATATTTTGTTTCTAACACTAGGCATTTTTTTGCCCATTCTGACATGATTAGATGTGTTTCAATTTTTAATCGCTTAAGAGATTCAAGCATCTTTATTCCATAGATAATTCCTGTACTTCCAGTAATTCCAACAACTAATCTCATGAATGTATCACCATACAAATAGAAAAAAGAGTTTCTACCATTTTAATCAATTTAGATTATTTTCCCGCTACCAACTATTCTTATTGTTTGAGATTCTGGTTTAAGAATAACGCAAATGTCATTTTTCTCAAAGACAGACGGTTTTCCTAATGATAACTTGATAGGATTTAGCGAAAGGATCTTTGCAGGTCTGATTTGCAGGCCAATATTTACAAGATACATCTGGTTTTCAGTCAATTCACCTTTAAAAAATGCATTTTGATGATAATCTAGTGTTATTTGTTGTGCTACGATCATGGAATCAGGTTGGCAAAGTATATCCCCTCTTTGAACATCGTCTGGAGTTATTCCTTTTACTGAGAGACCAACACGTGCAGGACATACTGCTTCTTCTACAGCATCATCATGCATCTGTATTGATTTTATTACAACATCAGAACCTTTTGGTAAAAGTTTGAGATTATCGTATGGTTTTACTTTACCTTGCACTACTTTACCTAGTATTACAGTTCCAACTCCTTTGACATCAAAACAATGATCTATTACAATTTTGACATTACCTTCCTTTGATATTGGCGGTAGTAGTTCTGCTTCTTTTTTTAGATCTGTAAATTCAATTAGTTTGTATTGCTCCACTACAGTTCCTTTTATCATGGAAAGAAGCTTGTTTCTATCGACATCGTATGAATGACATAGCAATCCTTGAGTTTTTTTTAAACTGTCAAGTGCAACTATTTGTTCTCCTGTAAATTTGTCAAGATTTGTCACATGAAACAAAACGTATTCGCCCATGTTTATTGCTTGAAAAAGAGGTTGAATTTTTTCAGGAAATCCGGTTGGCATAGTCCAAGTCTTGACTGAGTTAGGTTCTTTTTTGTCATAAATAGTAATATCTGTAGCAGTGCCTTTTTTGCCAAATTCTTTTGCAACGGTTTCATCTCCAAGTAAAGTGTAGTTAATTGATTTCATTTTGCGATGCGTGTGAATTCAAGGTTTACTTGTAAAAAATCTTTGTACGATCTATTCTTTGAGCTTTCTTGGAATGCATCTGAACCATACCTGCAATATCTGAAATAATCAAGACGCCATATGAAATGCTTCGTTTTTACTGTAAAACATCTCACTTATGTCAGCCTCCACCACCCAAAGTAGGAAACATCACGCAAGCGTCTTTTTCGCTTAAAAATGTGCCTCTGATTTTTTATATTCAAGGAAATAAATTACTAAAAGATATTTAGACGCAGATAACAGAAATCTCATAATGGGTTTAGCAAATACATGGGTTCATGATTTTGGCAGATTCAAAATGGTTTTGGATAAAACAGATACTGACATATCAAAACAAGTAGAAAAATTTGGTTGGTACTCTGATGAAGCTTTTGAAACCAGTCTATTTGAAAAGCACCTGAAAAAAGGAATGACAGTTCTTGATTTAGGTGGCAATATAGGATTTTACACAATTTTAGCAAGAAGCGTTGTGGGGCCTGAAGGCAGAGTTTTTTCGTTTGAGCCCTTTCCAAACAATGCAAATCTGATACGAGCAAGCATTAAAGAAAATTCCTTTACCAATGTCACTGTTGTAGAGGCAGCCGTATCTGATAAAATGGGTAAAGCCACACTGCATTTGTCTCCTGACGCTTGTTCTGAGCACAGTTTGCTAGACTTGGATTTTCAATACAATTTGGAACTGCAACAAAATGAAATTGAGGTACAGACACTTACTGTAGATGAGTATCTTGAAAAAAATGTAGACAGTTTTAAGGTCGATTTTATAAAAATGGACATCGAGGGTTCTGAAAGTCGAGCCATAGTGGGCATGCAAAAAGTGCTAAACGAGAACAAACATTTGACACTAATAACAGAATTTTGGCCAAATGGCTTCAAAGAAGATGATAAAGAACCAAGAGATTTTCTTGAGATGCTTGACAATTTGAATTTTAAGATCTATAACATAGACAGTATTGAACAAAAAATCGTTCCTGTTACTGTAGATGAAATGATGGAAATTGTATACTTTAGGAGTAAAAACATACCAAAGGAAAACAAGGTAATGCAAGTTTGGGGTTGGTATACAAATCTTCTTTGTGTAAGATAAAATTTTATAATTTATCGATAAAAAATTATCTTTGCAATACATTTTGAAAAATGATAAATAATAGTTGAAAACATAGAATGATGCATTACTTTGGGTATAATTTATGAAGAAAGTAACCTATTAAAAATTCCTGCAAAAGAACGTCTCAACACATGTAGTGAAATTCTAAAAAACGACGAGGATGAATCATTACGATGCGAGGCCATATGGGTGGTAGGAAAGACTGCTAATCAATGCAGTGATGATAAATCAATACGTGACGAAGTTGCTGATCTTCTAGAACATGTGTTAAAAAATGATGAAAACGACATTGTAAAACATGAAGCATGTTTTCAATTAGGTGAACACAAGATGAGAGAGAAAATTTCAGCTTTACTTGATGCCGCCATGAATGATCCAAGTGAAATTGTGCGACACGAGGCAACAGAAGCATTGGGATTAATGCAAGCATTTGAGTTTAGAGATGCAATTAAGAAAATTCTAGAAGATTCTAATGAAGGAGTCAGACAGACTGCTGTCATGGTTTTAAAACAATTAGACAGATTAGAAAACGCTAGAGCCGTCAGTCGTGTATAGTATTTTAAAAAATCAAAGTACCCTGTGTTTGTATAACGCATAGCACATAATCATTGTGCTTGCCATCCATATAGCATGTACTATACTGCTTCTTTCATAATCTCCAAAGATTTCATAATAATAGTAATGTAGATCCGCAAATGTTTCCAGCAGGATTCCTACAAGTAACAATCCCCATGCAGGACCAAGTATACCTACACGAAAAACTTGGAAACCAATTATGGCAAGTGACAATGTTACTGTAACAATAGCAACGTACGCCAATCCCGTCAAAAATTCGATATAGAACTGTGTGTCCTTTTCTTGCATTTCACCAATTTGTAGTGTTCCAAGTCCAGCTGGTGCTTCAAGTGGAACAAGTGAAACAAATGTAAATGCTATAGAAAGCCCAACCGGAATAGTAATCAAAATGAGTTTTTGATTTCTATCTAATTTTCGTTTGAAATAATGTATGTTTGATTTTAAGTGATATATTAGAAATGGAAAAGTCCCGAAATATCCAATGTCTGGATAGTATGGATATGGATTAGCTACTTGGCATCCTATTTCGTAGACATACCAAAGTAAATCACCTGCAAAATAAAATGCATATCCAATGCCCAAAGCAAGATAAGCTTTACCAAATACCTCTGAACCACTATATCTTTTTGCTATAACAAATGCAAAAATTGCAACGGCAGCAAATCCTAACAAACGTGTAGCTTCAAAAAAGTCTAATTTAGTGTCGTCTTCAGGCTCTACACCATTTCCAATTGCATATACTACAACTGCAATAAAAATTACAGATATGATATAATAATTCAGATCTTTTCTTATCTTAGTAGAATTTTGTGTTTCTTCCATGAAACTAAATTCCCACCATTGGGAAATAGTCAGGCACCATTCTAATAAACGTTATAAACCATTTACAAAAACCGATTTTCTCAAATAAATGAAATTCAGTAATCATCAAAATCAATCTTTTTTGTATTTAACTTCTCTTAGTACCTTAAATGGGATGTTTTGGGATTTTGAGACTAACATCAGGACTTTGGAATAATCATTGTAGAGTCCGATTTTTTCCATCAGTTCATTAAACTGTTCATCATTTTCTAAGGATTGCAAGTATTCTTCAGTCCAGCTCCAATTACTATCAGGATTACACGAATAAAGTATCCAATGATATTTGCCGTCAACTAGATAGATGTCGAATGGGTAAACCTTGCAATCTAGAGGTCTATTCTGGTATATCGAGCACGCATTTTTGTTCTCGTCCCAAAAAACACAGATGTTGGAATTTTCTTTTTTCTTAATAGATTTTACGTTTCTACCTCCTACTTTGATCTCCTTTACGTACTCATCGCTTGACTTTCCAATGGCTTTTAGTTTTTCAAAATCATATGAAAAGACCAATGGTACAACAGAGTTTGTACAACATCCTTGGTGTTTACACGAACCACATAACTTTGCATAACTAACTTTGGTCAAGCAGAATCTTTACCAGATAACTTGACTGCAAGATATGCGCTTTAAGCATTACTTTGATAATGACTTGTCCTTCAGTTATGTCTATTTTTATATTTTCAAATAATGCAGTATACAAAGCAACTTTTTTTCCATCACTTGTGGTAGTATGGCCTTCTTCTGTTAGCAAGCCATCTGTGACTAATTCATTGATTAAACGATAACCAGTTGACTTGGGAATTTTACAATCTTCCAAGATTTCTAGTACAGGGTTAGGTGTTTTGAGTGCAGCATCCAAAATCAGTTTCTTTTCTCGATCTCCATATGTTTCTAAAATTAGTCGTGCAAGTTCTTGATTTTCTATACTTATCCATGATTCACCCTTTTTGTGTGTGTCAAGCGATACAAGGCGTTCTAAAAAGTCCTTTTCCAGTGCATCTGCACCGGGACCAAAGAATTCTCTTAATGTTGCATCCAGTTGGTGAAAATTCTTAATGGATTCAGTTATAGAGGATTTATATCGTTCAGCTAGTCTGTCCTCTACCTTCTGGTAGGTCTTTTCTCCTAATTTAGCTTTGATTATAGATGCTAGAGACTCTGCGAGTAGCTTATCTAATGCACTCATAATAGACACGTCTTGAACCGCGTTTATATACATATCTCCAATTTGAGAATAAGACAATATAACTTATGAAGATCGTGTATAGTTTTTCTCAACCGGTATATTCACAATTAATTATACTAGTTAGTAATTCCTAAAATTAAGAATTAATCTAATAAAGTATATATACTACTTGTAATTCTGATCGCCAGATTTATTAACTAGACTTACATAATTCTCAGATATGGGAATGATACCAATTGATGTGAACAATGAAAGGGAAATAGTTCCCAAATATGAGATTCAGTCACCGCTATTTACAAGTAGCGAGCCTGGAGACACGATCATGTTTTCAAGCAAATGTGTAGATTATTGTGTAGGAATCGTAGATATTGTAAACTCTACCAAAATATCTGCGTCCTTATCAGGTCCAAAAATTGGCAGATATTATAGTATATTCCTAAACAGCATGGGTTCTATTGTAAGAAAGTATGGCGGAGTTGCAGTAAAAAACATCGGGGACAGTCTATTGTATTACTTCCCAGAAACTTCGGATCCTACTCGTAAATCTGGCTTCATCAAAAGTCTTGAATGCGGTCTAGCTATGCTAGCAGAGCATGATAACATTAACACCATATTACATGCAGAAGGATTGCCTCCTCTTGATTATCGTGTAAGTGCAGATTACGGTGGAATTATGTTAGCAAAGTCATCAGTTTCACCAATCGAAGACATATTTGGACCACCCGTAAACATGTGTTCAAAGATAAACCCCAAAGCAGCACCAAACACTGCAGTCATAGGTGGAGACCTGCATCAAGTTGTCAAACATTTAGACTTCTATAGCTTTGAAGAAGTGAAAGGATGTTCAGTAGGTTTCAAACACCAGTATTCAGTATATACAGTAAAGCACAATGGGCGTAAAGACAAGATAATGGTAAAATCTGCGATAGAGCATGCATTGCTTGAAATTGGTACACCAACGTTAGAAGAAGTTACAAGAGGATTATTTAACGAACACAAGTGTCTTATATCTGACTGCTATGAAAAGCCAGAATATCTAAACGCAGTTCTCAAAGACTTGTTTGGTAATTCACATGTACCCATCGTAGAGTCAATTAAAAGCTATCTAGGAGAGTTTGCATCGCAAGGATCAATCAGAGAATTTCTAACAAAATTGGAGAGACCATAAATGGACGAACTGTGTAGAAAATGTGGCGAGTCATTGCTGGAGTTCTCCTTCTGTGTCAGGTGCAAGCAATCCATACAGCGAATGTGTGGTGTGTGCGAGAGAATGACAGATGAGCAGTATCATCAAGATTGTGCATATCAATTACACATACTCAAACTATTTCCTATCCCTCCTGACCGAATTTTTGAGAAGAAAATTGCACCTATGCATTTCATTAGCGACCTTCTCATTAACAAGTAATTAGAATGAATAAAAAATGAATGTGAAAAAGATAAGTTATTTTGGCGTGGGAGACACATTAGATAGAATGGGAGAACCAACCCTAGAACAAGTATACAGCAAACTTTGGTCAAAACATTACAGTGGAATTTCTTGCAATTATCAAATCAACTTGATAGTGTAGGCTTAAGCGTTTGTTAACATTCAATCTCCATGGCAAAAAAGATGGTTTTGTTGTTTTTTGCATAAACTCAAAGCCCAATTTCTTCAGTTCAGATCTTATTGATTTTGAACCTACTCTAACTTTAACAGAATTTTTTCCTCGCTCAAAATCATATGGATCAGAAATTACCAACATTCCTTTTACTTGAGATGAGACAACTTTGAGAAAATCAAGCGGTTCAATTAGTTCTAAAACATTTAGTCCTACTACCAACTCAAATTTTCTTTTTCCAAATGGAGGAAAAAGCGAGTTTGCTACAAAAAAATCCAAGTTTTTGTAATTATTTTTTTTAGCCTCGGAAATAGCAAAGAAGGATTGATCTATTCCAAATACAGTTTCATGTTTTTGTGCCAAATTTTTTGTAACAGATCCTATTGAACAACCGTGTTCTAGAACCAGTATAGATTTAGGAATTTTATCAAGTGAATCTTTTATGTATGAATAAAATTTTGATTTTAAACTATTTTTGTATGTAGTAACCCATCGTCTTTCTAAATTAGTTACATCTTCATGATTTTTGTTTATTTTTGCAAGTGAATCTTTTATCATAGCTTTCAATATCAGATTTTTAGCACTAGTCATGAGAAGACCTCCCAATTGTGCCCTATTGGAAAGATATGACGCAAGATCAGACCACAATATAGGTATTTTTGAAATTATGGGGTATTTTGCGCCACAGTTTTTACATAAAAGAACACCCTCATCAATTTCGTCAGATTTTTCAAGTATTTGTAATTCTAATTTAGACTTACAATTAACACATCGTAGATATTCTAAGCTAAACTGATGCATCTTATCTTAAGAGTTGATTTGTACAAAAGAATCTTTTGGGGTCTGTAGTTCCTCAAATGTTTCTGGATGAATTATTTTTGCTAATATTTCCAAACCTGTGATTGTTCTTGGACTAGGCTTACTAAAATAAGAATTTGCATCAACTGCATAAACGTTGCCATTTTGTACCGCCCTTATAGATTTCCACTCTTTGGTTTTTGCAAGTTTTTGATATTCTTCTAGTGTACGATTTATTCCAAACCCGCATGGCATTAACACTATAATGTCAGGATCAAACTTTGCGGCTTCCTCAAGTTTCATTCTTCTTGATGGTTCACCTGCCATGCTAATTCCGTTTATTCCTCCTGCCATATCCACCATCTGCGGCACCCAATGGCCTGCAGTAAATGATGGATCAAGCCACTCAAAACAGAGGACTCTGAGTTTTGATTTTTTTGATTTGTTTTTTACATACACTATGCGTTTTTGTAATGTAGCAACCAAATTTTGTGCTTCTTTTATCTTATCAATTCGTTTTGCAACTTCCATAATGTTTGATAATATATCATCAAGATTATGTGGATCTAAGATAACAACTTCTGGTTTGTTATTTAGTATAGATACTGCTCTGCTAACTTCTTTTGTGAAAGGAGAACAAACCTCGCATAATCCTTGTGCCACTATGAGATCAGGATCTGCATCCTTTAGTGTTTTTTCATCTATCACATAGATGTCTTTTCCTGTTTGCATCAATTCCACAACTTTTGTGTCAATTTCTTTGCTGCCCATTTTTTGTGGATCAAATGAGGAATGTATTACGCGTGGTTTTTGTTTTGCATCATCAGGAAAATTGCATTCATGAGTTACTCCAACTATTTGATTTCCAGCCCCAAGATCGTAAAGCATTTCCGTAGCACTTGGAAGGAACGAGACAATTCTTTTTGGTAGCAAATTGAATAGATAGTTGATCGATGTCAGATTATAACATTATGCATCAAAAGCTAGCTTCTAGTTTGCATTGGTTCAATACCAGTACTTTTATGATATCCAATACAAGAAAATGTATGAAAGCAAAGTTTAACAGTTCATGCACATCATGCGGTGAACAAATAAAATCAGGAAAAGAAATAGCGAAAGATCAGACAGGAAAATGGGTTCATAAATATTGTGCCCTAGAAATTATTGATCTACCGTAAACTATTGTAAAAATCTAGGAATCTTTTTTGCAATATGAGATAATGAAACTCTTCCTGGTCCTGCAACAATGATAGACAAAACACCAGCAAGTATTAACAGGTCGAGCTCATAACCACCTTGTCCTGTAAAGTTTGCAGCACGTTTTACATGAAAAATTGCTCCAAGCATAACCATAGATAATATCGAAGCAGAAATTTTTGTCAAAACTCCAATGATTAGAAGAATCCCTGGTACAAATTCTGCAAGTGCTAGTAGAAATTGCATCTCCGATGGGATTCCTATTTGATTTAAAAATCCAACAAAACTAGGATCAAATTTTCCTGAGCCATGAACTATGAATATTGTACCTATAACTACCCTTATCCCAAAATGGGTAATATCATGTAATTTACCTTCCCTAATTTTTGCGTCAATCAATACCTAAAAATTTTTTTTATGACTTAAAAACCTGACTATGGCATTTTTTTAGCAAAAGTCTCAAAATCAGACTCGTACCAGATCGTTTTTGCTTCCTTGTATCCTGGTAATTTTGCATTAATTGCAATATGTAAAAAATCATTCTTCTTCATAGCTCCGTGCCAATGCAATTTTCGTGCAGGGATGTATACTGCGTCCCCTTTTACAAGACTAATTCTCTCAGTTTTTTTGATTTTTATATTAGCGCCAGTTTGTCTGGAACTATATATCACAAGTGTGCCTCTACCTCCAGTAGGAATCAGTATTTGTCCAGCCTGATGGTAGTGCAATTTTGTTCTTGCCCCCTTTTTGAACGTCACATGATATATTTTCTGTTCTTTTGATCGTATTATTTTTGATATGTCTTGTAATACAATATGTCCTACAAAATATTTTTTTGTTTTTTCCATCAGTTTTTTATCCATTTTCATTGTAAACACATTTCCTTTTTCCAATTAACAACCATGTCATATGTATTATTAATAATGCTTGATAATGAACATATGATCCCAGTGATGAAAATCATCTAAAATTCAAAGTTTTTGGTTATATTTTGACGAGAGCGCTACTTATGTTGCTCTCCTCCACATTCTGCTATTGGTGTTCTCGTAGACAATATTTAGTTAGATTATTGTAACCGTGTCATGATTCTCACAATATGAAACTACACCATATTGGAATTGTTGTGCCAAAAATTCAAGATTCATTGAGTGAGATCATAGCGTATATCAAATTTGAAACAATTGGACTGCCTACTCCAGTTGGTAGTCAAAAGGTAAACATTTGTTTTTTGAAAATGGGTGAGTCATTTTTAGAATTAATTGAGCCTATTGAAAAAGATTCTTCAATATTTGAGTTTGCAAAACAGGGTGGAGGAATTCACCATCTATGTTTTGAAGTAAAAGACATCCACAAAGAACTGGACATCATGTCACAAAAAGGTGCCAAAATTTTAGTAAAACCAGTTATTGGTTTTGATGATAGGTTAATTGCCTTTGTTGATCCTAACATGAAAAACACCAAATGCGGATTGATTGAATTACTTGAAGTAAAAAACTAACTATATTGTAATTTGAAGGTGTTATTGTCTTGATTTTAGTATCTTTCCTAATGTGACGGTATCAAGGTTTGATCTTATTTTCCCTGTTTTGATACTATTGTTCCATTCACTCACTTTGTCAAATTTATTCTGATCATGTATGACACTTAATGCCAAGTTTTTGTCAATCTTCCAATATTCTATCAAAGACTGGATAGTATATTGTAAATCAGAATCTTTGAGTATGGGCCAGTATCTGCAAACTAGATTTTCTATAGACATGGGAGATAATCCAAGGCGTTTTCTTAGCATAGCTAAAAGTTCTGTGATCCTATGAGGATCTTCTAGTGCACTCAATGAGACAGATATCATTTTTCCTTCCTGATTGCTTTTCCCACTTTGGATAAAACTTAGTTTAACTGAATCCACCTTACCCGTGATGTTCAGATAATTATCATCTTGTTCTATTTTTCCTCCAAGCTCTGTCATCATTGCAGTAAACGCATCAATGCGCTCCTTCTCAATTTTATCAAGTGATATTGTTAATGTTTCTGTTTTCTCATCAACTACCACATCAATTGTTTCAGTTGATCTTTCTAGATCTATTTTGGCAGATGCAAGAACAGTTTTTATTAGTTCATAATCTTCTTCGTCAAAACTCAAAAAGCCTGTTATTTTCTCACCTGATTTGAATCTTAGAAGGGTGGTGAAAATTTCATCTGGAAGATTTTCCAAATATTCAGTTTTTATAAATCCAAGTTGATTTTTTTTATCTGTCTGCCAGAATGCCTTTATAGATTCAAACTGTGTTATTGCGATGTTATATGCAGCACGTTTTTCCATTGGAATTAACGTTGGTTTTCCTTCACTTGATATAGTACGAAAATATCTTTCAGTTTCAAGATCAGTTGATTTTAGCACTGTGCCAAGTTTTACTTTGGCTGCAAACTTTTTTCCTGATACATCAAGTGGCTTCCAGACACGTGCGTGTGGGTCAAACTCTTCCCAAGATTCGTGTGGGAAAAGTTTGATTTCAGATAACTCCCCAAGTTTTCTTACCTCAGGTTTGTACAGTTTTGATAAAATCTTCACATGGTCTTCCAAGGTATGAACTGTAACACCTACTCCCCATAGGGAATCAAGAAAATCCTTACGATTTAATTTATCCAGAATGCAAGTCCAACGTCGGTTTACTAGTTTTGGTCTGGTGTTTAGCCCATTAAGAATACGGTCTATCTTGTTTTGCTGTGTAAAGTGAATCGAACTTATCTTTGCAAAAGTACCCTTGTAGGTCTCGCAAAGGTTAGGCATTCCTCTAAAGAAACATGCGTCACAGTATTCAATTGGATCCAATTTCAATTACCTTCATTTGGGATTAAACTGTAAAAATCGCCTATATTCATGTATACATTTGATTCCAGTTTAGCAATATTTTTTATTTCAGAGTGATATCTTGATGTAATGGTAGATCTTTCTCTAAATGACAAAATGATTTTACTTCAGTACGCTATAAACAAGTATGATATAGAAAATGTTTTAATTGAGAAACTCAGAGACGTTCTTTCACAAAAAGATATCGATAGAACGCTGGATACTCTGATTGGCACACAGAAGATTCGCCGAATAGGTCCAGACGTCTTACAAAATAACATCAGTCATACTGGAGAGCTTCCAGATTTACCAGATCATTTGAAACTCATAGTGGATAAACTGTAAACTAAGTTTTATTCACAAATAATAGATTTTATTGAGAAATTGTTTCTCGAATTAACGAAAAATAAGACTCAATAATTTCGCCAATCAGCATCATTTCTTCAGCAGTGGCCTGACGTTGATATTTCAGTTTGAATGCGGTCATCGTACTTCCCAAAATCTGGCCAATCACACTACCATAAAGAAAATCAAATTCATGTTCGAATTTCCAATCCTGCTTTAATTTAGGATATTCTTGCTTGAGTGTAGGTATACTCATGACTATCGTGTGTATGTTTTCTTCAATCATTTTACGAAATTCAGGCGTAAGTGACATTAGAATAGATTTGTAATCAGATGAATTTAAGATTAGTATTTCCATTTATCCGTTATGTTATTCCACCATACACGATATGGTTTTGGATCTTTTTTGATTTCTTCGCTTATTCTTTGTTCTATTGCAAAATACATGTTTTCCATTGCATCAACTCCACCATCAGCAAATAATTCATTTCCTATTTCATGTACACGTCGTTTCTTTTCAGGATATTGTTTTGCCTCTGAGTCATTTTGTAAACAAAATGTTAACAGATCAATCATTTCTTCTTCAAGCATTGCGTCCAAGATAATCTAGTTTATTGAATAATATATTACACATATAACAAC
>CAYGLP010000030.1:0-15997 GCA_964350965.1 uncultured Nitrosopumilaceae archaeon | reverse complement strand
GTTTCATTTGGTATTGTGATTGTTTGATTTTCTAAATTAACTTCTATTTCAGAGTTTATTTTGAATAAACTTTCAATTTTTTTTGCATCAAGTTTTATTGGTAAAATTCCATTTTTGAAACAGTTATTGTAAAAAATGTCAGCAAAAGATGGAGACATAATTACTATAAATCCATAATCAAGTAAAGCCCAAGCTGCATGTTCTCGACTTGAACCACAACCAAAGTTGTCTCTTGTTAAAAGTATTTTAGAACCACGGTATTTTGGATTGTTTAAAACAAAATCTTCTTTTGGTGTACCATCGGTAGTAAACCTCCAGTCATAAAACAGATACTGTCCAAATCCTGTCTTTTGAACTAGTTTTAGAAATTGTTTTGGTATCATTTGATCAGTATCTACGTTAATCTTGTCAAGTGGAGTAACTATACTTTTGATTGTCTTAAATGGTTTCATCTAGTTCAAATCCAATTCTCTTACATCCACAAAATGACCTGCTATTGCAGCTGCTGCAGCCATAACAGGACTAACAAGGTGAGTTCTTCCACCAGCTCCTTGCCTTCCTTCGAAGTTTCTGTTTGATGTACTTGCACATCTTTCACCTGCTGCCAAAATGTCAGGGTTCATTCCCAAGCACATACTACAGCCCGACTCTCTCCACTCAAAGTTTGCTTCTTTGAATATCTTATCTAATCCTAATTCTTCAGCTTGTTTTTTTACAAGTTGAGATCCTGGCACTACCATCGCCCTTACTTTTGGTGAAACTTTCTTTCCTTTTACTACCTTAGATGCTTCAGTTAAATCTTCAAGTCTTGAATTTGTACAAGAACCAATGAAAACTCTGTCAATTGAAATGTCAGTAATTGCCGTACCTGGTTTTAGATCCATGTATTGTAATGCTTTGATGGCTGCTTTTTTCTCGTCTTGATTTCCTTTCGCATATTCTTCTGGAAATGGTACAATGCCTGTTACATCTGTAGTCATAGCAGGGTTTGTTCCCCAGCTTACTTGTGGTGATATTGTGTCAGCACGAAGGGTGAAGATCTTATCAAAATGAGCTCCTGGATCGCTTTTTAGATTCTCACGCCAATAATCTACCAACTCATCATAATTTTTTGGAATGTATCTTCTTCCTTTTAGATACGCAAATGTTTTTTCATCTGGAGCTACAAGCCCTGCTCTTGCACCTCCTTCAATAGACATATTGCAAATAGTCATTCTTTGCTCCATGGTGAGATCAGATATTGTTTCTCCACGATATTCTATTATGGTTCCCGTTCCTCCTGCAGTACCTATATGTCGTATTATTGAAAGTATGATATCTTTTGCAGTTACTGCGTGATTATTTTTTCTCTTACCTTCTATTTTAATTTCAAAAGTTTTTGGTTTTTCCATCCAAATACATTGTGTTGCCAATACGTGCTCTACATCACTTGTACCTATACCAAACGCTAACGCACCAAAGGCACCATGTGTTGACGTGTGACTATCACCACAAACAATTGTAGTTCCAGGAAGAGTTATCCCTAACTCAGGACCAATCACATGTACTATTCCTTGATTTGGGCTGCTGATATCAAATAATGGAATACCAAAATCTTTGCAGTTTTTTTCCAACACTTGGATCTGCCTTGCAGAAATTTGATCAACGATTGGCAAAGATCTATCACTGGTTGGGACATTATGATCCATTGTTGCAAATGTGAGGCTTGGTCTTCGTACTTTTCTTTTGTTCATACGTAAACCATCAAATGCCTGTGGAGATGTAACTTCATGTACTAAGTGTCGATCAACATAAAGTAATGTTGGTCCGTTTTTTTGTTCCACTACAATATGTGAGTCCCAAATCTTCTCAGATAGTGTCTTTGGCATATAGTAGAACCTTAGATGATACGTGATATAATAGTATAAACAGAAAAATTTGTTAGGATAGATTTTGATTATTCGTAGCGTTAATGTTTCTATGGTTTGTAATTAAAAAGACCGCCAGCGGCGATGATTTTTCCAATTAATTCCGAGAAAGGTTTCATTTCATAGGTTTGATTCTTTATAAGATTTTTTATTTTATTTTTTGTTGTATCAATTTCAAGCGAGTCTCCATTAGATATGCTATTGTACGTATTTTCATCAATTTCTATTGGTAACAAGAATGCTCCATCAACTGCATTTCTATAGAATATTCTTGCAAAAGACAAAGCCAAGACTGCCTTTATTCCAGAATATGCAAGTGCAATTGGCGCATGTTCTCTTGATGAACCACACCCAAAATTGCGTCCTGCCACAATGAAATCGCCTTTTTTTACTTTAGAATGAAAATCTTCGTCCAAGCCTTCCATTGCGTGTTTTGCAAGTTCGTTGTAGTCATGTATCTTAAGATAAGGACCGGGTATTATTACATCGGTATCAATATTGTCTTTTTGGTATTTTATTACGTCTCCTTTCATTTCAAATCCCTTGGATCAGTAATTTTTCCAGTCACTGCAGATGCAGCTACAACTAAGGGCGATGCCAGATATGTTTTTGATTCAATATGACCCATCCTTCCTGGGAAATTTCTGTTGGTAGTGCTTATGCAAACTTCGTCTTTTGCAAGTACTCCCATATGTGCACCACAACATGCTCCACATGTAGGTGGTCCTACCACTACACCGGCATCCATGAAAATTTTAAGAAGTCCTTCATCCATTGCTTTTTTGAATATTGATATTGCTGCGGGCAATATTTCGGTTCTAATCTTCACCTGTCTGCCTTTTAGTATTCGTGCAACTGCTTGTAGATCTTCATATTTTGCACCGGTGCATGAACCGATATACGCTTTGTCTAGAGGTACTGCTGACAAGTCTCGTGCTACCGCAATATTTTCAGGAGAAAATGGCTTGGCAACTATTGGTTCCAATTCTGATGCCTCATATTCATAGATCTTTTCATAATGTGCATTTGGATCACCATGTACTTCATTGTATTTTGCTGCACCACGCACTGCAAGATAGTCTCTTGTTTTTTGATCAGGTTCAATGATTCCACTTTTTGCTCCTGCTTCTGTAGTCATGTTTGTTAAAGTAAGTCGTTCTTCTACTGACATTTCTGAGATACCATTACCACCAAATTGCATTGTTTTGTAAGCTGCACCATCAGTTCCTATGTCACCAATTATTTTTAGAATGAAATCTTTTGCCATCACATGATTTTGGAGCTTGCCATTTAGTTTGAAATAAAGTGTTTCTGGAACTTTGAACCAAATTTTTCCGTTTAAGAGCACATAAGCAACATCAGTATGTCCAAGACCTGCCGCAAAAGCACCTAATGCACCAGTTGTATTAGTATGCGAATCACCGCCAACATAGACTTCTCCTGGCAGCACCATTGCTTCTTCATGAGATAATGTGTGACATATTCCATATTGGCCCATACCATACTTGAAGTGTTTATTGATTCCAAATTGTTTTGTGAAATCTGATAACAATACTATATTTTGAGCTGATACTTTGTCAGCAGAAGGAACAAAGTGGTCTTCTGCAACCCAAACCTTTGATGCATCCCAAAGTTTCTCTATCTTCATACCTTTTTTCTTTAGTTTCTCAAATACGGCAATTACTCCAGGTCCTGAAACATCATGTATCATTACTTTGTCTACATTTGCAAATACTACATCATCTGGTGATAGACTTGCTTTCCCAGATGCTTTAGCAAGTATCTTTTCTGTTATGTTCATACTCATTAGTAGAAAATGCGTATTTTTTGAAATTAAAAGGTTTGGAGGAGAAGGCTAAAAAGTCTGAGAGGTACAGATGTTGGCATGTCTATGTCAGTACAAACTATAAGATCAGATCTTAAAACACAAGATTTTGATCTATTTGAAATTTTAGTAGATTTACTACAAAGATCACAAATTAAATTAGAAAATGGGGATGTTCTAGTTATTTCAAGCAAATATGTTGCAAATTCTCAAGGAAGATTAATTGAATATGACAAAGTCATTCCGTCCCAAGAATCAAGAACTCTTGCTACGAAATTTCATCTTAATCCAAAAATTGCTGAAATTATTTTGAGAGAGTCTGATGTAGTTTTTGGCGGGGTTCCAGGTTTTGTAATTACTTCATCTGATAATATTTTAGCTCCAAATGCTGGAATCGATAAATCAAATGCACAGAAAGGAAAAATAATTTTATACCCTGTTGATGCATATCAAATTGCAGAACAACTACGACGTAAATTTTTCTTGAAGTTTTCTGTACATATTGGCATACTAATAATAGACAGTAGGTTGATGCCTGCCAGGATTGGAACAACTGGGGTAGCTATTGCGTGTGCTGGCATAGAGCCTCTTTCTGACATACGTGGTCAAAAGGATCTGCATGGAAATCCATTAAAAGTAACTTTTCAAGCAGTAGCAGACAATCTTGCATCTATTGCAAATTTCAAGATGGGCGAGGGTTCAGAGAGTACACCTTTGGCAATAATAAAAAATTCAGACGCAAAAATTACGGATAGAAAAATAACTCAGCACGAGATGGTCATTTCTCACGATCAGTGTGTATACATTCGCGGATTAAAGACAAATAATAAACACACTTAGGGTTTTAATATAGGTAAATTAGACCGCAAGCTATGGTAGAGTTTCTAACGAGATATCCAAAAACCATATCTTTTCTCGATGGTGTGAGAGACAAGATCAATGTTGATCATAAGAAGGGAGTAGAACAGCTTACTATTGTAGTTAGAAAAAATATTGATGAACTTTTAAGAATTTTTTCTAAAGAAGGCTTTACTCATGTAAAATTTGAACATAAAATCCCTTTACAGATTGGAAGTGGTCTCTCCTTAAAACTGAAAAAACCTTGGGAGATGCATGTAAGACTATTAGAGATGAAAAAAGGACTTATTGCAATACAAGCAGAAGTCGAAGTTTCAAGAGATTATTTACAACATCTTTTCTGTCAAAGAACGCCTGTTTTTTACGAAATAGAAACACTTCTAAAGAAACACCAAATAGAATACAAAATTTGGAATGAAAGAATAAAGAAGTATATACATGCAGTTCTTGATAACTACAGAGTACAGCTTACTACTCCAAAGATGCCAGTATTTGCATGGAAGCCTATGGTATTTTTCATAGGAACCATAGGAGTACTTTATCTCTGGAAATATTTACAGACAATTTAGAACCTTTAATTAGATTTTTTAATTACTTAAAATGATGGCACAAGGATCCCTTGTAGCATCTTTAAAATACCATGGAGTTTCTCCATGGGAAATCGAAGTTTTATACGGATTGTTACATGACATGTTTGTAGTAGAACAAGTTCTAGAAGCAGAGCAGGATGAAGATTATTCAACCATGGTGGATGTATATTTTCCATTAGAATTTAGTGATGAATTTTTCAGATGGTTTGGCCATATGAGATGGGATAAAGTCAAAGGAATATTGAAAGAGATGAAAAGGCGTAGGGGAGGAGGCAAAAATATTAAAATTTACATACATTTTTCTGGAAAACCAAATATCAAATTTATTGTAGATCTTGATGAACATCGCTGGTTTAACATGGCTATAGAAAAAATTGATTTTATCTTGGAATTATTACAGTATCAACTCGATCCCCAAAAAATTCCGCAAAACATTACAGACATAGTTTACATGTTTGACAAGTTTACAGGTAGATGGCTATTAAACACGGCATTTTCTAATGATAAAAAATATGTCATCGTAGAAAATGAGTGGAAACTAGTCATTTGAGTTCTTTTTGTAACGGTTCTAATAAGGAGTGCAGTTCTTTGTACTTTTTTTCTATAAAATCAAGTGATTCTTCAAGTTTTTTTGATTTACCATATTTGTATCGAATGAGTTCTCTGTGTCTCCAAAAATTTTTACCATCTCCAACTGAAACGGTACTAAAGTAATCAGGTCCCTTTATGCCATCAGGAATTTTTATACTATATGGAAAAAGGAATTCTGCCATAAACCACTCGTCGCCATCAGGATAATCACTTCCTGTATCAATATCAAAAAAAAGGTGCAAAAGATTTGTTTGCATAAGACCATCATCTTGTATTGATGGGTGTTTTATGTTGGATTTTTTAAAATCTAGATTCAGAAGACGAGGTTCAAAGTAACCCTTGATTATAGATTTACGAAAGACTTTGTTTACTTCTGAAAGATTCAACGATAAACTATTCTCCCTCTCAACCTGCTAATAACTTATTTTATGATGGTGGTTTTAGTAGCCTTTCTAGTCCTTCTTTTAAGGTAATTTTTGGATGATATCCAAGCTCTCTTTGTGCAAGCCAGATTGAGGTTTGGCTATGCTCTATGTCACCTTTTCGTGATTTTTTGTATTCTATTGAAAGAGATTTACCAGAAATCAATATCATAAGTTTTGCAAGATCTTCTATTGTAGTATATTTGCCACTACCAATATTATAGAAATTTCCTTTTTTACCATCAACTTTTGTTATAGCATTTTGGATCGATTGAATTACATCTTCTATCGATACAAAATCTCTTGTGCTTGAACCATCACCAAAAATTTCAAGTGGTTTATTTTTTGAAATTCTTTCCATGAATTTTGTTATTACTCCTGCATAAGCATTGGACTGATCTTTCCCATATACGTTAAAGAATCTTAAAGATATACAATTCAAATCATATGAATGCGAGAATGCTTGCATGTAATTTTCCATGGCAATTTTACTTGCACCATATGGTGATATTGAGATAGTTGGGAAATTTTCAGACAGAGGTTGATCTTTTGGATTACCATATACAGCTGCAGACGATGCAGCTATAACATTTGATACTTTTTGTTCAACGCAGGCTTGCAGTAAGTTTACTGTACCTGTTACATTCACTTGATTAGTATATTCAGGAAATTTGATTGATTCTTGGACATCAGTTTCTCCCGCAAGGTGGACAACACAGTCAAAGCCAGAAACAGATTTGGAGAGAGATTTGTAGTCGGATACATCCCCTTTTACAAATAATGCACCATTTTTTAATAGATGAGAGATTTTGTCTTTTGAACTACTTTTCAAGTTGTCGTATATCACTACTTTATTATTTTCTTTCAAAAGTGATGTGACTAGATGAGAGCCAATAAAGCCAGCACCTCCAGTAACAAAAATTTTCATATCTTTTGAACTACAACAGCTGTAAATAATTTATCTGTCAGACCTCTAGTGAGTCTAAAATCTTTGAAATATCAGTTATTGATTTTCCATCATATGAGATAGGTTGTATTGCGGGTGGGTTTTCAAGATAATTTGGTACTCTATCTGCTATTCTTTCTCCATATGGAGCAACAAGCTCATTTTGGTAGAATATGCCTGTAGGAATTTTTGCATCCCATTCACTTGATTTAATGAGCGCCTGCGTTAGTTTTTCGTTTACTTCACTTTCAGAATCATAGTGTACTATAGGATCATAACCAGTTTCTTCTAGTTTGTAGATTCTTGGTTTTGATTTTTGTGTAATTTCATCAATGTTGTCTAACCCTGCAAACCAGTCTCTCGTATTGATATCATTGTATGTTGGACAAGGTTGTAGTACATCTAAAAATGCGAGTCCTTTGTGTTTAACTGCGGCTATAATCAGATCCTTGAGCTGTCTTACATCGTATGCATATCCTCTCCCTACAAAGGTAAAGCCACTTGCTATTGCAAGTCCTATTGGATTGACAGCTTGGTTTACGTTAGGATTAGGTAATGATTTTGTCTTTTGTCCTAATTTAAGGGTAGGAGATGCTTGTCCTTTTGTTAAACCATATACTGCATTATTGAAAATAATGTATGTCATGTCAACATTTCTTCTGCCTGCAGCAACAAAATGTCCTGCACCTATTCCTAAACCATCTCCATCTCCACCTGCAGCTATAATTGTCATGTCAGGATTTGCAAGCTTTGCACCCTGTGCAAATGTTAAGACTCTTCCATGAAGAGTATGTATACCAAATACATTAACAAAATGAGATGTTTTTCCAGAACAACCTATTCCAGAAAATATTGCTGCTTTGTGTCTTGGAATCTTCATTTCTGTTAATGCCATCTGTATTGCATTTACAATTCCAAAATCTCCACATCCGGGGCACCAATCATTGTGTACCTCTGTTTTGTAATCAGATAATTTAGGCTCCATATGTCAACACCTGTATTTTTTCTGCTTCGTTTTGTAGAATTTTTTTTAGAGAGTCATAGATTTCTGTGCTAGTCATAGGTCTGCCAGTATATTTCAAAATATAGTAATCTACTTTTTTGTCCAAATGTTCGTTTAACAAAGAACCAAGTTGACCTGACTGGTTTGCTTCAATATCAATTATGATCTTTGTTCCTTTAAGAAGTGATTTTATATGATCTGCAGGAAATGGTTGTAATAATTTTAGTTGAATAAATCCAACATTAAGCCCTTCTTTCTTTAGCATGTCAATTGCGTCTAGAATTGGGCCCTTGTTAGAACCCCAACTCAGTACACAAAATTCTGATATTCCAAAACTTATTGCTTGGTCTTCCTTTGGAATTATCTTTAAAGCAAGATCAAGTTTTGAAGCTCTTTTATTCATCATTTGAACTCGGTTTACTGGATCCTCTGAAATATGACCAAATTCATCACTTTCATCCCCCGTGTTCCAGAAAATGCCATTCTCAAGTCCTAATTTTGACCGTGGTGAGATACTGTCTTCTTCAAGAGCAAATCTTTTGTAACCATTTTTTTCTATTTTTTCAAGTAGTTTGCCTCTATCTATCATTATTAAATCTGGATCAAATCTTTTACACATGGTGATGGTACTTGTAAGAAATTTGTCTAACATGTGTATTACTGGCATTTGAAAGTATTCTGCAAAATTGAAGCATTTGGCAGTATCATAGAAGATTTCTTCTACATCACCTGATGCATACACAATTCTTGGAAAATCTCCATGTCCTGCATGTATTGCAAACATTAGATCATCTTGACCATGTCTTGTTGGTAGACCTGTTGATGGTCCACTTCTTTGGTACAATGTGACTACAATTGGTACTTCATTTATTCCAGCCCAACCAAGAGCTTCGGCCATAAGAGAAAATCCGGGACCAGATGTACTTGTTGCAGATCTTGCACCTGTTAACGCTGAACCGATAACCATACCAATTGCAGATATTTCGTCTTCTGTTTGTACCACAAGTGTGGAACCTGGGCGATTATTTTTTACATCAAAAACCTCATTTGATTCTAAAAATACGCTTTCGTCAGAAGCAGGTGTAATAGGATAGTATGATTGGAATCTACAGCCACAAGCCATCTTGCCAAGTCCAGTTGCTTGATGACCTTGGATTAGGATTGTGTTTGATTCTTTTTGAACAGTTGGAATAGAATATTTGAATTTTGGAAACTTGGCTGTTGCAAAATTATAGCCATAGTTTGCGGCTTGTTTGTTTATCTGTGCGATTTTTGGTTTACTAGAAAAAATAGCCTCAACTGACTCTAAAAGCGGTTTAGAAGGTAGGCCCAAAAATCCAAGTGAAATGGATACGGCTAGTACATTTAACATTCTAAACATGCTCTTTACAGATGGGTTCTGAGTCTCTTCTGCCAGACTGGCTAGAATGTTTTTAAAAGAAACAAGATGGATTGTGACACCCCTTTCTTTGCATATATCCAACAACCCCTGAACCGAGAATTCTTTGTTTTTAGAAGAAAGATGTTCTACCAATCTAGATTTGAATAAAGATTCTAGTGTAGGAATTTCGTTAACTTTGATTTGTACAAGTTCAGAATCACAGATTATTGCGCCGTCATTATATACATCATCCGCGTGTCTAAACAGAGTTTCTGCATCAAATGCTGCAAGTACCGTTATACCTTTTACGTTTGATTGGATCTTTTTATCAGATATTCTAACTGCAAAGTAGCTGTGTTCGCCTTTAATGTTTGAATAAAATTCTCGTTTTCCAAATATTTGTAAACCAGTTATCGCACATGCACGAGCAAAAATATTTGCAGCTGATTCAACACCACTCCCTTGTGGACCACCTATAACCCACGTTATGTCTGTTGATTGCACAACTAACCTTTCTTTTTATCAGATATTAATGGTACGATATAATTAACCGCCAGTAGCTGCATCATTAAGTGCACATTCACATTTATCACGTTCACCACAAAATGGACAAACGCAAACACATTTCTCTAAAGCATTTCCACATTGGATGCATAAAGCAAATTCTTCTTCTTGATCCAAGCTAACAGTACTAGAACAAAATGTTATAAATGCTTTTTAAAGAATTTTTGTTAAATTATATTCTAGCCTTTAATTCCATAGCCAACAAGAACCGAATAACAACCAAGGCCACAATCCTCACATATTGGTTTCATTGAACCTTTATCCGCACTTCCAATACAACATGGTTGTTTTTCTCTTCCCATATGATCTACTGAGAGTATTGCCCAGGTAGGACAATCCACAGGAGTAGTACCTTTTCCTCCCCAGTTTTTTTTCATTAATTCGAGTTGGCTTGTTGGGTTTATGATATAGTCATCACCGTATTGTTTCTTCATTGAAATGATATCATCGACTACCTTTGTTCTTTCTGAGCCAAAAGGAAGCCAGAGAGGATCTCCTTTACTGAAGGGAGTATGAAATTGAAATCCTATTTTATTTGAATAATCGTGCCATTCTTCTGCAACATCTTTAACAGTCTTGTAGTTAAGTGAGTTTATTGTCATGGTGATCCAGATATCTTTCCAAGCTTTTTCTCCGTTATTTTCAACATATTCAATGATGTTTTGTCTTGTCTTTGCATAAGCACCTGTCCCACGAATATTATCATGAATTTCTTCTGTACCGTCAATTGAAATCCAATAAAAATAGAGATCATCGTATTTTTTTAATGGAAATGTTCCATTTGTAACAAAACAGACGCGTTTTGGAAATTCTTTGATAAATAGTTCTGCAACATCTGGTCGTAAAGTGGGTTCACCGCCAACTAGTGTAATTATAAAGACATGGTTTTTTTTGAATTTATTTTCGATGATTTGTTTCCATTGTTCCACTGTAAGCTCTTCATTTTCTTTTCTATTGAGCCACCAGTAACAATGTGAACAATGCAAGTTACAGACGTTAATTATATCAGCAGAGCCATAAAGAGGGCTTTTCTTGTTAAATAGTTTGTAAGCCCCATATTTTAGAAAGAGATGAAAATAACATGGTGTTTCTTGTATAATTTGTCTGAAACCTCTCCCCATTATTTCCATATTATTCTATTATACATGAGGCAAGGTATCTTAAAAATATCCTTTATCTTCAGTAAGAATCATTAGATCAAAATTTAAGACTAGTTTATTGTTGAGAGATATGAAATTGAAGGTTTTACTCACAAGAAAATTGCATGATTTTGCCATCACCGAACTAAAAAAACTATATAACATTGAAATCAATTATGGAAAAATTCCCATGTCAAAAAAAGAACTTCTGTTGAAAATTAGAAACAAAGATGGTCTCATTTGCTTTCCATATGATATCATAGACTCTGAGGTCATTGATGCTGCAAAAAATCTCAAGGCAATTAGTACCTACAGCGTTGGATATGACCAAATAGATGTCAAACAAGCTACTAAGAAAGGAATTGTAGTAAGTTATACACCAGAAGTTTTGACACGGACAACAGCTGATCTTACTATTGCATTAATCCTAGATCTCCTGCGCAGAGTAGTGGAAGGAGATAGAGTTATTCGCCATAATAAATGGAAGACAATTTTTGGTCCTTATGATTTTCTTAGCACTGATCTTTATGGAAAGACTCTTGGAATTTTTGGCATGGGTAGAATTGGAAAAGCGGTGACTAAAAGGGCCATGGGATTTGAAATGAATATTTTGTATCACAGTAGACATAGACTGTCAAATAGTGAAGAAAAAAATATGGGAATAAAGTATGTCAGTCTTAAGAGATTATTTGAAGAAAGTGATATCATAAGCATCCATGCACCTTATACAAAAGAAACTCATGAGATTGTAAATTTACAGTTACTTAAGAGAATGAAATCTACAGCATTTTTGATTAATACAGCACGTGGCAAGATTATAAAAGAAAAAGATCTGATTTTTGCATTACAGAAAAAAATTATTGGGGGTGCTGCTTTAGATGTATTTCAGAAAGAACCTATAGATAGAAAACATCCACTTGTAAAAATGGAAAATGTGGTTCTAACACCTCATATTGGTAGTTCTACAGAGGAAACGCGAAGGAAGATGGCGGAGATAACTGTTAAAAATCTTATACTCTCCTTATCTGGTAAAAAGCCAATCTATGCAGTTAATGCATATTAGAGTTGAATGAGGTCATCCGGATCCATTCGTATACAATCTGTGCCAACTGCCTTTAATTCTGTAAATCGTATTGTTCCATTTGGAACTTTGCCATCTTTTTGTAATTTTGTTAATTTATCAAAAAATGTCTTTTTGTGACCGTTACAGGTAACCCCAACCATGTATTCCTCATCTTTCACTTTAATTGATATGATAAATTCTGGTGGCATTGGACAGTCTTTTGTTTTTTCTTTTATAGAACAGTGTTCTGGTAACAACCAGGTTTTGATTATTTATACAAAATATTAAGTTTGGGCAACTATTTTCTCAAAATTCCAAATAGAATCTTTTGTACTATGAGTGTAATCTAAGAATCCCTTACTTTCGAGTTTCTTTACTATATATGCAGAATAAGCTGGTGCACCTGTCGCTCCAGGGGAGTTATAGTTTAGAATGTGATACGAGTTTTCATTTTCTAATTCCATAATATCTGGTAGAAATGCTCCATATGGTGTTATTATCGGTGTCCTTATTCCTGCTGTGCCTCGTTCTGAAAAAAATGCTGGTTTGATTTTTGGTATGAATTGTTTTACTCTATTGATCATTGTAGTTTTAGAAATTGAGCTAAGCCATTCTTTAGATAACAAAGAGATAAAATCTGGATTATAAAATAATTTTTTTGCATTGCCTGTAATTATTTCAGATAATTTAGAGATCAGAGTTTCAGCGTTTCCAATATAGCCAGAATATGTTTCTGGACTAGGAACAGGAACTGCATTTGGTCCAACTTCACTTCTACCATCTATTCTAAGAATCCAATGTGGATCTAGAAAAGGAAAGTCTTTGAATTTGGCAACTGAATAGATGTTTGTTCTTACTAGGTTGGTGTACTCATTCTGTGCTATCCAATACTCTCCTCTAAAATGGAGATCAGAATATTCTTGCGCCATACCAAACATTTTTGCAACATCTAGAGAATTGCCGCCTGCACAGTTAATTATCAGGTTTGCTTCCATATTCGTATTATTTTCAAAATTTATTTTAGATCCTTTTTCTATTGATTTGACTTGGCTGTTTAACAAAAATTTAGTTCCATTTTTTTCTGATTCTTTTTTTAGTTGTTTCGTAAACATGCCATAATCAACTACTGCATCACTTTTACAGAAAACAGCAGAGTAACAGCTTACGTTTGGCTCTTTGTTTGAGACCTCATTTTTGTCAAGTAATTCAAGATCACTTTGAGATATGCCGTTATTAACACCCCACTTCATGTATTTTTCTAGAGTTTTATGTTGATCTTCATTCAAGGCCACCTCAAGTGTTCCAACCATTTTCCATGGCAATTCTCTTTTTTCCGCAAATGTTTTCCATAGATCATGTGAAAGAAATGCAGATTTTGCTAGTATTTTCTTCTTTTGTGGATCAAGATAAAATGGCGAATGAACAACACCAGTATTGCGGCCACTCGCATGCATTCCAACGTCTGATTCTTTATCAATCACACATACTTGGATATCAAAAAGACTTGAAAGCCAATATGAAATGGATGTTCCAAGTATACCGCCACCAATTATTGCTACATCATATTTTTCCAATGCTTAGAAATTAGATATGATGTCTTTTAATGGGTTATGTAAAAGGCGCCGGGAGAGAGATTTGAACTCTCGAACCCTTGCGAGTACGCGCTTTATGGTAATTCATTTCCAGGCGCGCGCCCTACCAGGCTAGGCGACCCCGGCAGTCATTTTCGCCAAATTAGTTTTCGTTGTAAAACTGACTATATATTACGTTTAGAGTACGCTTTGTGCCTGTTGTGTATATGTTTTATCGGTTTTTGCCATTTTATAATAGATGACACAAGAATTATCTCTTCCGCATATTCGCGACGTTTTCAAAAACAATCAAGTTGACACTTTCCTTAACGACGTTTACAATCTGAGCAATTCGCACAAATCAAAACAGCTGTACAGACAGATACTTTGTTCTTTTAATCGGTTTTGTCTTGTTACATATGACAAAGATCTTGTCAAGATTACAGAAGATCTAAAAGAAAAACCACTTGAAGACACACTTGATACGTTACTGCAATACAAGCGATATCTGGACAGTCACATCACAAGATCTGGCAAGGGCATCTCCAACAGTACAAAGCGAGTTCAATTATCAGTTCTAAAGAATTTTTTCAGAGCTTGTGGAATTAAGATACACTACGAGGACATAAGAGATCACATAAAAATCGGGCGCAAGATGAGAGTCCAGAAATTTGCCTTAGATCAGAAGACAGTGTCTAAAATCATCACCAAAGTAAGCAAGTTCCAATACAAGGCACTTACTATTCTTCTTGCCAGTACAGGAATGAGGGTCATGGAGACAATAACCCTCCAGCCGTCTGATTTTGATTTTAGCTCAAACCCAGTCTGCATCAGGCTCAGACCAAAGGAGACCAAGACCAACGAGGGTCGCACTGTTTACCTGACAAGCGAATGTGCTGGCATGATGGAACAAATAATTAACAACAAACCAGAATTCCAGAAGTATCTTTTTGGCAAGTCACCTCATCCAGACGTGATATACAGAGCATATGGAAGAATAATACGAAATGCACTTCGCCAACTGGATCTTTACAAGATACTTGATAATGGAAAAAACCAGATAACCGTACACAGCTTCAGGTCTTTTTTTAGGACATATGCGGGACATCTGATAAGCAGGGATTTTGCAGAATCTTTCATAGGTCACAGGTTCTACCTTAGTGAATACGAGAACATGCCAGAAGAGGAGAAGAAAAAGCTCTTCGTCAAGCTGGAACCCCATGTAACCTTCAGCCACGTTCAGGTACGGACAAAATCATCCAATCCTGATATCATATCATTACAGCAGCAGGTTGAGGATCTTCAAAACAAGATAAAAATTCTGGCACAAAAGTTTCTCGTAGGGGAAAATACATCTTAAGACATGAGTAAAAACAACATATGTTAAAGATAGATCCAAACTTTAGCTGAAAACCCCAACTAACTGATCCAAACTTGCAAACAATAAAAGATCTCCCCAAAGTTTCTATTCAATAGACCAGAGTGGGTGATTGTATCATTTTAAAAAACAAAAAAAGAAAAGTCCATGTGTAACTGGCAACTTTTTTTCAAAAAAAATTATTGGCTGATGCACGTGCACAACCAAAAATATCCGACAAAAATTGTCTCCTGAACGTCGGAAAATTTTGTCGGAGTTTCGGAAAAATTATTTTTACGGAGTGTTTTCCGAATTTCCGACTCCGACACTTTTTCCTATAATAGGGACGGGATCTGTCGGAGTTTCGGAAAAATTTTTAAAAAATCTGGCAAAAAACTGCACGTATTATAGTGAACCAGATGTATTCCATCCGCTGTGCCATGTTACACGCAGGCAAGGCTTCGCACTCAAAGCCTTCTAAAAGAGCATAATCTGTGCCTGTAAATCACATTGTAAAAATAAATTCAAGCTGAAAAAAACATGGTAAGCAATCACGTGATTGCGGAAATTTCCATTTAATAAAACACCCTATCAGGTTGGGACACCTGCTCTTCTTGGGCGGTATTGTCTCTGCATCTTTCTGGGTGGTTGGCTGGATAATAGGTATTGGCGGTCAGAACCTGTCTTCAACTGACATACGTGGAATATATCAGGCAGGCATAAGCGGAAACTTTGGGATGGCATTGTTTGGCATTGTCCTGCTATCGGCAGTGGGAACAC
>CAYGLP010000029.1:0-16309 GCA_964350965.1 uncultured Nitrosopumilaceae archaeon | reverse complement strand
ATTTTTATTATTAATTTGATTAAATCAATTTTTAATATATTATTTATAATTTATTTATCAAAAATATAGATTCTGTGTCTTCTTCGGGTGTTCTATTTGGTTGTTGAATCTTGGTTGGTATGACTAGGTTTTAATGCTCTGATCTGTGGTAAAACCTTATCAATCTCATTTAGAACTTCTTGTCTCCTTAACTGTAAATTATATAGTATTTTTTTTACTTCTTCTTTAAATTCTTTATGAGATGACAATTTTTAATTCATTCTCCTTTCACTGCTAATTCTAAAAGATCCATCCACTTGTTACCTTTCTCTTTTGCTATCTCAACTCTTGCTCTCTGTGCTGGTGTTTGACCATTCAAAGCCATGCGTGTCTTGGCAAAGATGACAAATCAGAAAAATCCAAGCTTGTTGACAAATATCAGTACAATTCTAGGATTTAGGTTCAGTCACTATACAATACCCATAGGACGGAGTAGCAGTTGGATACATCACGTTTTTTGGATCAGTTGAATGACTAAGTCCAATAGAGTGACCAATCTCGTGTCTCATGATGTATTCGATTGTTTGAAGATCAAATAACTGAAAATCGCCATCACATGAATAGTCTCCCATGCTTACCTCTACAACTCCTTTGCCAAGAGTCGCATGACCTAATGCACCAAAGTCTCTGACCACCCAAGCAACCAAGACATTTTCATTTGATCTATCTACATACTCAAAATCAAAGACAAGTGCTTTGCTTTTGTATGAGAATGTTTGACTTTTCCAAAAATCTAGTGAACTATCCAGGGTTTTTTGGTAATCAAATGGTATGCCAAGAGGAATCTCGTTTACATGAATCTTGTAGTGAACAACATACTTTTCATTTTCAAGTGTGTATGTAGGATACGGGAATCTATCTACTCCTGATTGGAGAGTCTGTTCCAGATTCCATTTTTCTGGATCTCTTAGATATTTTTTCTTAACAAACCAACTTGGATTTGGAAATTCGATATATCTTTTTTCTTTTGCAACATTTTTTGATACTTCAGAAAGATGTTTGTTTAATGCAGACAACCACTTGGTTTTGTCCTTTATAGATTGTAGTTGTTGAGATGTCCAAGACTCTTTATTCTTGAGCTTTGGGTAATACTTGTCAATGATTAGTTTTGTATATTCTTGGTAATTTTTTGCTATTTTGTTTTTTGGATCAAGCTTTAGTGCAGAATCAAAATAAAACAAAGAATCATTGTATTCACCTAAATTTCCATATGCAATTCCCATTCCAAGTAACGCAGTTACATCATTTGGTTTAATTTCTAAAACTTTGTAAAACGTTTTGATCGCATCAGTGTGTCTGTCTAAATTACCTAATGTAACTCCTAAATTGTTGAGAACGTCAGTATCCTTGTGAGATTTTTTTAATAGGTTCTCATAATGTCTTAGTGCTTCAACATATTTTGCGTGTTTCATCAATGATAGGCCTTTGTAGCTTAATGCAAGTTTGTTGTTTGGTTCTTTCTGTAACACCTTGTCAAAAATAACCACGGCCTCTTTGAATAAATGAGCCTTGTATTTTTTTATACCTTCTGTCAACGGATCAAGAGATTGATTGTTTCCAGTTTGTGCATGTGCTGCATATGGCATACATACCAATGAAATAGAAAATAGCATACAAAAGGCTAGTTTGAATCTCATGACTTTCATATAGATGCACAGCATATTTCCGTTTAAAATGGTTAGTCTCAGATCATGTCCATGCTTCTGCGTCTTTTTTCCAGACTCTAACTCCGTCAACAAATACCTGATCTTCTTCTTCAAAGACAGTATGCCATTTTCCATTGTGAGGAAATGCCTTGTTCATCAGTTTTACTTTTTCACTCGTAGGGAATTTATTCAATAATGCTCCCCATCTCATATTTTGAACCTTTGGCATAATCTCGTTGATGTCTTTCATTTTGTTCTAAATCCGGTTTTTTGTTTGTAGTATATGATGTTTATCTTTATTGATTTTATTGTTTACAAGTTATATGGTACCCTGAGTGAATGAAAAAATAATTTTAAACGTGTTTCAGCTTAAAATCTTCGTTCGCCGCGGTGTTTTGGTAGACACTCACGACAGTATACTGGGCGTCCTTCTGTTGGTTTAAAAGGCACCTGTGTTTCTTTTTTGCAATCTGCACATGTAGCAGGGTGCATTTGTCTGTCTTCTGACATGAATTTTGTCATTTTTAGTCACATAAAAACTATTAGTATCAGATACAAAAGTGCAGATCTAAATCAGTAGCAAATAATTACAACATAGATGAAATATTTGTAATGAGTTCTGAAATAACAGAACAGGAAAAACTTTTACTTACTCCTGAATCAGGATTTAATCTAGTCGGCATAGATCCTTTTGAGGTATCTGGTAAAAAACTGTATTTGGTAGAACGTTTTGATCTGTATCAAGATGCGTTAAAAGCAAAAAAGGAGAGAAAAAATCCTGAGGAATATTTGATCTTGTACAAAGATGTGTTATAACAACATTTTTTACATCATCTCAAGGGATAAAATCAGGCGTTTTCAATAGTACCAAAAAAATACATTCCGATAATTGTCGGCGTGGCAGTAGCTATAATTGTTACATCAGTGCTAGCAAGTTCATCTTTTATCAAAGATCAGCCTGATGATATTATAAATGGACTGATTAACACATCAAGTAATTCTTTACAGAACATATCAATGCCAGAGTCAATGAAAGACGATGGTCTGACATACAAAATTAACACACAGTGTGAGATGATGTTTGGAATGCTCCGGGCAACATATCCTGATGGCACACCGTTACCTAGACTTGAGATAAAGTCGCTTCTTGAAAAATATCCTGAGGAATTTAAAGACTGGAAAGCAATACTAGAAGATCCAGAAAAGTCAAAAGAATTAGCCCAAAATGATCCTGAAGGATTCAACCGAATCTTGATTCCAATATTGATGAAAGAATCGTCAATAAACCCTGATCTTGAATCAACTGCAATGTTACTTGTAGATCCTGACAGAAGTACAAAATTAAAACAGGTTTTTGAGATAAACAACTGTCAGGAATTCTTTGACAGTCACAATGACACTTCAACTCCATAGATTACAAAATCATAAGACTGTCAACTAATTTTTTGTACTAATATAATTAATCCGTGCATGCACGTCTTCTCTGTTTATATCAATCCTGTTTTTAGGAATCATTATGGGGTAAACAAAAACACATAGAATTGACGTCTTATGATCATGTTTTGTTCAATTCAGATTCTATGTTCCATGCATTCATTTTTAATCACTCTTTAATCAATGATAAAGCATATTTAAAAAGATCAATATCAAATACCTTTGAACCAAGATCCATTTTCTCACCCAATGTATGACCTAAGGTCTTTAATTCCAAGAGGGTAACTGATGTTTTAACGTGTAGATTTCCTTTTAGAATTTTTTTACTATTCTCACGTATTATTTCAAAATCAGATATGCTTGCTTCTGAGATAATTTCAAATTTCACTTTGAGAATTTCTTTTCGTATTCCTTCTGTAACCAGCATGAATTTTACAAATGGTCTGAGAGTTATAGAGTTGGGAGAGATTTCTGCATCTATGCTAATACTTCCTCCTTGGAATCGGATTACATTTTCTTTTATGAATTCATAGCTTGGAAGACTGATGAGTGTGGTTGCTTTGTTTACTATTTTGCTTGCAATTTTAACAAAATTGTTAGGTAGTCTCATTGCATCTTTAAACTCTATAATATCTGAGCTGATCTCTGTTGGATCTATATTGTCAATTATATCAGCTGGATCTATTCCAAATTTTGTGCAATTTTCTAAAACATTGGTAATTTGTTTTGATTGTTTAAAACTTTGATTATTTACAAGCATGTTAACCAATACGCTCTTTAGTTTAGCTACTACTTCATTTGCAATTTTATCATAAATTGCGCTACTCAATTCCTCCCTCCATTTCTATCCATGCAGCTGGTGGGGTTTTTTTTGCATCATGTTGATTACTTGATTGCTGGTTTGTGTCAGGTTTAGGTGGTTTGTGAATTACACTTTTCAAGGCAGCGTATCCTCCCAGACCTCCTCCTATGGCTACAACTGGAACAATTACTTCAAGTGGAATTTCAGTATCACCACCATTTATCCTTTCTACTATAACATCAGCTCTTGCAGTACCAGTTGCTCCTTGTTCATCAATAACTTTCAATATTACAGAATATGTGTTGCTATTTTCATAAACATGAGTTGGCGTAATACTATTGCTACTTTTACCATCACCAAAATACCACTCATATTTAACGATCTTTCCATCAACATCTTTTGAATTCTCTGCTGAAAAAGTTACAGATCCATCTTTTTCTAAAGACAGTATAGAGACAACCGCTGTCGGTAATTTATTTTCCGAGGCAGGCAATACTTTAACTGTAAAATCATCACTATGTCTGATATTACTTGAGATACCTGTTATAGTACCAATATATGTATCAGGTTGTACCCCCTTTGTGTAAATTGTTATTGTAGCAGAATCGCCTGGATTTACAACCGACGGCTTTACGTCACAATTTCCTTGGTTTGATGGAATGTTGATATCACATGACAATGATATGGTTTGAGTGATAGTACTTTGCTTAGTAATTGTAACTGTTGATGTAGCCGACTTGCCTGCGTTTAGTTGGACATCATTTGCAGTTATACCAAAATCAAATACAGGTTTTGTTCCTGTTACAACAACGACCAATGAGATAGGAGGGGCTAAATCATTACGATTTACTAGATCATCGTAAACATGAGTTTGTACATTGTAAGTACCTGGCAAATCAAAGTTTCTGCTTTGTGCTGCATTCACTTGCTGTTTAGGATATAGAGTAAAATTAATCCACGATTCATCATTTCTAATTTCTTTTACAGTTACATAGTATGTAAAACCGTGAACAAAGTCGTTATTATTTTGCACATCAGCTGAAAATATTACTTGATCACCTACTTGCACATCTTGAATCAAGTTACCAAATGAATCAACAAGTCTCAGGTTACTAAAAGTAAATCCACCGCTACTTATACTGCCAAAACTTGTCGTTGCAACAATTTCTAATTCTTTTTGTGCAGGGTAGTCAGGAGGTGTATTATCATCATACTTTGCAGTTACAGTGTCACCTTCTGATACCCTAAGCTTATCACCAGATGATTCATCAGTTGTTGTAAAATACAGAGTACCTTCAAAAATCCCTGTTGCTTCGCCCGTTTCTGTTACAGTAAACAGCAGACCGCCACTGTCAGTAACTGAAAATACACGCATTTTGAAAGAGTCAATTAATTCTGGATTTAGATTCATGTCAGGATCTATTACACGCACAATTCCTTGTTCTTCGAGGAGATAGTTGAGTTTGAGAAATTGAACTTCACCTTCATTCCATTTGATCAACGCAGATCCTACAACTACTTCATCTTCTGCAAATTCAAACGAAACTGTAATGCCGTCATCATTTTCAGCTTCAAGAAATCCATTGCTTGGACCACCACCATTCAGCGGTTCTGTACGCGGATTTGTATCGTAACCATAAGTTCCTGTATTTGGATTTCCATCAGAGTCATGTAAAAATCCAGTCAGAATTACTTCGCCTGTAAAAATTCCGGTATCAACACCTGTTTCAACTAATTTATAAAAAGATAATTTGTGTCCTCTTGACGCTATTGTAACCTTACTTGATTCATCTCCAATCTCATCTCTTTTTTCATTGTCAAAATTATGGTCAGGTGAATCTATTGTAATAGTGACCTTGTCAGTCCATGCGTAGATCTTTTTATCAAGTTCTATTGTGGCACCTGATGATTGTGCTACAGCAATGTGCTGAGCTAGAATTTGAATGGATAATAATGATGCCATGATAAGTACAACATATAGACCATTTACCATGTGTGAGGGACAAGTGTGTTTTAGATAAACATGATCTTTGTTACAAGTGTCTTAATTATGATTTTTACAATTAACGAGTTTGTTATTTAGAAATTTTACTAGGAATAGTCAAACGACACTGATTAAAAATAATAGAAAAAAGATCAATCATCTTCATTATGGCGATTATCTTTTTTTAATTTCTTTTCTTTTATTTTCTTTTTGATTTCTTTTATCTCTTTTTTGAATTTCTTGTCTTCTTTCTTTGTTTCTTTCTCAAATTCCTTTAGATCTTTTTTGAACTCTCTTACATCTTCTTTTTCTGTCATTTTGAGATCCTTGATTTCTCTCATTTGAGATTTGATGCTATCTCTAAAGATCTTAAATTCTTCTTGGAATTGTTTTCTGGTGTCCTTGTATTTTTCTCTAAGTGCGTGTAGTCTGTCCTTGCATTCTACTTTTACTTCCGTTCTATTTTCAAAAGATGTATTTCTAACTTTTTCATTACATTCACGTATTGTTTTGATTGTATCTTCTCTTTGTTGTTTGAAGAAGGCATTGCGTTGTTGAACAAATTTTGAAACTTGTTGGCCTAGATTATCAATGTCTGTTGTGGTTTGGTTGGTTTTTCCTGTAGTTGCAGTAGCATTATTTGATGGCAAACTTGGTCCTACCGTATTAAGTGCAAATACTCTGTATTGATAACATGTGCTGTTAGTAAGCCCTGTGTTTGAATATGAAGTGATTGTGTTTGTTACACTCGAAAGTACTAGGATAAAGTTACCTGTACATGCAATTCTAGTTTCAATTTTATAACCAGTAAGAGGGCTGCCTCCATTGTTAAGTGGCGGCAACCAGTTCAGATTTATTTGTGATGAAGATATAGCTGTTGCAGTTAATTCTCTAGGTGGAGTTGGTACTGTCTGATTTGAAGTCTGTGCATATGAGAATTCCACAGGAGTTACTAATGAGCCTACAAGAAGAATCAAGGCAAATGAGATTCCCTTTGTCTTCATTAGATGAATTGAGACGTTTCATTGAATATAACCATCAGGCAGAATTTCTCAGTAAGATTTCTACGTAAAGTTAAAGTATCAAATCAAAAATGCGTTGCGAATAGTCGATCTATTTTTGAATCTTGCACTGTGCAGATATTCCCTTTGATGTAACATAATATGTGTATGCCAAAATTCCAATAGAAACTAATCTGAGTGGAATTTCGTAATTGCTCAAAAATGCCGTAGCTGTTCCTCCAATTGTGCCAAATGTCGATATGATTGCAAATCCGGTAGAGCCACAGCTGCATACACCTGCACTTGCACCAATAATTGGTCCTGCAACGCTGCCACTAAGATGTCTAGTGTGTGACATTTTAACTCTGAAAACACTCATACTAATTACTAGTGCAGACAACGCAGCGACTATAACAACAAGAGCAAAACCTACAACATCTTCACTTGGAACATAAAAAATTGCAATTGGTTGAAGAAAAATATATTCAGATACAACAGAAAGCAGTGTCAAGAATCCTGCAAATATTGCAATTGACAATAATACGTATTTGCGTTGTGAAAAGACTAGTTGTAATGCCTGACTTTGCAATTTAGCCCAACATTCTTGATATGGTGTCCACAAATATAGATGACGGTGTGCCCAACAATCTTTTTCATAGTACCATCCAGATCCTATGAAAAATGTTTGCTTGATTTAGAATTCTTATATACTTATCATAGTTTGAAAAGCTGTTGAAGAAAATCGAGGTCATGATAAAACCAGAAAAGGTAAGAGCAGTACTAAGTGCGCTAAAGGAAGTAGGAGTCACTGGAATTACAGTAGTTTCTGCAAGGGGACAAGGAAGGGGGATAAGACCTCTACTAAGAGACAGTAAAGGAATGCCTCTTCACACTGCAGAATACAACACAATGAATTCTGTGAGCACAATAGTTAATGATTCGATGGTAAATGCCGCAATGACAGCAATCGCAAAAGTTGCAGTTAGTTCTAAAGGAAGTGGAAAAGTATTTGTCTTTCCTGTAGAAGAAGTGATGGATTTAGAAACTGGACGTAGAAGTTCAAATTTTGTGTAACCCCTTCTATGTTGGATTTATTCCTTCAAGCAGTTAATTCAAATCTATAACATTTTTCGGCTAGATCTAATTTGGCATCCATAATATCAATAAGAGAATTGTCAATCTTTTCAATGTGTGCTAGCAGTTCTAGATCATTTCTTTGTCATGCCTTAACCTTGATAACTTTGATTTCGAGTTTAATGTCTAACAAGTACCGTGTCAGTAATTCTTCTTTTGGTATTTTTTCTTTGTGAGTTCAGTGAAAACTAATTTTAGTTTTTAATGTGTGTTGATCTTTTTCCACATACGTTCCAAGACTACCACTCCTGGAATTATAGGAATCAAATAGCTCTTTGGTACAATATCTTCAGAACTCATAGTCCCAGTCTCCATTGCTTTAAACATAATATGCATGAGGCTGTCGCTTGCAATAAAGGTCTCATAAGTTAGTATTATTCCACATACTCCAAAGCAGCCAATAATTATTACCTTCAGCAGAACAGTTTTATTTTCAAATATCATCTTTAGTACAATTTCTTTGTAGAATCATAAATAGCTTTTTCCAAATCTCAAATAAATAAAAAGATAAAGTGTGTTTTATGTGTGACTTACTTTGCCATAGGAATTCCATATACTTTTTTTCTCATCCAATCCAAAATGACTACGGATGGGATGATAGGCATTAAATGAGCCTTACCTGCAAGTTCGTCCCACTTTATCTCTCCGCTTTGGACTGTTTTAATCATCCAAGTAGCAAGGTTTCCCTCTACTAGGAAGAGTTCATTAATTGTGATGATTACACAGATCATAAACCCTACAGCAACCATTATCTTCCATTTTGACATGTGTCTGTCAAATATTGTTTGCATGTCATGATTCATGTACAATATATAAAGAGGTTTTTCCCAACTCACACCCAAATCTTTCCCAGATCTGGGTCAACTTTATATCTTCTAGGAAATTCTTTTTCTTGTGTTATCTACGCTTTACATGCCGTTAGGATATCTGGACTGTATAGGAGATTCATTTTTGCTTCTTCAGTAAACTCTGGAGAAAAAGGTTCAGGATATCATGACCCACGCTTTAAACGAGTGCTTTGGTATTTGATAGGAAGTACAAAAGGGGGCGCAAACCGAGCTAGGATTTTGGATTTGTTGAATTTGCATCCTGCAAACGCAAACCAGATTGCTTCTGAATTGAAACTAGATTACAAAACAGTCATTCATTACATAAACGCATTGTCAGAAAACGGATTGATAGTAACAGACAATAAGGAGTCGTATGGTGCAACATATTTTTTAACACCACTGATGGAAAAAAACTTTGACTCGCTAAAGGAGATATTGGCTAAAATTGGGAAAAAGTAAATTAGGTAAGCTAGACTGCAGAGTTTTGTAAAATGGATTACATGTTAGCTGCTGCAGCCGCGGCGATTTTAAACATAGGCCTACTTGGTGGAATAATGACTACATATATCCAGAACCTGAGAGTGATTAGATCATATTTTACAGGAGGTCTTGTGCTTGTTGCGTCGTTGTTTATAGTACAAAATATTGTAATTGTCATTTTCTGGTCTAATCTCTACATGGCAGGTCCTGCAATAAAGAACATTGTTGATGCAGCGTCACCATTCTATTTGCAATTAACACTGCACAATCAATAGGACTTAGCATATTGCTGTACATTACAAGAAGATAGCTACCTACATTCACAGTCTGATTCACTGCAATGGCAAGTAACCTCAAAGGGAAAGATGGAACTATCTGAAGAAAACCCATTGGTTACATCTACAAAAACCAACAGAGTTTCTGCTTCTGCGTTTTTGTCAATCTCCCATGAAAAGCTGTATTTGCCAGCTGAATCTGTTTTTCCTTTAAAGTCTTTGAGTATGTGTTCTCCATAATCTTCTACTCTCACTAAAACAGTAGCATCACTGACTGGGTTTTGGCCATCAGTAACAATGACAGCAATTGATTGCATTGTACCACGTCTGACTTGGGATTTCCCTTGCACATCAGTATAGAGCTTTTGTTGATTTGGTATTTCAAAATCATATTCAATTTGAATTATTTTTTTGTCAATCAAGTATTGTAGTCCTGACACAAAATCATAATCAGATATCATATTATCAGTCCACCACCTAGCATTGTTTTTAATCCAAAAAGGGATCTTTGTAATATTTTTTGTTACATGAAAATAAGATATAGGAATTTCAATGCCATTGTATGTTCCAGTAACTTTGTAGGACCCAGTTGGAAAACCATGATCTACAATTAAAGTGGTTTGATAAACTCCTGTCTCAAGAACTGCAGCGGTCAATTCAATGATTTTACCATCTGGTTTGATTATTGTCAGGAAAGCATTATTTGCTTTTTTAAAATCTTCCACCGTTCCAGATATTGTAACAAGTGAGATTTGTCCGTATTTTGGTAAAACGTGTTGAGGTGTTGTAAATTCAGACAGTGTAACTTGTATCATTTTACTCTTGATCAGATATTGAATAGATTGAACAAACCTTGCATCGTCTATTTTTTGTTCTGACCACAGATTAGCTGTGTTTTTTACCCATCTTGGTATCTGTGATGTCTCGCCATACGTATAATGTGTTCCTACTGCCATTGCTAAGAATACAATCAAAGTTAGAGATTGTAGTTTTTGATAATGCAACTATTTTGTATATGAGTGTGTGTTCCTAAAACATTACTTTTTATTTTTTTACAATTACTGTATGCCTTAATGATGAAATCTAGCTGAATCCTGCACCAAATTTATCGCCGTCTTGTAAAGGATCTATGGAATCTGCATTTTTTAACTTTAGATACAGAAAGGCTTCATTGACTAGCTGTACTGCAGGCGCATCTGGAATCTTGAAATTCGTTTTTACAAAATCATAATATCGTTGTAATTTCTTTAGGTTTTGTTCATCAAGTGAAGTATCATCCTTAACAATTAATGATGCAATCTTTTCAATTTGAGAATCGCGTTCAGAGTCACTCATAGATATTCGTCATAGTTGAACCTTTTAAGTAATTGTGATATTTTGCCATATTTTGAATTCACAAGAACAATTACCTCTACTGAAAATCGTCGTTCTGTTTATATCTTAAATAAAATTTCATATACCATATGAAGAGAATCGAAGCGTTTGTAAAAACTGACAGGACAAGCTTGGTTGTTGATGCAATCAGAAAAGCTGGCACAAAAGGCCTAACTGTAATTTCTGCAAAAGGTCAAGGCGAAGGTTCAAGGCCAATGGTAGAATCATCAAGAGGAACCAAGAGACAAATTGCAGAATATAACGAGGTAGATTGCATAATAACAATAGTTGATGACTCTAAGGTTGACGCCATAATAACTGCGATAATTGATGCTGCTGGAACTGGCATGAAAGGAGACGGCAAGATATTTGTTTCAGATATAGATAGTGTAGTAGATATTGGAACTGGCCAAAAAGGTTCTACTGCACTCTAGACATTCAATTCTTAGCTAGTCTTCATGGCAGATTGTACTTTTGAAAGAAGTTCTTGTGGTATTTCGTTGAATCCGTGTTCTTTTGCATGTATAAAATACTTTTTCAGATTGTAAAATTATTTTACTAGAAATGGACACATGGTAATGAGAACGCAAAATCAAACTAAATTAGCAAATGAGCCTAGTTTATGATTACCGATTTTATATTGACAAATTCCTTTAGGCCGTAATTTGACAATTCTCTGCCAATCCCAGAGTTTTTGATTCCACCAAAAGGCATTCTTGGGTCTGATATTACCATCGAATTTACAAAGACCATTCCTGCCTCAATATCTTTTGCCAAGTTGTTTTCTTTTGCAAAACTTTCTGACCATATACTTGCTCCAAGGCCAAACTCTGTGTCATTTGCAAATCTTATAGCCTCAACATGATCTTTTGCTGATATGATAGGAGCAACTGGACCAAATACTTCCTCCCTTGAAATTGCCATGTCTGGTTTTACATTTGATACAACTGTAGGATTAAAATAGAATCCTGTTCTTTGCGGTACGTCACCACCTAGCAATACATGCGCTCCTTTTAGGGTTGACCTTCCTATCTGATTTATAATTACGTTACGAGAGTCGTCTCTTACGAGAGGTCCAATGGTTGTATGCGGATCTAATGGGTCTCCAACTATTTGTGCCTGCACGTTTTCTATGTATTTTTTTGTAAATTCCTCAACAATACTTTGTTCAATAATGAATCTTTTTGCAGCAATACAGCTTTGACCGTTGTTAAGAAATCGTGAGGCAACACCTGCTTTAGCTGCCTTGTTGATGTCTGCATCTTTTAGTACAACAAACGGATCACTTCCTCCCAATTCTAAAATAAATTTGTGTAAATTCTTGCTTGCAATTTCTGCTACTCTGATTCCAGCTTTTGTACTGCCAGTGATTGATACTGCATCTACATTTGATTTTGCCAAAGCCTCACCTGTAAGGTAATTTCCTGTAATATGCCTGAACACTCCTTTTGGAAATCCAATATCTTCCAGTGATTTCTGAATGGCGTTTCCGGCTTCAATACAAACACTAGAGTGTTTTAGTACTACAGTGTTTCCTGCAAGTAAAGCTGGAACGCAGAATCTCAATACTTGCCAGAACGGAAAGTTCCAAGGCATGATACATCCTATAACACCTAGAGGATCAAACCGGACATAGCTATCTTTAGCATCGGTTTGAATTTGTTCCTGCTCTAGAAATTTTTTCCCATTATCTGCATAATAATTGCACACCCAGCTGCATTTTTCAATTTCTTTGATGGACTCTGAAATTGGTTTTCCCATCTCGTTTGTAATCATAGTAGCATATTCCATCTTTCTTTGCAAAAGCATGCTGGATAAATTTCGTAATAGTTTTGCGCGCTCTGAAATGTCAAACTTTTTCCAGATCTTTTCATAAATCATCCTAGAATGGTTTACTTCATCGTTTACTTGTTGTTCAGAGATTGCCTCGTATTCACCAAGAGTTTGTTCTGTTGCAGGATTTATAGTCTGAATCTTCACTTATGAGATGATATAGTCATAGACATTATAAACCAATGGTTACCAATCATTACCAATAGCTATATATATCCATACCATCGTATGGCATCTATGAGCAAAACAACAAGCACAACTTCAAAGGACATTTTTGATGTCTACAAGGGTAGCTTTGAAAAGATCAAAGGTCATGTGGAGAAAGTAACTCCTCAGTATCTGCAATCATTCACTAACCTACAGCAAGAATCCCTTGGAGTTTGGACGAATTTTGTCAACTCTGCATTGGCCATCCAACAGCAATATGCTAACAAGATGGGTCTGAACACAAATTCAACAGAACCAATTACTAGAGTCATACAGGATTCAACAGATGAAATCATCAAAGCATTTGATGTGCAACACAAAATAGCACATACTGCACTTGATGCAACAAAACAAAATCTTAGAACTATAAACGAGAATGCAACTGCATTTGCTGAGTTAAACCAAAACGTCATTAACTCATGGCTGTCTACGTGGACTAAGAACTAAGATTTTTTCTTTTTTTTATTTATTTTAATGTAATTCATGCCTACCATTTTGTGAAAAAACTTGGTTTCTAGCAGGAATGCGATCTATTTGACATTGGAAAACACTTTAATTAAACAAAAATTGGCTGGAGTACAGATTCAGTGATATAATTGAGTCAAGATATTATAAATTCAGTAAAAGTAACATGCTCAAAAATTATACAGATTGATGAAGATATACGATTTGTAGGGCGAATAAAGGATAGAAAATTGTTGTCATTTGTAAGGCGTGCAGATTCCAAACCATTGCTTAATGAGGAATTAAGTAATCTTTCACATTATCAGGTTTCAGTAAAGGCAAACATGGAAAAAATGTTTGATGAGGCACTTGGAACTACCAATTGGATGATAACGTCAAAAGAGAAAGTCAAGTTGATTACGATCTTTTTGGATGACGGTTCGTTAATTTTGTCTACTGAGCCTGATGCGGATCATGATAGCATCATTAAAGAAATTCAAAAAATGAACATGAAATTGTAGTTTAGGCCCATCCACGTTTTCTTATCACAATAAATAATATTTTTGGTGATGACTAGGGTTGCATATGAAATACATTTTCTGGCTTTACCTTGATAATGATTCTTTTTTCAGTTGGCGACCGATACGGATACTTGTCAAAACCAAGATACCTTTTTGTTAGCTTGTCAATGTGTTCATCTGCACCTTCTGATGTTTGCTCCATTACTTTTCCTCTTATTGTTACCATGTTGTATGAGTTGTTATGATCAACTATTGAGATGGCTACACGCGGATCTCTTAATAGGTTTTTTTGCTTTGTCCTCCCCTCTGTAGTGTTTATCAGAATTGTCTTCCCATCATAGTCAATCCATGTTGGAGTGATTTGTGGCGTGCCATCTTTCATCAAAGTAGCAACAAAGGCAAAGTTTTTTCCAGTGAGTAGATGTATAACAGAACCGTCAATTTCTCGGTTGATTTGCATTTTATTTTTTCCACATATTTTCCCAAGTTTCTGTATATTTTTTTAGCATCTCGCCATAGGCCTTGAATGGTTCCATGCCAGAACCTTGCCACATCTTTAACCAGTCTTCATTAAACTTTACCATTGATTCCATCCCTGACATCTTTAGCATTGTTTCCCACATTGAGCCAAGCTGTTTGATTTGCTCAACGCCTGCTTGTTTCCAAGCTTCTTGCCATGTTTCATTGATTTTCTTTAACAATTCTGCATCAGCTCCAAGCGCTTTTTGCCAAACTTCGCTGTACTTTACCATGGCTTCATTTCCTGCCTTTGTCCACATCTCATAGACGTGTTTCCATTTGTTTAATGCTTCAAGATATTCTTGCCAGAGATTTTCCCAGCCTTCAGGTTTTTTCTTTGACATAACATATGATGGAATCATTAGATGATAAGTATTTAGTCATCAATTTTGAGAATTAAGCACGCTAGAAAAAGGATATAGGCAATACGTTGCCTAATTTAAAAAAACAAAGCAATTCTAAGAAAGTAGAATTGCTCCTGTTATTCCAGCACCTGTAATTGTACCTAACGCATAAAAAAGAACGTCAAACGCAACTACTTTCCTAAAAGAGGCGCGTACTTCTTTGTGCCAGAATGGTGTTTTATTTGAGGTTTGAATTGTTTTCATACATGTAGTTAATACGATCTACTGATATCATCTGCTCAGCTAAATTTATGAAACTTCAGCTGGTTTGCTGAATTGCGCATATATAAAAAACCAACCACTAAGTAACATGGTAAGAAACAAGGTTCGGTGCATCAACTGCGGCTCTCTGGAAGCATTCATTGCTACAGACTATAGATACCATGGATTACGTGGTACATGCCCTAATTGTGATTCAAACTGGCCAGAATCATAATTTCTTAAGTAAGATTTAGATTCATAATTTAAACATCTAGGTTATGGAAGACCATTACAAGAATGCAGCAAGTAACTTTTTAGAACTTGCCAGTGAACAACGTCTAAACATATTGTTTAATCTCATGTCTCATAAATCAAAAATTTCGTCCATGTCAAGAGAATTGGGAGCCACAGTACAGGAAGTACATCGCAACTTTGAACGTCTCACTGATGCAGGTTTGATTAAAAAAGACGGGGACGGATATTATCAATTAACCACATATGGAAAAACAATATGTACACAGGTTCCAGACCTAGTTTTCGTATCTACGAATAGAAAATATTTTGAAGATCATGATTTTGGCGACATACCAATGAAATTCATTCAGCGGATAGGAGCCTTAGCTGCCAGTCAGCATGTAAAGGGATTTGTCAAAGTGCTAGAACAGTGGAAAGAGATTTACAAAAATGCTGATGAATATATTTTTGAAATTCTATCTGAAGTACCACTGGATCTTATAGAACCGCTCATTGATAGAGTAAAAAAAGACATCAAGTTCAATTATATTTTCTCCGAGTCTGTAGTAGTACCCAAGGGAAGAAAAAAATTACTTGAAGAACTTGGTTTTAAAAAACTCATTGAAAAAGGACTAGTTGAGAGAAAGATGAGAAAAGTGGTTCAAGTAGTTGTAGTATTAAATGAAAAAGAAGCCTGTGTGATGTTCCCTACCATTGATGGTGATGCTGATATGAGAGCAATGTTTTACAGTAAGGATCATCTATTTCATGAGTGGTGCCTGGATTATTTCAGATACTGCTGGTATGGTTCTGATGTTTTCCAGGAAAGCAAGCTAAAAGAATAGCGTTGATTCCATGCATTTTTGCTAACTGTTTTAAGCGTCTAACGGAAGAATCTTCCAAGTCAATTCTCATCATACCCTGCCTCTACCATGATACCATGACTT
>CAYGLP010000028.1:0-17881 GCA_964350965.1 uncultured Nitrosopumilaceae archaeon | reverse complement strand
CGCAAATCAACAACTTTATTAGGTACTCGTACCGTACCCTACGGTAAGATGGAAGATTTAAGATTAGATAGCCTTGATGGGGTTGGCCCAGTAACTACAAGGAAGTTAAATGATGCAGGAGTCCATAACATTATGGATCTTCTTGTAAGAGGCCCAGTTGATATCTCTGAAATCACTGGAATGGATTTAGAAACTGCAATAAAATTGGTAACCAAAGCACGCCAGCAGCTAGTTGAAGATGGCAAAATAGAAAAGGACTTTGTCACTGCCACTGAAATTTACAAAAGAAGACAGGATATTGGCAAGATTTCAACAGGTACGAATGCATTAGACATGCTGTTTGATGGCGGAATTGAAACTCAAGCTATTACCGAAGTTTATGGTGAATTTGGCTCTGGTAAGACGCAATTTTGTCATACTATGTGTGTAAATGTGCAAAAACCAAAAGAAGAGGGTGGATTAGATGGCGGTGTTTTGTATATTGATACAGAAAACACATTCAGACCTGAAAGAATTGTTTCTATAGCCAAAGCAAAAGGACTTGATCCTGAAAAGGTTCTTGATAGAATTATTGTAGCTAGGGCATACAACAGCGCACATCAGGAATTAATCATGCAAGAAGCTGGTCCTGTAATAGAAGAGAGTAAAATAAAACTAATTGTTGTTGATTCTGCTGTGGGATTATTCAGGGCAGAATTTCTTGGTAGAGGAACGCTTTCTAACAGACAACAAAGACTAAACAAGTTTATGCATCTTCTAGTAAGAACTGCTGAAACATACAACATCGCAGCCATTGCAACAAACCAAGTTATGGCATCTCCAGACACATTCTTTGGAGATCCAACTAGGCCAATAGGAGGAAATGTTGTTGCACATACTAGTACATATCGCGTGTACTTTAAGAAATCTGGAAAGAAGAGAATTGCAAGAATGGTTGACAGTCCGCATCATCCAGAGCAAGAAGTAATATTCACTCTGACCGAAGCTGGAGTTTCAGATCCAGAAGAAGAAACCAAGAAGAAAAAGAAAGACGAAGCAGAGGAATAGATCCGTAAATTTGATTCTATAGGATCATCCTACAGCAAATTTGTAGCAAATGTTAAATTAAGGACAACTCAACTCTATTCGAATATGACTACTAAGAAGCCTCATGGTCATTCACATGGCTTTATGCATAAATCAAGATCTGTAATGACAAAGGATCGTGTTAGAGGAGTCTCTTTTCTATTGCGAGAATTCAAGGAAGGAGACAGAGCACTAGTAATCATAGATCCATCTCAGCACAAAGCATTGCCGCACAGAAGGTACCATGGTAAGGTAGGTACTGTAACAGATGTAGGACGAAGAACTGTAACACTTGACGTTAAACTTGGTAATAAGACAAAAACTCTAATCACAAGATTAGATCATATCAAACCATTTGGTGTATAAACATGGAAGAGGTAAAAAAGAAACAATCCATTTCTATTTCTGAAGTTAAGGAACTTATGGAAAAATCTGACCCAGAATCAATGGATCAGATACAACGCTGGACATATGACTATGTCTTGAAATTTGCTAAACTGGATGGAAAGACTGCAAAGAAACTAAAACAACAACTTGTCAAAGAATGTGGCATAACAGAAGAGGAAGCAGTAGAAATCGTAAACAACCTCCCAACAACTGAAACAGAACTACGGGCTTTTACTTTTGGTTGGAAAAAGCTGATACTAGCTGAAACGCTAGAAAAAATGCTGAAAATTATCAGGGAGAACGTATAATCCCGAGTGATTGTTCTTGGAAAGAACTCAACCTAGAAAGTATGAAGAGTACGCATACGTCTTAGACTTTGTATCACGAGGAAAATCTCACACTGTTAGAGGGCGAGATGGAATTATAATAACTGCATTAGGAGAAGACAGATTAACTATACTAGAACTTCTTGGTGTTCCAAACTCTGCGTTTGAAATTGGAGAAAGAGTATACATTGGAAAAGAAGGAAGAACCAAGGTGCTTTCTGTGTTGGGCAGATTAGAATATGTTCACATTTCAGCAGCAGCACAAAGCGAACTTCTTGGAGTGATAGAAAAAATAGTCTTACAAAATGAACAAAGATTTGTGGATTATCTAAACAACGCACAACCTCTTACTCCAAGAATTCACGCATTGGAATTGATCCCTGGTGTTGGCAAGACATACATGAAAACCATGCTTGAAGAACGTGAAAAGAAAAAATTCACTGACTTTAAGGACTTGCAAGATAGAGTAGGACTAAAAGAACCTGTAAAACAAATTGCAAAGAGGATACTTGAAGAAATAACTGGCGAATCAAGAATGAACCTCTTTGTCAGACGATGAATAGACGTCAATCACTTGGGCAGCACTTCCTAATTTCAGAATCACTTGCAAAATCCATCGTTGATTATGCTAACATAACAAAAAAGGACGCGGTTCTTGAGATTGGTACAGGAAAAGGAATACTCTTACCATTTCTTTGTCATGCTGCAAAAAAAGTAATATCTGTAGAAACAGACAAGGAACTTTACTTTGCAGCATTAAAGAAAATTTCTAATTTTTCAAATCTTGAACTAATTCTGGGGGATGGTTTTAAGCTAGATCTAGAATTTACAATCCTTGTATCAAATCTACCATATTCTGAAAGCCGCAGGGCAATAGAATGGCTAATCCAAAAGAAATATTCACATGCTGTAATAATGGTGCAAAAGGAATTCGCTGAAAAACTAATAGCAATTGATGGCAAGAGTCGTAAGGCAATAACAATACTTGCAAATTATGGTGCAAAAATAGAGCCACTCATAGATGTGAAAAAAACACACTTTTTTCCTCAGCCAAAAATAGATTCTGTTGTTCTAAGATTGACAAAAACGCATCAAATACCAAAGAGTATCATAAATACAGTAAACAGACTCTTCTCATATCGAAGAAAAACAATTCATAACATAGGTAAAGAATTTGGAATATTGATAGACTCAAACAAAAGACTAGAAGACCTGACAAATGGTGAGATAATAAAACTTGCAAAACAAATTAACAAAAACTGAGCACTATTCTCCTGCGGAAGACACTATGTTTTTTGCAAATCATATTCAACATGAAAAAGGAAATAATGCTCTTGACATTGGCACTGGTTCTGGCTATCTGGCAAAAGTTCTCTTGCCAAACTTCAATCTTGTAGTGGCTACAGACATAAACTATGACTCAATAAAAAAAGCACACATGGTAATAGATAGTTGTGTTTGTTGCAATGCAGCAGATGCACTAGGTATTGATTTTGATCTCATTATATGTAATATGCCATATCTTCCATCTGATGAAATTGTAGATGCGACAGTAGATGGTTTACAGGAAGGGCTAGAAGTTCCTTTGCGAATTATAAAATCAGCTAAAAATGTTTTGAAAAAAAATGGTAAGATGGTTTTCTTAACTTCCTCGCTTGCAAATTATAAAAGATTACTTGAAAAGACAGAATCACTTGGATTTCATGTTAGGATAATTGCAACAAAAAAACTGTTCTTTGAAGAACTAATCCTTATTGAATTTAAAAAATAGCTATTTCCTTAGACTTTGTTTTGCTATTTCTGCAATGGCATTAGCCATTTTTGATGTAGAGGCATTGCCACCAATATCATACGTGACATATTTCCCCTCGTTTATTACCTGTTCAGTTGCCTTAAAGATTGCATTTCTTATTTGTGGTTCTCCTAGATATTCTGTCATCCACGCACCAGATAATATGGCAGCAGTTGGATTTACCTTATCCATTCCCTTGTATTTTGGTGCACTACCATGAGCTGGTTCAAACATCGCATAGGAATCTCCTATGTTTGCAGAGTACACATTTCCTATGGAACCAATGTTTCCAGAGGCACATTCTGATATGATATCCATGAACAGATTTGTGCTTAGTAACACTGAGTTGTTGAATCTTTCTGGGTTTTTGACTAGTTGCTGTGTCATATTATCAATATAATATTCCTCAACGTCGATTCCAAGATTATCTACAATTGCCTTTTCAACTTCGGCCCAGAATATTCCATCAGTTTCCTTGAGTATGTTTCGTTTTGTAATAGCAAAAATCTTTTTTATATTATATTTATTTGCCCAAGAAAATGCAGCTTTTACTATTCTTTGGCATCCTTTACGTGTTGTCTTTCTTATTGCAATAGCAGCATCTTCAGATATCCTAAACTCGATTCCCGCGTAAAGTCCCTCTGTTGCTTCCCTAAAACACACAAAGTCAAGCTTTTTGCTTGGTGACAACCTATCATATGTCTTGATGGGTCTTATGTTACTATAAAGCTCAAATTTCTGGCGAATAGTAACTGCAACACTTCTTGGGGCATTTGGCCTAGGAATAGTAGTAGTTGGTCCCTTGTAGCAAGCATCACTTTCCTCAAGAAGTTTCATCGTGGAATCTGGGATGTATGTTGCACCACCCAATTTCTCCCACTGCTCGGAGCCAGCATCACATAAGATCAATTCTGTTTGAGTGTTACATGATCTCAAAATATGTAACATTGCATCAACAAGTTCAGGTCCTGTGCCGTCTCCTCTTATGATCGCTGCTTGTTTTGTCAAATCAGCGAAGTTTGTAGATCATGTATATTTAACTCTAACGAAGAAACTTTCGTTTTTGAAAAAATGATCACAAAATTATTGTTCTATCAAAAAAAGCTAATCCTTAAACTATGATTATGCATTGATGACTCTAATGCAAATAGTTCAACTTTCAGACATACATGTAGGCTCTCAATTCCAAGAAGAAGTATTTGACAAAGTAGTAGAAGAGGTAAATGATCTAGGGCCGGATGCTGTAGTTGTAACCGGTGATCTCACAAATGAGGGATTACTAAAAGAGTATGAAAAATGTAAAGCAAAATTTGCCAAATTTGAAGTGGATAAAATAATTGCAATGAGTGGTAACCATGACTATAGAAACACAGGTTACCTTTTGTTTAAGAAATTTTTTCCGTTTGAAACTGTTAATATTCTTGGTGATGACGTTGTTCTAGTTACTTTAGGTACAGCTAGACCTGACAGAGATGAAGGCGAAGTTGGATATAGACAGAATCTGTGGTTAGAGCGTACAATGAAGAAATATGAAAAAATGACTAAGATAGTCGCAATGCATCATCACATGATAGGCGTCCCTGATAGTGGAACTGATAGAGTTACTGTGATTGATGCAGGTGATGTTCTAAGAACTGCACTTTCAAGTGAAGTTGATCTGGTATTATGTGGACACAAACATAGACCATGGATTTGGAATCTGGGTAATCTCTCAGTAGTGAATGCGGGAACTGCATCGTCTGAAAGAATGCGAGGCTTTTTTGAAAATACCTATAACATCATAACAATAGAAAAAAACAAGTTCAAAGTAGATCTTAAAATTGTTGGCGGAAAACGTTTTCCATTAAAAGATCTTGTAACAAACTACACTCGCTTTGGCGATGAGTAAGCTAGAATAAACCACACGCCAAAAATTGCTGATCTTCCTACCACTCCATACGCTTCAACCAAATGAGCTTGCAAACAAAATTGTGTCAGACTGGCTTGAGAGGCAAGGGTACTAGTTTTAACACCAAAAGAAACATTTTCTTTGTTTTTCATAATCTAAGAAGGACTGAAAAACTTGTATCTGAAAAATAGTTGTCACTCGTATATCATCAGTTCTTTTTTCTCAAGCATAGTGTGCAAGTGGTGTACTGCTCTGTACACGTCGGATTCTTTTTTTGCACCCGTACATACTAATTTTCCTGATGCAAAAATCAGAATCACTGTCTTTGGATCAAGCATCCTGTGTATCAAACCAGGAAACTGTTCTGGTTCATACATACTTCTTGGGAGGCTTCTTGCCGCTTGTTCCAAATGGATTTTTCCTCCAAGGCTTGCAGATGCTACTATGTTTTGTATAACGATAACGGCATCTTTTTTGATTTTTATGCCGCCTTTTCGAAGCTTTTGTACTACGCTTCTTACTGCTTTGATAGCTTGTTCTTCAGATTTTGCTCCGGTACAAACCATCTTGCCAGAACTAAAAATCAGTGTTGCAGTCTTTGGCGATTTTATTCTAAATACTAATCCAGGAAACTGCTCAGGGTGGTATTCTGTATCTGGAAATTTTTTTGTTATTGCATTAAGATCAATTCTTTGATCAACAGATGCCGAAGCTACAACATTTACAATACTTACTATGGGTTTTGTTTGAGGCATGTCTGGTTCGACATATCTCCATTATATATACTCAGTAATGTTTTGTCATACAAATGATCTAATTTTTAGACGCGAGACTGAACCTTATTGAAAAATTTATTTTTTCTACACCAATGCTGAGCAAACGGAATTTATGAGCAATCTCTAAATCGTACAGTCGCCAAAAAACATTATTGTATTACTGTGAAAAATGTGCCAAGCATTTCAAAAGTCACATCTGCTCCAAGCATGGTCTTCTTAGAGGATATGAAGCACAGTATACTTCAACTTCATAGTTGACTACGTTTTGAACAATATTGAATCTATTTATCAAATTTGGAACCAAAATTAGAACAATAGTGTCTGTCTTCCCTATGGATTCAAACTTATTTTACGCACAAACTGGGTCGAAAATACGACCATAATAGTTGCTTACATCGGATTCGATACTAAACCTTTTTTCTTGAAATCAAACCAAACCCAATGACTGTAAAAAAAGCAATTCAAATGTTGGATTGGCTTGCAGAACCAATGTCAAAATAAGAAAGGAATTGGAAGTAAAATGCAAGCATCCAAAGAAATTCAGAGATATAGATCCTGAAAGCAGATCATACTGTGTAGGCTGTAATCGAGATCTATAATTTCAATTTTTTATATACAAACAATATGATCTAAAAAAAGAAGATTGATTTCTAGGTAAATTAATACTCTGTTTCAGAGGAATAGGCTAGATTAATTAACAGTTACAATTTTCAGCACCTGTGTGCGGGGGTCGCCTAGCCTGGTAGGGCGTGGGATTGCTAATCCCATGTCCGCAAGGACCCGTGGGTTCGAATCCCACTCCCCGCGCTTTTTGAAAACCAAACGCTTAGACTTAATAATCCGACTTTTAGATTGTGAAATAATGGTGCGAAGAAAGACTGTAAAAGCAAAACCAAATTCTCCAAGAAATGTAACAACTGGTCTATGTCCAAAGTGTGGAACCATTGGTAAGATTTTGATTATAGGTGTCACTGGCATGGAAAAAGGCAAGTGCCAATCTTGTAACTCTGAATTTACACTATAGAATAAAAACTGACTAAGATATCAAAAAAATGACCCATAAATTTTTAAGGTCATTTTTGTGCTGTATATCGGTATGAGCGCCGAAAACGAAGAATCGATCTATGAGAGAGTTGCAAGACTAGAAGATGAGATTGCTACTCTTAAAAATGAACTTGATGTCATAAAAAGCACCATACGAAACAAGATAGCTCGTCATGAGATATCAAAAATAAAGCACGGTAAGGATATCACGTCAATTATTGACTAGTTCTCTCTTTGATGCTTCTTATCAAATCTAATATGTCATCCACATCGTCTGCTTCTGGTGATAACTCCAAGTATTTGTTTAATGACTCTAGTGCAAGATCATAATGGAGTAATCTTGCTTCTAAGATGCCCCTGTCTCTTACTTCCTCTGCCGCATTTGGTTCTATGCTGAGAATAAAACTGATGCAATGCATTGACATTTCATAATTAAATGACTCTGTATAGGAATTTTTGAGATTTCTAGCTATGCGTATCAGAATTTTTTCAGGCTCAATTTCATCCAAAAATTGTGGTGCAAACTCTACCCCGCCGCCATAACTTCTGTTGAGGATCTCATGAAGATCATCAATTGTAAGTATTCTACCTCCTTCAAAAGGATCAATGATCATTTCTTCTGTATGTTTGACAAGAAAGTGACTTGGAAACCCTACAGGACGCAAATCCAACCCTATATGTCTTGCAAGATCAACATAGATTATGGATAATGTTATCGGTATTCCAGTTTTTTTGTCAATTACCATGTTTAGAAAATTATTGTCTGGATTATAGTAATCATCACGATTTCCAGAAAATCCAAGTGTATTGAACATGTACTCGTTTAACATAGAAATAAGATATGTTGGGTTTTTTACATCTGATATCAAATCTCGTAATGTCTCACCCATTGAGTTCAATTTATCGACATATTTTGTTATGCTCAAATTGGGATATCCAAAAGTCTGGGCAAGCTTGAGACACTTTTCTACAAGTGAATATCTAGGATCTGAGACATATGAGACTAGTTCTGCAACAAATGGATCAAAATCTTGACTCATAGTCTTTGAAGATAAATCTCTGGATTTTTTAATTCTCTTGTACTTGGTGGATTCTCAATCATAGTGTGATATGTGTTCTTACCAAGTTTTGCAAATACTACTTCTGTAAAGTCTTTTCCCATGCTTTTTCTTATTTGATATGTTGTGATGTCTGTATTGGCAAATGTAACAAGATAATTTTGAAAGTCTTTGTCGTCTTTTAAAATATTTTGTACAGCAAATTCTGCCATGCCTTCCATTGTGGTGAATGCTACATGATGAATTTGTATTGGCTTTAACCATCTTTGGTATATGTCTAATAACTGTGGAATCATTTCAGAAATTTTTGGATCTACTGTTACTTTAGTGAAAGTCATTACGTCGGGACCAAGTACCTGAACAATAAACGTGTCTGGATTCAACACAAAAAAGAGATTTGCTCTTCTAGCTATGGAAAATTCTTCTGGTATGGGAGGTATTTGCAGGTGCTCAGAAAGTTTGTTTACTGTTGTATCATCTAAAGCTAGAATTATTTTTGCAAGTTCTTCATTTATTGCATTTACCTCCATTACTGCTTGCTTGTTTATTTCTTGAAGGTTTGTCTGGATTGAGTGGATTTGTTCCTCTAGTATTGTCATCTTCAAGGCTCCAACGTAGCCAGAATTTACATATTCGAATTTGGCTTCATACGGCTCACCGTGTTTCTGTAGAATTATTTGAGGATAACTGGAAAGGACAAATTTGTTCAAGAATATACCTGAATCAAGATAGTCTCCATAGGTGGTAGATATTTTTGAGATGTATGATTTTGCATATGTAGAATATACCAGAAACTTGGCTATGTCTTTTTTCATAAGTTCCGCTATTTTATCAGTTTTTTCAAGTGCTATTGCTGTGAAAAGCTCGTCTACAAATGCGGCCGAGTCTTTTGTAGGGAATACTTTTTTTCCTTTTAGTTTTTTGAGTTCAACTAAATCTAAAAATTCAATTTTCGTTTCAGGAGAAACTGTAATACCTGTAAACTCTAATACTTTTTCTGACATATTGGGAAAAATGGTATTAGCTAAAACCTTGATATCTCCAAATTTTACTTTAGAAGCCAGCGCTTGTGCTGCAATTGAAGATGTAGAAGCTATTTCTTTTTCTTCATTTATTTCGACAGATAACTGATCTATTAATGCTAAAGCAAATTCTTCAAACTCTTCCATCCCAGATGGTGATGCTCTAAACTAATTTAACATTAATTATTTTGTATACCGGGGGTGGGTTTCGAACCCACGACCTCCAGATTATGAGTATTACCCTTTTGGAAGGAGACTGGCACTCTAGGCCAGGCTGAGCTACCCCGGCACAAATTACGCCTAACTTCTTGATGCAATTAAATGTAGCTTACTAAGCGCTTGCAATTTTTTTCCAGTCAACATCAGTCTTTGTAACCCACTGGAACTTCTTTTGGAGAGCTGAAGTGTAAAGCTTCTCCCACTCTAATCCTACTTGGTCTGTCCATGCTTTGAAGACTCTCGGATCTATGTAGTTTCTAAGTGAAGTTCCCAAGTTGTAGTCTCTTGTTTTCTCTGTAAGTTCTATTGTAAGCTTCATTTTTTCCTCTCGAAGCTCTAGTTTTTCTTTTTGTTTCTCAGTCTTTGGTATCATCTCATTTAGTTTCTTTAAGGCATCTCTCTTTTTCTGTAACGATTCTTCAAAGCTCTTTGGGATGGTTCTCTTGTGGTTGCAGGTGATGGCGGCTTCTAGATTTGCTAGCTTGGCATGATAAATCTTAAGATTTTCTGATTTAGAATCCAAATCATCAATCTTTTTGAGATAGTTTGTAACTACCGAAGTTGCTAGATAAGTTCTAAAGACTTTAGCAGTCAATCCTTTTACTATCTTTCCAAGGAATTCATTTACATGTCTTGATGTAATGTCATGAAAAATTTGCTCGTCTGGTTTTTTCTTTTCTGTAAACTTCTTCAAGTTATCATAAAGTGTTTTGTCCTGACCTTTTACGATAAGTGTTTTTTGCCATCGTACACTGTCTTTTCCAAGAAAATCAAATTCTATAGCATCTGGTTTTAGCTTGATATGTTCTACTCTTAATGTAGTTGCACCTACAGTATCTGCCTCATCAGGATCTTTTTCATCTCCTACTCTCATGGCAGTTTTAAAAATCAAACAACAGACAGTAGCAACTCTTCTTACCCGCTCATCACGATCTGTCATCTCCTCTACAACTTTATTCAACACTTTGTCAATGTGTTCAGAAAGCTTTGTTGCCTTGTCATACTTCATTTTGTCTCGCTCTTGTTTCAAGTCGGAAGTATCGGAAAGCCATACATACTTGCGCTTTGCGGTAAGATAATCTTCCCAGCTTGCAAGCCACATAAAATCTGATTCATGAATTATCTTTCCCCACTTACCTTCTGGTACTTTGGCCTCTTTGCCCAAGTTTAACGTAACATCTTTCTGGGTAATTCTTGGTTTCCATCTTCCTCTTAGGGGATGGTCACCTCTACCAATGAAAAGACCTGGAGGCTCCGCCATCCAGTTGGCCACATCCACTTGTTTTCCATCAATTATTGCTACTCCGTACTCAGCTTTCATCTTTTCTTTGATTTCTTTTCGTTGTGCAGCAATCTTCTTTTTCTGTTCTTTATCTAATGTTAGTTTGGAATCTTTTTCTTTATCTACAACTTTGTTTGCTTCAGAAAAATCAATATCGGAAAGTGAAATGTCTTTGTTTTTTGCAGGAAGAACTTTTAAGAAATCTTCTAGGAAGTTTTTACAAAAGACTTTGTCCTGAACATATGGCGTATCTTTTTTCTTTGCCCATTGGTAGACCATCTCCTCCTGTTCCAAATTCAATGGTATTTTTCCCCCCCTGATCTTGATAGTTATACCCTTTGACTCAAATGGTGGGGGAAACGCTATGCCATTATGTTGTAAAGTTTTCCATTTCATTTTGAAATATCACCAAATTTGTGTGCCTAAATCTGTTGACTTTGATGAAAATTGACTGGGCGATGTATATCAATCTAACCGCCTAGAGCTATGGCAATCTATGCGTGACAGATTGGATTAATCAAAAAGAGACTGGCTAATAGTTTATTGAAAAAGCACGAATTAGTATATTTTAGGAGCTAAAAAGCTCTTTTTTGATATAATTTTCAAAATCTAGATCCGTCTTTGTCTTTTTTGCTTCCAAAAACATGGCTGCATCATTTCCTACAGTATATCTAGGAAGCGGATTTTCTGATTTGATTGCCTTGATTATGGTTCTTGCAACCTCTTGAGGAGGCGTACCCATCTCTGCCATCATGGATATGCCCATGATTACTTTGTTTGTTATGTCTTTGTAGGCCGAGTCTGGTTTCACTGATTTTTTCATAGATGACATAAAATTTGTCTTTATGACACCAGGCTCTATGATTATTGTATTAATTCCAAATGGAGAAAGCTCGTATCGCATTGACTCACTTAGTCCTTCTAGAGCAAACTTTGAGCTGATGTAAGCCGGAGAAACAGGAAATCCTATTCTACCTGCAACCGAACTGATATTTACAATTGTTCCTGATTTTTGTTTACGCATTATAGGAATAACTGTCTGCAATGTTCTTACTACTCCAAAAAAGTTTGTTTCAAACTGTGCTTTCAAATCATACATGGAAAGATCTTCTAGGCAACCAAAGAGTACGTATCCTGCATTGTTTACTAAAACATCAATTCTGCTTTTCTCTTTTATTATTTTGTTTATTGCATTTTGAACAGTTTCGTCTTTATCTACATCCATCCCGACTACTTCTAACTTTAAATTTTCTTTATTTACAATTTCTTTTATCTGATTACCTTTTTTTGTATCTCGCATTGTTGCATATGTGTAATAACCTTCTCGTGCCAAAGCTAGCGCAGTTTCCAAACCAATACCACTTGAGCTACCTGTGACTATGGCAACTTTTTCCATGTTTGAGATCTAAAACTGGCATTAATAATTTGTATTGTTGGGATCGTTTTCTTATCACTAGACTAGTGGTTTATCGCCTTCTACAGGTTCTGAAACTTCGGTTGTTTCACCATTGCTTATTCTTTGTAAAACTTCAGTAGCGGCAAGTTTGTGAAGATATTCATTGTTATTGCCGCACCTGTAAGAAAATATGCATCTTGGGCATCCTGCCTCATTTTTGCAGGGACATTCTTTTACTATGTGGAGGCTTCTCTCAAAGGCCTTTTCCAACCTGTCATAAAGTGCCTTACTTGCTCCATTTCCTCCTATTGCAGAATCGTAGACAAAGATGAGTCCTGATGTACCAAGGGATATGCCACCAAGATCCTGTGAAACACCGCCTGTTATCATGTTGCTTCCTTCTATCACAACATGTTCTGTTGCGTGATATGCACTTGCTTCAACATATTCTTCATTTTCTGCTTTCTTGATTTCATTTGTTGGTCTTGGAGATTTGAACACTATTCCTTTAGTGACAAAATCATAATCTAATGGTCTTTCTAGAAGTACTCTTTGTCCTTGTGTGACTTCATAACCAAGTTCAATGTTGACATAACCGTAAACTCTCTTTTGTATATGTAATTTACAAAATGCGACTTCGATACCATTTACTTTTCTTTTTTCATAAACTGTTTCAATTGTTGGCCATTCTTCTGTAAGTGCTTTGGTATAATACGGATAATCTTTTGTAAGATATTCTATTTTGGCATACATCTTTTCAGGATACCCAAGCTCTTTTACTTTGTAGCGTGTCCCTGCCAGAAAATAAACTGCTGATTCATGCAGCTCTTCTAATGCGATCGGAAGAACTCGCTCACCGACTTTTTTTCCATTTAAAAATATGTCAATTGATTTTCCTATTCCTCTGATGCTGTAATCATTTAGCAAAGATTCAATCTGTGCATAATTTGGAACGTATCTATTTTCAATTAGGACAAGATTTCCTGTATCTACATGTCTTTCAATTATTTCTGAATGTTCTTTTAGCTCATGTTTTGCAATTGGTTTATCGTATGCCATTGCAAGCACTTGAAACTCTTCTACAAAGGGATTTTTTGGATCAATGTAGATCTTTTCCATATCCTCAAAGTAGTCCTCTGGATGGTTTTTGTAATATTGTGAGATGGGGTCATTTCCAAGCACCAAAAACGCATATCCGTTCTGACCCTTTCTAGCTGCTCTACCTATTCGTTGTACAAGTCTGTTTACAGGAATGGTAGATGAGATTACCCCATCTACATCACCTACATCTATTCCAAGTTCAAGTGTTGGTGTTGCAGAAATCGCCATAAGGGTGTCTTTTTTGAATGCGTTTTCAACTGCTTTTCTATAATTTGCCATAAGACCTGCTCTGTGAACTTTGATGTCCACCTTTTGTTTTCTTGCTTGCATAGCTAAAAGCTCTGAATTTAGATGTGAGTTACTAAAAACAAGCGTCTTGTGTTTTTTTGATGTTAGTTTTTTTACAATCTCTACCATCAATGCACGCTGTGTTCTAAGCGAGGGAAAAAGCATGCTAAAATCTGTCTTGCCCTTTTTTCCAGAGCCTGATACTAACTTCATTTGTACATCAAAGAGCTGTTCGCAAAATGGTAATGCATTATCAAGTGTTGCAGAAGACGCTATGATCTGCAACCTTTGACATGTCCTTTTGAGTCTCTTTATAACATAATGAACATTTGATCCAAATATTCCAGAATAAACATGAGCTTCATCTACTACAAGAAATTTTATTGTATTCAATAAAGTTGCAAACTTGCTTCGATGCCACAAATGATAGTGAATTACATCAAAATTTGTGATTAATATCTGTGGAGGATTTTCAAATATTTTTTGTCTGTCTGATGTTTTTACATCTCCATCAAATACAGCTACGCATATTCCCTGTCTATCTGCAATTTCTTTTATCTTTGGTAATTGATCCTTTGAGAGTGATTTTGTAGGATAGACAAAAAGTGCCAAAACTCTACCTTTAGAATCCTTCTCATCGAGAATTTTCTGCATAATGGGCACAACAAATGCCTCAGTCTTGCCTGATGCAGTGGGTGCTGTAATGACTACATTGTTTCCGCGTATTATCTCCAGTATGGCATCTTCTTGGAACTTGTAAAATTGCACTATATTTTTTTCTTCTAAAACTCTTGCGATGTTTTCATCTAATCCTAATTCCATGACTTTGCTGCCCATTTTGGGTTCTGGTTCTGAAAGTGTCCTAAAGTATGAAACAAAGTGTTTTCTTGAAAACAAAATATCTCTTGTTAATTCATCAAGTTTTACATCTCCTATCATTTTTTTAATCTCTTCTTCACTTTGAACTATTCCTTCTTGCTCAAGTGCTGTCTGCATTTTTTTCTTGGTTAGAACTTTACCGTCATCAAATCTGGTCAAAAAATCAAGATATGCTTCATCTGTGTTTTTCTTATGATCGACGATATCTTCTAATCCGCAACTAGAACATCCAAACATGATCTTCTGATTGAATATTTTTTGCATTTCCATTCTTGATTTGCATTTGGGACAAGAGTACACTACACAAAGACATGTTTCATGATGGATTTAATTTTTGGTTGACTGCATTTCTATCTCAGGTTAAACCTTTAAGCAACGAATTTGATTTTGATATGTTGAAAGCACTTGTTACCGGAGCGACTGGCTTCATTGGCTCTAAGCTTGTCGCAAAACTTGTTGATAGAGGAGTTTCAGTTACATGCCTAGTTCGTTCAGGAAACATTTCAAATCCTGCAGTAAAAACAGTAAATGGCGATCTTACATACCCTGATTTTGTACTTCCTGATGAGAAGTATGATGTAGTGTATCATCTTGCTGCAGCATGGCCAGGTGAAAAGGATAAGAAAAAAATAAGAACAGTAAACTATGATGGTTCTGTAAATTTATTCACTCTGATAAAAGAAAAGGCAAAGTTTCTTGTATATGTATCAGGTCTTGGAGTTTTTGGCGATCCTCAAAATAATATAGTTGATGAGAATTCTACACTACAACCACATACAGACTACGCAAAGACAAGGCTTGAAGCACAAAAGTTTCTAGAGTCAAACTGTAAAGAAAACGCAATAGATTTTAGTGTAGCATATCTTGGTGATGTCTACGGTAACGGTGGTTGGTTCAAATCAATTATGGTTGGCAGACTAAAGAATGGAAGTTTCAAACTCCCTGGCTCTGGAGAATACCATCGAAGCTTCATCCATGTAGATGATGTTGTTTCGGCACTTGTTGCTATTGCAGAAAAAAATGCCACAAACCAATCATTTGTAGTAACAGATTCAAATCCAGTGATTTTCAAAGACTTTGTTAATTTTGTTTGTGATGATCTTGGAGTAAAACACCCGGGAAGTGTTCCGACACTTTTGGCAAAAGCAGTCATGGGTGGAGATTTTGTAAAGTTGCTTACCACGTCGGTAAAGACATCAAACAAAAAGATTGCAGCGATCTGTGAATTCATGTACCCTTCATACAAAGAAGGCGTGCATTCTGTTATTGCCGAAATGAAATCATGATTGACATATAATATCCTGAACTTCTAATTTTTGTATGGGTCTTGGAGGTTACTGGAGAGAGGTACTTGATGTTTTAAGAGACATCATTCCTGTTTATGACAAGGTAAATTCGTTTATCTCACTTGGAAAAGACGAAGAATTTCGTACAAAGGGATTGTCAGGTAGGGTAAAAGAAGGAAATGCAGTGCTTGATGCCGGTTCTGGATTTGGTAACATGTCAAAGACTGCATCAAAACTTTGTGATGATAACTTGAAGATTACACTTTATGATCCGCTTACACCAATGCTAAAAAATACAAAAAAGTTTTTTGAAAAGGCACCTGATCTTATGTCTGGAGTTTTCGAACACATTCCATTTCAAGATGAAAAGTTTGACGCAGTGATTTGCGGTTACTCCTTACGTGATGCAATAAGTCTCAAGACTGCAATAGCAGAAATTCATCGAGTACTAAAAAAGGGAGGACGGTTTGTAATAGTTGATCTTGGAAAACCGGATCATCCTTTTATCAGAATGGGAGTCTCGTTTTATCTTAGAACCATACTTCCCATCATTGCATTTATGGCAGCAGGAAAGATTGGACTGAAATTTGCAACTCTTTATGGAACATACAAGCTATGGCCACAAAACAAAAAACTTGAAGCAATGTTACTTGAAAAATTCTCTAAAGTAGAATTCGATACAGCAATGATGGGTGGCGCAATAATGGTCGCAGCGTACAAGTGACATGAACAAACCACTGATTCTTGTATATACTACTGCTCTGATTGTAGGAATCTCATATGGGATGCACAATCCTATCGTTCCTGTCTTTTCCAAGCAGGTAATAGGTGCATCGTATCTTGATCTTGGTCTGATTGGTCTTTCAAATTTTATTCCATACATGTTCATCCCACTCTTTGTTGGTCTGCTACTTGACCGGTTCAATAACGGGCTTCTTCTCTCACTTGGAATAACAATAGATGCAGTATCCATATACCTCCTGTCTGTCTCACAATCTGTTCCAGAAGTTGCTGTCTTTAGGGCAATGACTGGTATTGCACATTCATTTTTCTGGCCTCCCTGTGAATCTATCATATCCAGAGTAACATCACCTCAAGATCGTGTAAAATCAATCTCAAAGTTCATGGGATTTTTTGTTGGGGGGCTGATGATAGGACCACTGATTGGAACATTTTTGTTAGAACACTTTGATGTAACATATAGAATTCTATTCCAGTATGCTACATTTGCAATTGCAGCAGGAATTGTTTCTTCACTGCTTTTGAAAAAATACGGGAAAACAACACACAAAACAGAATTCTCTTTTGTATCCGTCAAGAAAATTCTAAAATTTCCTACAGTTGTATTGATGCTAATTTTTTGCAGTTCTGCTTTTGGAACATTTCTTACCATTTTACCAGCATACATGAATGATAGATCAATCTCAGAATCAAACATAGAGTTATTATTTTTTATTTTTGGAATTTCAAGACTAGTGTCACTTGGTTTTTCTGAATTATTAGCAAAAAGAACTTTTTACAGTCTTATCGCAACAATGCTTTCTATTGCTATAGGAATGGTTATTGCAGCTTATTCATTTTCGTTTGAAACATTTGTTGTTGCAGTACTGATCATGGGTTTTGGTTTTACCGTATATTTTCCATTGACATTTGAAATCATAATGAAAAGAGTACAAAAGGAACACTCCGGTGGACTGATAGGAGCTTACGAAACAACATTTGGAGTAGGATGGGCAGCAGGTCCTCTTGTTGCTGGAATTGTAGCCAATTTCTTTGGAAACGCAACTCCTTATCTCATGTTTTTTGTTATTGGTATTGTAGTAACGTCGATAATTATTATGAAGAAAAAAGAACTAGAACCAGCATGGAACCCCAAACTTTAATTTTGGAATGAGATAGAATTTCATCATGCATGATTTTTTTCTTAACATTTTGGGAAGTGAATGGTTCATCATTGCCTTTGTGGCAATAGTATTATTTCTTGGTTCAAAACGATTACCTGAATTGTCCCGAAAGATAGGCAAAGCAGTTGGAGAATACAACAAGACAAAAAACATGGTTCAAAATGAGTT
>CAYGLP010000027.1:0-18840 GCA_964350965.1 uncultured Nitrosopumilaceae archaeon | reverse complement strand
ACTCTAGACACAAAACATCCAGGAGTTGCAAAAACTATGGCAATGAATGATTCTCTAGTAGGTGGTACTATTGATTACATTAAACGTCCTGATGAAGGCTTTATTAGAAAATACAGAAAGACTCCAACTGAAACTAGAGCAGATTTTGAAAAGTTTGGCTGGAAAACTATAGTGGCGTTTCAAACTAGAAACCCACCACATGTAGCTCATGAAATATTACAAAAAACTGCACTTACTACAAGAGATGGTCTTTTTGTTAATCCACTTATTGGCAAAAAAAAGTCAGGCGATTTTACAGACGAAGTTATAATAAAATCATATGAAGTATTAATCGAAAATTATTATGCTAAAAATCGATGCAAATTGGCAACATTGCATACAGAAATGAGATATGCTGGACCAAAAGAAGCAATACATCATGCCATAATGAGACAGAATTATGGATGTACTCACATTATAATAGGTAGAGATCATGCTGGTGTAGGAAATTACTACAGCCCATTTGCAGCACAAGACATATTCAAAGACTATTCAGATCTTGAGATAACTCCTATTTTCTTTCCAGCATTTTTTTATTGTAAAAAATGTATTACATTTACCAATGAAAGAGTATGTCCACATGGCATAGAAACTAGAGACGAGATAAGTGGAACTAAACTTCGAGAAATGATTCAGAATGGAAAAGCACCATCCGAATTTATTCTTAGACCAGAAGTTTCAAAAATTATAATGAGTCACAAAAATCCTTTTGTTGACTAGATTTTTATTCACGCACTATCGAGCAAAATTGTGAATCACAATATTATATTAATTCTAATTTTATCATTAACTTTGAGTCCTATTTATGGTCAGTCTCAGTCAAATCCTTCCTTAGTTTTACATACAACTGAGATACCTTACAACGAATTCAATAAAATTGCAAATGACGCACAAATAATTGAACTAGATAAAACTCATTCAGTGAGTTGGCAAATCACAATTGATAACAAGCTGCTCTACGCAAATCCAAATGGTAATGCAGTAATACGATTCTATGATGCAACTATCCCAGAAAAATTCATTGAAATAGGCATGGGTGGTCCACCTGATGAAAAATTTTGGGTGGCTGCATGGCTACCGGAAAATGGCTATGTTGTTGTTCATAACAGACTTGAACGAGGATGGATTCCAAACCAAACGATTGTAGCTGCATATACAGATAATGCAGGACTTACCATCAACAATGGAGAAAGAATCGTTGTTTCCAATTTAGACATCGAAAACTTTGCAATTTCTGCCTATTCTGTATATGGAATGGAAAGCTCAACAGACCCTCCAGCTATAAACTCTGGAAATTTGGTCGTTGGATTTATCTCAGGAAATCCAGCTGAAAACCCTCTAAGCATGTTACCTTTCGTTATTTCAGGTATTATTGGAATAATAATCGCAATTTTATTGATTCTTAAGAAGCGTTAGTTTTGTAGTATTTGCAAATTTTTTTAATTTTGCAAACATTACACATTGGTGAAATTGGTTTACAGATGTTTTGTCCAAACATAACAAAAGTGTCATTTATTTCAAGCCAGTATCTTTGTGGAATTTTTTTCATTAATTCAAATTCTGTTTCCTCAGGAGTTTTAGTATCAACAAGACCTAATCGGTTTGAGATCCTATGAACATGTACGTCTACAGGTATGGCAGGTTTTTCAAAAGCATAAACTAGAACACAGTTTGCTGTTTTTCTGCCAACCCCAGGAAGCGTTATCAGTGTATCTAGATCATCAGGCACTTTTCCATTAAATTTTGTATTTATTATAGAAGCAACCTCGATAATTCTCTTAGCCTTTACATGATAAAACCCAATTGATCTTATTATTTTTTCAACGTCTCTAACTTTAGCATTAGCTAATGCTTTTACTGATTTGTACTTTGCAAATAATTTTCCTGCGACTTTAGTTGTATTCTCGTCCTTAGTTCTTGCTGAGAGTATGGTGCCGATTAATATGTTGAAAGGATCACCATTTTCTACGTCATGCAGCTGCCGCAGTGCTGTCATACGTGGCGGTTTTACAGCATTCATAGTTTCAATCATTCCCTTTAGGATATTTTTCATAGTAATGCTATGAAACTAATTCTCTTATAATCTACTCCTGAACTTTGAATAAACTATTTTGGTTTTTGTTAGTACAAGTATTATACCACTCACCAATGAATATGAATAATGGAATTAACAAAGGATGAAGAGTCTGCTCTTAAAGGAGAGAAAGGCGAAGTACTTGAACTCGCATATAGGATTTTAGTGGCTACTGGCGAGGCCATCAACGCTGATAGACTAGTTCCTATCCAGTGGGCACATCTTTCTGGTGTAAACTACAACACAATAGGTGATGCAGGTGAAGAATTTCTCTCAAAACTAAGCAAAGATGCCAAGGTTCAAGTAAAAACCACAGTAAATCCAATGGGTTTTGACATTGATACAGTTTCAGACTACAACTTAGATGATGACTTCATAAAAAAACAACAGAGTATCAGTGATTCATATAAAAAAATGGGCGTACTACCATCTTTTTCTTGTATACCTTATGAAATATTTGATCTGCCACAAAAAAATACCCAAGTTTCGTTTGCAGAAAGTAACGCTGCAATCTATGCTAACTCAATAGCACAACTTAAAACAAATAAAGAAAGTGCGTTTAGTGCATTAGCTAGTGCACTTACAGGGAAAAGTCCCTATTCTGATTTAAGAAAAGAAGAACAAGATAGTCCTAATCTTACAATTCAAATGAAGGTTAAAAATTCTAACGAGCTGACATATGGTCTATTAGGATATTTTGCCGGCAAGATTGCTGGCAGTTCGGTTAGAATTTCTGGAGCAAGCAACCTTGACAAACGTAGCTGTAAAGCATTATGTGGTGGCATGGGAACGTCTGGCCAATGCGGAAAGTTTGTTCTAGATGATGATGACAATCAATCTGAAAAGGTTGATTTTGATAATAAAGAAATGCAAAACATCTTTGATGAACTTAACACAACAGATTCTGGTGATCTTGTAGTACTTGGAAGTCCACAACTTGGACTCGAAGAAATATCTGATTTGGCTTTGATGTTAAAGGGAAGGTCATTTAAAAAACGATGTATGATATTTTGTCCAAGAGCAATTCAGCAGCAAGCTTCTGATCTTGGACATACAAATACATTGAAACGGGCTGGCTGTGAAATGCTTTTTGATTGTTGCACTTGTCTGACACCACTAATAGACAAAGATGATGTGGATGGGGTCATAACAAATAGCATTAAAGGCGCCTATTATCTAAAAAACTCCAATGACGTCAAAGTAAACCTAAAGCCACTTTCTCAAATCATAGATGATGAAACAAAATGGTAGAAAAAGTCATAGTAAAAGGAAAAGCCAAAGGAAAGATCTTAAAATCAAAAATACCAATCAACTTCCTTGGGGCAGTGGATAAAAAAACCGGCATTATACGTGATAACAAGCATGACTTGTTTCAAAAATCCATCAAAAACACTATTCTTGTTTTTCCATATGGTGTTGGAAGTAGTGTAGGTGCATATACGATCTATTCTCTTAAATCAAATAATTCAGCCCCTTATGCTATGATCTGTCAAAAAGCCGATCTTACGGTAGCATCTGGATGCGCCTTGGCAAACATTCCGTTAGTAATTGTAACGCAAAAAGAATATGATTCAATTAAAAACGGTGAAGAAATATCTCTTGACACAGAATCTAAAACGCTATAGTTTTTGTTGTGTTACTATTCCGTTTGGTGTTCTTCCTTGAAAATTATTCCTTCAAATCTAAGAACTTCTGTCTTTGGATCTTTCCAAATGTCACGAGGAAGGCCAGCCTTCTCACATGTATGACATAAAAATTCCTCCTCAGTCCATCCATATTCTACAGGAACTTGGGGAAGAAGCAATCCTGAATAAATCCCATGTTTTACAATCAAACCATCACGACCTACTTTGATTTGAGTAGGATACTCTAACGGATCTGAAACTTTGATTTCTATTGGTGGCGTTAAAACGGTCACCTCAAAAGTTATTTCATCAAGCTCAGATTGTTTTACCTCAGAAAAACGAGGGTCCTCAGTTGCGGCTGATATAGCCGCATCTACTAGTGCATCACATAGTCTTTTTTGTGGAAGCGGAAACCCAATACATCCTCTCAAGCCAGATCTATCATTTAATGTCACAAACACTCCAGACTTGAAAGAAAACCTAGACTGAAAATCATCAGATAATTTCTTCTTGTTTTTATTGGTAAGAAATTCAGTTACAATAAGCCTAGCTACTTTTACTAGTTCTTTTCCATCAGAATCTGGCAACTCTCTATAATAGCTCATTTAGTCTAGAAACAAATCTTTGTAAATTCTTGATATGTGTTCCTTCCCAATAGATTTTTTTACAGTTTTCACAAGTCCAGAACTCATTTGTCTGTTTTAAAACTCCTTCAGGAACCTGAGTCACTATAAGATCCTTCTGAATTTTATGCAACATACCATTACATAAAGGACAGCGCGAATTATTACCAGCAACAACACATTTTCCAAGATTGTATTTTTGATTAATCTCTAGGATCTGTTCTAGTTCGTCTTTCTTTGTAATCTGAACAGTTTTTACATTCTGTTTTAAAGATCTTTTTACAAGGACAACATCATTTGTTAATAGTATTCTATCTTCATCTCTTGCAATTTGTAAAATCTTGTCATCATCAATATCAGCATAATATAATGAATCATATCCAAATAATCGAAGCTTTTTTGCAAGATTTCCATACATGGCGTCTACAACAAAAACCAATTTTCTTTCATTCATCTACACTATCAACTGATCCTGATTCAGTAACATGGCTTTCCCCTGCAGGAAGTACACGAACAAAATCATCTACGCTAATCGATTTTACCGCATCTCCTTTCATATTTACAAACTCGGTTTTGATTTTTTTTGCAGCATCTGTCATTTCTAATCCACCAGGCTCAATCATTGAGTAGCAAATGCAATTTTTTTTAATGCAAGTAGGAGGACCACAAACTACAATATACCTGTCATCTTGTTTTAATAAACCGACACCTAACTTCAGGGTAGCAACCCTGACATAATTTCGTTGACCCTCAATAACAAAGGAACCCTTAGAAAGAAACTGTCCACTAGGTGCTCCTTTTTTTACTTGTTCAGGATTTACCCAGAATGCTTTTAGCCCATACATTGCTTCGCGCCATGCTCTACTAAAACAAACAGTTGCATGTGCAACTTCATTCAAACTAGAATCCGTTGTTTCCTTGCCAGCTTTTAGTATAAAAAATGGCGAGCCGAAAATGTCTGCATGAAACACTCTATCGCTATTTTCAAGATGTTTTCTAATTATTGCCATATTTGATGATGAATCACGTCCACCAATTGCTAATGTGTCATCAGAAGTATTGAACCATCTATAGCGTTCGTACCAGTTTTTCTTTTTTATCTCTGTAACAGATATAGAATCTTTGGAAACTTCTACCTGTTTTCTTAGTTTTTCTAAATCTTTTTCAGTTTTCTTCTGTAGTCTTTCAATAGATACAATTGCTGCTTTTTGTCGTTTTGCCTCATTAAATAAAACAGACGCCAAAGCCTGTAATGAAGAATTAGTATCAATCTTAATTTTAGAATCATGTATAAGAAAACATGTATTACCTTTTTCCTTAATAATAGTACAATTCTGATCTTTTAGAGTTTTCTGAAGTTTAGGATCAGAGATAGAAAATATGCCTTTAGAAACTAGATCAAGTAATGAGTTAGCTATTTTTGTTATGGCAAAAGATTTTTCATTAACTAAGGAAACCGCCTTGGTTTGTTCTGTTAACTTATTTTCAAGTTCTGTGATTTTCTCACTAGCAACATTTGTTTTAGTAGACTTTCCAACATTGACTAAAGTTTCGGTAAATACAATATCTAATCCCGTCATAAAACTTTGTACACTAGTATATTCTTCATTTCCATGATCAAATTTTAACGGGTAAACATCTACTTTGTCATCTCGTACAATTACAGGCTCATGGTTGCCTTTTACAATATTTTCAACTGTTTTTTTAATAGCATCAAAAATTTTTTTTATATCATTATTAGTTAAATTATTTCCTGTAACCTTGGAATCTACTTCTGCTAATTTGCAAATATATTCTACATATTTTGTAGGCAATCCTAATGTTCTACCAATCCATTTAGAAACTTGAATATCTGAAGATAGAATTCCCTCCAAATCTTTTTGATAAAAATTAAAAACATCTAAACTGTTCTGAGGTGGAGGCGTATATTGTAATCCAACACCTAATTTACGATGCCTTACATCAATTGAATGTAATAAAGCTAGAATTTTCATTTCTTTATTGCACAGAATAATATTACCATCGCCAAAAAATTCTCCAACAAGAACGTATTCTTTATCAAAACCACTAAAAGTTAAGTAAACAATTCTTTCTGCCCCAATTTGCTGAATTTTAGTTAATTTTAATCGTAAAATATTATCACGTAGTATTTTGAGAAGCTTATTTGTCTCCATCTGTTCTATCCTTACGGAACTATTCCATAACCCAAAAGATGAAAACATCAACATAACATCCTGCTTTTCAGGATGATGCAGTTTGAAGAGGAGACTATCTCTTGTAATTCCATATATGTTACTAACATAGTAATCATGTGTTTTTTCAGAAATCTCATTCACCAAATACCGCAGTTCAATTCCTGTTAATGTCATAGTAACCTAATTGTAAGTCTGAAATTATACTCTTACCCCTCATATTCGAATTTTTTAACCAAAGATTTTAAACAAGGTTTTTCGGAGTCAACGTAGAAATTTCATTGAAACACCCTAAAAAGAAAATTGAAAAAAAACCTGACTCTGATGATTTTACAAATGAACCTCATGTAGGAGAACCACCTATCAATGAAACCGATAAGAGTGATGTACAACAAAAAATTGACATATTATTTTGGATTCGGGTAGGACTTGCAGTTCTTGGTGGAACGCTTGCGACATTTTTATTTGAACCATTTGAGGGAGAAGAAAGAAGATTTGCATCTATAGTATTGTTAATTGCCATCTTCATTACATCTGTGGGCATAGCTAAAGGAATGCGAATACAATTACCGCCATCTGACAAAAAGAAACTTTTTACAACAGGTATTGGTAGCTATATTTTCATTTACTTGTTTATGTGGATACTAACATACACGTTTGTTCATGCTGGAGGAAACGGTGGTTTTCCACTAACACCATTTACATAGTACTAAAATACCAAAACGAATTCCTTGTCTCAATGTGGAAATATAAAACACCAGGTATTCCAGATGAACTCTTTGAGCGTTCTGATGAAGTACCTATAACAAAAGAAGAGACCCGCGCTATACAAATTAGCAAGGCACGATTAGGTCTTGGCAATACTGTCTATGATGTTGGTTGTGGTAGTGGCTCTATAACCGTTGAAGCAGCATTACAAGTAGAATCAACAGGCAAGATCTATGCTATTGATTTTGATCCTAAAGCTGTTGAATTGACAAAGAAAAATCTACAAAAGTTTGGATTGTCTAATGCAGAAGTTATTCTAGGCAATGCAAAAGAAGAAATTATTAAACTGCCACAAGCAGATGCAATCTTTATTGGTGGTACTGGTGGTGACACAAAAGAAATAGTTGAGTTGTGTCAAACCAAATTAAGATCAGGTGGAAGAATTGTTATAGGAATAATTCTAATTGAAACATTATTTTCCATTTTAGGAATCATTGAAAAAAAATTCACGTCAGTTGATATAACTCAAATAACAATTTCTAAAAGCCGTAAGACGTCTACTGGAACAATGATGTTGGCACGAAATCCTGTTACTGTCATATCGGCAACAAAAATTTAACTCAAGTTTAGCTTTTTAATTGGGAACAAATAGGCATTTGTATGTATGAATTAGTTTGTGTTGGATGTGGTCCAGGTGATCCAGAATTACTGACTATCAAGGCTGTAAAAGCCATAAAAAACGCAGATGTCATACTATGTCCTACCTCAAAAGAAGGAAAATCAAGCATCGCTCTTTCAGTAGTCTCATCAATACTAGATCAGAGTAAAAAACCAGAAATTGTGAATTTGATATTTCCAATGGTTAAAGATAAACAAACACTTGAAACTACGTGGGAAAATAACGCAAAAATTTTAGCAGAACATGTACTTGCTGGAAAAAAAGCGGTATATCTTACAGTAGGTGATCCTTACCTATACAGCACTTGGATCTATTTACATCGAGAGCTTGAAACAAAATATCCCAAAATCAAAATATCTGTTATTCCTGGGATTGTCTCCATTTTCACTTTTGCCTCCAAAGTGGGAATAAGTCTAGCTGAAGGCGGTGAAAAAATGGCCGTAATTCCTTCATGTTATGATCTTTCTAAAGTAAAAGAGATTGCAAAAAATTGTGATACAATGATATTTCTAAAGGATGGTCGTTACTTTGATCAGGTAATCGAACTTTTAAAAGAAGCTGGATTTTCTGATGATTCTATATTTGCTATTGGGCAGGATCTTGGTACTGATAAAGAAATTGTAAGAAAGCTAAAACTTGGTGATGTTACTAAAGAAACCATGACCACCAAATATTTCTCAATAATGGTGGTAAAACGTGCCTAAAGTTTATTTTGTTGGCTGTGGTCCTGGAGACCCAGATCTTATTACAGTAAAAGCAAAAAAACTAATTCAAAAAGCAGACGTTATGGTATATTCAGGTTCATTAATTCCATCACCGATTCTAAAGCTTTGCAAAAAAGGAAAATTGTATGATGCAGCAAAACTAGTAAGAGAAGAAATTTTTGAAATTTTACAAAAAAATTCTAAAGAAAACAAAATTGTAGTTAGATTACATGATGGTGATCCAACCATTTATGGAGCAATAAAAGAACAGATAGACAATCTTCAAAAAGAAGGAATTGAATCAGAAATTATACCTGGCGTAACATCATTTTTAGCATCAGCAGCAGCACTTGGAATTCAACTCACACTGCCAGGAGTTACTCAAACAATTATTATAACACGTGCAGAAGCAAGAACCAAAGTTCCAGAACGAGAAAAAATTTCTGATCTGGCAAAACATAATGCCACTATGGTATTCTATCTAAGTGTTCATTTACTATCTCAAATAGTAAAACAAGCAATTGATGGTGGTTATAGTAAGTCAACTCCAGCAGCAGTTGTATACAGGGCAACCTGGCCAGACCAAAAAGTTATTGTCGGAACACTTGAAGACATTACAAAGAAGGTTCGTGCTGAAAGGATCATTAAGACTGCTATTGTAATTATTGGTGATGTGATACAGCCTTCTTCATACGAGTATTCTCGATTATATGATAAAACTTTCACTCATAGTTTTAGAAAAGCAAAAAAAACTTGATTTTACATATTTTCAATTTTATGTAGTTATGATGAATAAATCATTACAACAACTAAACAACAAAATCATTCATTGCAAAAAGTGTCCAAGATTAACCAAGTATATCTGTAATATAGCAAAAAATAAGGTAAAACGATTCAAAGATGAAAATTACTGGGGTAAACCCTTGCCTGGTTTTGGTGATCCAAAGGCTCAACTCTTACTTATTGGACTTGCGCCTGCTGCTCATGGTGGTAATCGTACAGGACGAATGTTTACTGGTGATAGTTCAGGTGACTGGGTTGCAAAGGTACTATATGATAATGGATTTGCAACAAAACCAGCCAGTCAAAGATTAGATGACGATTTTAATCTCATTAATGCTTACATTACTGCAACTGTACGATGCGCACCGCCAGAAAATAAACCACTTAAAGAAGAATTTGATAATTGTTTTTCATATCTAAAAGAAGAACTTGTCATACTCAAAAATGTTAAAGTTATTGTCTGTCTTGGCAAAATTGCATTTGATTCATGTTGCAAACTATTAGAAATAAAACATAGTAAATTTGTACATGGTAAATCATTTACACATAAAGAATGGAAAATAATTTGCTCTTATCATCCAAGTAGACAAAACACACAAACAGGACGTCTCAAGTGGTATGATTGGAATAAAATATTTGTTTTAGCAAACAAAATACTAGACAAGAATTAAAATTACTAAATTTTCAATGTTTTAAATAAAAAAACAGAAATGGATATCGCCAGCTACAACTAATAAGTAGATGTAGTTTGTGACGATAGTCCTGATGAAGAAGGAACGGATGGGAATTTATCTCCAATTTGTTGCTCTGCAACTGCAGATGCTTCTCTGAGAATTCTCTCTGTCTCTTCGTTTGTAGTTTCTTGTTCCACGTTGAAGGCATCTCCAGATAGCGAATCGACCATAAGACCATTCAATGTCTGTGTCATAGAGTTCAATTCTGAGTCTGCTTCTGGCATGAATCTACCTAAGGAAGATCTCATACCTTTCATAGTAGCTACTGCTGGACCTATTGCAATCATTGCATCACCTAGGTCATGGATAGTAGTTAATCTCAACTGAACTTGTTCTAGTGACATTCTTGCATTGCCTAGCATCTTTGTAACCTTTCGAATCTCAGCTAATTCATTGGACAAAACTCTACTTGCTGTAGTGTCATGTTGTTGCATTGCTGTAACTATTCTGTTGAATAGTTGTTGATCTCTTTCTCTTAATCTAGTCAGCATAGAGTCCATTTTTGAAATTTGAACTTGTAGCTTGTTGACGGCTGTCTGGATTCGAGGTTTTAGTGCAGCTTCTGGTTTTACTGTGTCACGAATTCGGTCTGTCAGTCCTCTTGTTTCTTGACGTGCCCAAGTCTTATCAAAACTTGTCATACGCCGTAGTTTAGAATTTCGTTCTTAATGGCTGGTGTATATTATCATCAACATAGGGCTAAATTTAGCTAACAAATGAATCACCAATTATAGGATCCACATGTCCAAAATAGCAGTATTTGATTCTGGTTTTGGCTCACTTTCAATTATAAATGAACTAAGAAAAATGACAAAATCAGAGATAATCTATTTTGCAGATCATAAGAGCTTTCCATACGGAAAAAAATCAGCTGCAACTTTGAGAAAAATAATTCAAAAAACCATATCTACTTTAAGAAATGAATTTAATCCAGATCTAATTGTTGTGGGTTCTAACACACCATCACTATTACTTCAAAATTATTTAAAAAATCAATCAAAAATTATAACAGTACTGCCACCATTACGTGATGCTGAAAAAATTACAAAGTCCTTCACGATAGCTATATTGGCAACAAAATCCGTCGTAGAAAGTAATACTCTGAAAAATTATATAAAAAAAAATACTACAAAAAATATTACAGTAGTACCAGTAAACATATCACCACTTGTGGATCTTGTAGAATCTGGAAAATTCATCTCAAACAAACAATTTTGCTTAAAAAAAATTCATTCTCTTCTATCACAAATTTTTAACTATAACAACGTAGATGTAGCGACATTATCAAGTACTCATCTTTCTTTTCTTTTACCGTTGTTTGACAAATTGTTCCCTCAAGTCACTTTCTTAGATCCTGCTACTCAAGTTGCAAAAACTGTTACAAAAATTTTGAGACAAAACAAATTAAAACAAAATAAAATTAAAATATTTACTTCTGGTAATGCAAACCAATTTCACAAAAAGTTATGTAAAATAGGAATTAAAAATAAAGTAGCTCATTTAAGACTAGTACATTAAAAGTCTATTAGGGATATGTAATTTCTTTTGAAAGAACAGAATCCAGCTCTGAAATTTTAATTCTATTCTGACTCATCTGATCTCGCATCCTTATAGTTACAGTTTCATCTTTTAATGTCTGATAATCAATTGTTATGGCAAATGGAGTTCCTATCTCATCTAATCTTCTGTATCTTCTGCCAATTGCACCAGAATGATCCAAAAATGCATCATATTTTGTTTTTATTTTCATGTATATTTCGTCAGTTTTCTCTTCTAAACCATCTTTTTTTACAAGTGATAATATTCCAACATGAATTGGGGCCAAATACGGTTTTAATGATAATACGATTCGGTCATTCTCTTTATCCTCCCTTAAATTATGCTCTAAAATTGAATACAAACTACGGTCTATTCCCATAGATATCTCAAATACATGAGGCAAAACCTTCTCATTATCATCTAAAACCTCGAATTTTTCATTGCTTTTACTTGAGTGACCACCCAAATCATAACCTGCTCTGTAGTTACATGCTACTAATTCTAACCAGCCAGTAGTTGTTTCAACTTCAAAATCAAAAGCAATTTCAGCATAGAATGCCTTTTCCTTATCGCTCAACTTTCTAAATCTACTTTTTTTCATATCTATGCCAGTTTTCTCATAAAATTCAGAAAGTAGACCCAAATAGTAAGCAACAAACTTGTTTGGGATTACTCCAGATTCTACAGCCTCTGTACATGTCAACGTCTTTTGTGAGTCGTTTACTTGAATTCTAATTATGGTGTCTTTGACCTCAGAAAATTTTTCTAACTCATTTAATTTTTTTGGATTACAAAAAACTTCAATCTCAGCTTGATAAAATTCTCTTAGTCGTAGTAAACTTTGTCTAGGAGAAATTTCATTTCTAAAACTCTTACCAATCTGTGCTATTCCAAGCGGCAATTTTCCTCTCATTGTTTTAAACAATCGTGGGAAATCAACAAAAATGGATTGACATGTTTCTGGTCTTAGATAAGCTGGCTCTTCTTCTGGCCCAATTCCAACTTTAAACATCATGTTAAATTTATGAGTTTTATCAAATTCGCCACTACACTTTGTACATCTAATTTTCTTTTCAATAATTATTTTATCAAATTCTTCTAATGGTGCACTTTCTGGAACTTCAATGCTTGTAAGATCAACTATTAACTTGTCTGCTCTAAACGTAGATTTACAATTCCTGCATTTTATTATAGGATCTGCAAAACTAGCTAGATGTCCTGATGCTTCAAAAACTGATTTACACATAATTTGTGATCCATCAATTTCTAGCATTCGATCGCGTCTTACAAGTTCTCGTCTCCAAAGTTCAAGAAACTTATTCTTTAAACTTACACCAACAGGTCCATATTCCCAGAAACCTGCTTGTGCATCTGGGTATATTTCACAACTTGGAAAATAAAATCCTCGTTCAAGTGCTAATTTCATCACATTATCATAATTCATGCTATTTCAGTTTGTTTAATAGAATAAATTCCTAATTATGCCAACTCTCTCGCTTTTTTTAGATTATCAAAATCATCTCGTTTATCATCTATTGGTGTTTCTAAAACTATAGGTATCTTCTTTTCATTCATAATCTTAATCACTTTACTGAGACCTTTCTCACCTATCTTACCTAGTCCAATATGCTCATGTCTGTCAACGTTACATCCCAATTCGCCTTTTGAATCATTTAGGTGTAATATTTTCAGATGCTCAAACCCTATAACATCATTGAATTTGTCTAGAGTTTTAACCACATCTCCATCTTTTCTAAGATCATAACCTGCTGCAAATGCATGACATGTATCTAGACATATTCCAAATCTCTTTACTGGTTTTAATTGAAAGAAGATTGATGCCAACTGTTCAAAGTCAGAACCAACAGAATTTTTCTGGCCTGCTGTATTTTCAAGTAAAACAATCACATCTTTTTCAGAGTCAACAACTGTAGTAAATGCTTCAACAAGTCTTTTTACCGCATTATCTTCCCCTGTGCCCATATGGCTTCCCAAATGAGCTACAAGATATGGAATACCAAGAATTCTACATCGCTTTACTTCTTTTATCATAGTATCTACAGATTTTTTGTGTGTACTCTTATCAGGAGAAGATAGATTAGGTAAATATGGCATGTGCGCTACTGTAGCGAATCTATCAATTTTACTTGCCTGAAGTTTTTCTTTGAAACTCTTAACTTCAACATCATTCAACTCTTTTGCATGCCAACTTCTAGGACTACGTGTAAAAATTTGAAATGCGGTACATTCTCTTTCTAACGCATTATCAACAGCCTTGTCAATAGAACCAGAGATTGAAACATGCGCACCAATTTGCATAAAAATCGACTAGTTTTGTTTAATTTAAATGAGATTATTATGGATAAAAACAAAGATTTTTGCTAATCCAAATTTTTAAGGTGGGGGTACAAACAAAAAAGAACATGATTAATCTTGGACAAGATGAAATAGCAAAATATCCATTTTTAGCAGATGCTGGTCAATATCTTAAAGACAAGGGCTTTACTTTAGAACAATTTGACACAGATCCAGATCTACAGCTAATAATTGAAAAAGCATATCATAGAATTGAAATTGCTGCAGATGGGAAAATCTACAAATCAGATCTAATAGATGACAAAGCAGGCAATGACGCTACACTACCACGAGAAGTATTTTCATTTCTTATTGCTGTAGTATTGCTAAAACTATGTTCCATGTCCTCACTGATACAACGATTCTCTCTTGCTGAGGCAAGACGAGCAGAAAAATATCTAGAAAAAGATTTAGCAAATTTATCCGATAAAACCAAAGAGGAATTAGCAATTCGCATAATCAAAGAACTATTTTCTTTAACCGTATACAAACAGAATGATTATTTTACAATTTCAGTATCGGATTATCTAAAACATTCCATTAATTTTCATGAAAGGGAATGGAAACTTGTTAATAGACGTGTTGAAAAAGGCATGGTACATTTAACATCTCATGAAACTGTGAGGCTTATTAGAAAAGAACTTAGCAGCTACATTACTTCAAAAATACATTCTATACATACTCCTCCAATGTCAAGTGGATTTAAAAAACCAGTAGAGAAATTAATTATGTTAGCAAAAAAATTTTCAACTCAAACCATTTCTTCTACAGAGTATCCGCCATGCATAAAACATGCTATCGAAGTACTTGAAAAAGGCGAAAATCTACCTCACTCAGGAAGATTTTTGCTAGCTACTTTTCTCTTGGGGAAAGGACAAACAGTCGAACAAATAGCACCATTGTTTAAAAATGCACCAGACTACAATGAAAAGGTGACACTATATCAATTGAATCATCTTGCAGGAAGTCTTGGTAACGCTACAAAGTATTCTAGTCCATCATGTGATAAAGTAAAGAGCCAAAATCTTTGTTTTGCTATTCCAGAATGCGATAATATCATAAACCCACTTCAATTTGGAAAGAAAAAGACGTTAAATGCATGAAATTGATCAAAGACTACTAGAAGAGTCTTTCAAAAAATACTATTTCGATAATTTTGACTTGATACATGTCCCAGATAGACCATCTGAGAGAGAGTTTGGTTATCAAAAATTTAATGTGGGAATGAATAGACACATCTCTTTAAAATCAGACAAAGAGCTACATCTTCTTTTAATCACAAACATCCCCTCCGACGTATATTGTTCTAACGCATATTACTCGTTTCCGACCTTACCAATGACAGAAAAAGACTGGCAAGGCGCTGATCTAATTTTTGATATAGACTCAAAAGATCTAAACTTGAATTGTAGAAAAGAGCATACTTGTGCTAAATGTTCGTCTTGCAACACCACATTTCAAATTCAATCTAGTTGTCCTAAATGTAATTCGACAAAATTTGATACAAAATCACTAACATGTAACATATGCATTTCTTCTGCCAAGGATGAAGTAACAAAACTCTATGATATATTGATAAATGATCTAGCTATAGAAGAGGAAAACATTCAAACATATTTTTCTGGAAATGAAGGTTTTCACATATATGTAACAAATTCACAATACCAAAAATTAAGCTCAAGAGAAAGATCGGAATTAGCAGATTACATAATGTTTCGTGGTGTTATTCCAGAAACGTTTGGAATAAAAAAATTTAACTTTGAAAAATCATCATTTCCTGAGCTTAATGAAAAAGGTTGGAGAGGAAAAGTAGCAAAACAAATCATTGGTTCAAAATCAAAAAAACCAAAAGTAATTCGTGAAATAATAGCTGGAAGTTATACAATGTTTCAAAAAAAACTTGATGACTTGAAAGACGTTATTGGTGCAAAGATTGATCCTAATGTAACAATGGATGTGCATCGAATTTTCAGACTTGCTGGCTCGATAAACAGTAAAAGTGGTTTTTCAAAAGTGTTATGTAAAAATATTGAAAAATTTAACCCATTTACAGATGCTTGCTTATTAGATGATGAAACAATTGAAATCAAGGCAAGTTGCCCAATTCAATTTAAATTAAAAAATCGAAAATTTGGGCCATATAATGATGAGAAAATTTCTGTACCAAAATATGCAGCAGTATACATGATTTGTAAGGGATTAGCTAGTACTGCATAATATTATACAACTAATAATGAAAACCTGACAATATTTTGTCATTAAGCCAAATTGCAAAGCAAAATGCAATAATCCATTGAATTTTAGCACGATTTAGAGATTCAAAAAAATTTGTTGATTGTTGGTAAGACATTAATTAATGACATAATAACGTACGTTGATTTTGTATAGCACATCTAAAGAAGAAGGTCCTCCACCACCTGATGCTGGAAAATACATCAGAATAGGAATTGTGGCAGTAATCGCTATTGTGATTTTTGCAATTGTTGGCAATCAAGCTGTTATCTTATCCATGAATATTACCGAGTTTGATGATAAATTTACAAAACCTCTTTTCTATTCAGTTGTATCAGCTGTAATACTTGGAATAACAGCCCTAGTGCGAGTTAGCAGTAGGTCATCAATAACGTGGTACGGCATTCGGACAGCAATAACCTTACTTGGCAAGGGAACACACGAATCTGTTACCTCAAATATTACCAGTTTTAAAGATTACAAATTATCAGTTCCACATTTTGTAATATGGCAGATTACAAAAGTTCTGCTTTTTGGTGCTTTCTTTTCAAACATAATGTTTGGCTTTGCTGCAATGTATTTGATAGACGGTAATGATCTTGGAATAGAAAACCTATCAAACTTATTTTCACTTCCATTTGTAACTCCGCCAACAAATCCGTCATATGGTATCGATAAAGTAATCCCGATGATACCAGCTTTATTGATTCTCGTACCGCCAATACTTGGTGCTATTGGAATACGTCTGACATTGTATGTAGGATTGAATTCTATAATCAAAGTAATCACATCATACCTCCAAGATTCTTCACAAGGCAAACCAAGATTCCTTAGTTATGTCTCTACAATAGAAGGACTAGTTGGAATAGCAGTACTTTGGGCTGGCTTTAACATGTTTTTTACAGATCAAATTGATTATAACACAAGATACGCTATTGCGGGAACACTTCTTGCAGGATTTGTTTTAATCGCATTTTCCATTCTTGATAAAATTAGATCCCGTGTCCTAACTCACATGCTTAAACGAGATGTGTATATTCGAGTTTTGACTCTGATCGTAATTGCAGTAGTTGTTGGTGCTGCCATGTCTGTAAATAACAGCATAGCAGATGCAAGAAAAATAGAATTTTTAGGACCATATACAGCACAACAGATTTCTGTAAACAGATACTTGGCTGATCTTGATAAAATACAAGAAAACACACATGATGTAAAATTACAATCAGTTTCTCCAAATAATATCCAAAACTATGTTAACCAAAATAGCGATGTCCTAAACGTCATAAGAGTATGGGACTGGCAGGCTGCATTTGCAAAATTAAAACCAGAAATAGGTTTGATTCCATATGTTGATTTTGAAGATAACGACATTCTAAGATTTAACAATACATTGTATTGGACAGCCTCAATGAAACCTATCTTGCCACCTGATGTGAGTCTTGAAAATAGATGGTATAACGAACATCTAGTTTATACTCACGTGCCAAATGGTCTTCTAACACTAGCAGCCACAGATGGCCAGATAGTTGATAGTGCTGAATTTTTTAGTCAACGAGCTATTTATTATGGCGAAGGCGGCTTGCTGGAACAAACTTGGTCAGCCTATCCTACAAGCAGGGGAAGCGAAAGTGCCGAGCTAAATAACGCATTTTATTCTGGTATAGGGGGACTGGATGTCCAACCACCTCTTAGCTGGATTTTTGAGCCAAACTTTCTATTATCATTTCCAGGAGATTCCATACATGTAATGCGATACAAGGATGTTAATCAGAGAATGCAAATACTTTATCCATATTTTATTTATAATTTATTTGGAAGAGAACTTGATACATATCCAGTTACTGACGGACAGAATACTTATTGGCTTGTACCACTAATTGTTGGATTTGATAGTCATGACGTACCATGGTCTATTGGGAATCCATATCTTAGATTAGTTGGATATGCACTAGTCGACACCTATAACGGTGAAATTTCTCTAATAAAACATGGTGATGATTTCTTTTCTGAAATGTTTACAAGCCAATATTCTGATCACTTTATCACAATGCCATCATGGCTTAAAGAGCAAATTCGTTATCCACAAGAGCTTTTCAATTGGAGGACAGAAATGTACAACATCTATCATGTAACTAATGTAGACATATTTATTCAAGCAAGTGAATTCTATGAAATTCCCAACGGATTAGAGACATACTATATTCAGGCAAAACCACCAGGATTTGAAAAACCAACATTTCTTGGTTTGCTATCACTTGAGCTTAAAGGATCGCAAGGACGAAACTTGGCAGGATATATGGTAGTAGAAAATAACTTGCCAAATCTAGGAAAAATGCAGTTTTATGAAGTACCATTAAACTCCACAACCAAACTTATTGGTCCAACTGCTGTTCGTGAGGCACTTGATAGAGACCCAGACTTTGCTCAACTAAAAACACTTTTGCGAAATCCACGTGTAGGTGATAACATATTGTATCGTGTAGGAGAACATGATGTTTACTTTATTCCAGTCTATACTGCGGGTGCTGGAGGAGTTGTTGCACAATTAGGTAC
>CAYGLP010000026.1:0-20313 GCA_964350965.1 uncultured Nitrosopumilaceae archaeon | reverse complement strand
GAAGTGCATCTGAGAAGGTTTTTTAGTTATATGAAACCCGTTAGCTGTTGAATGGTCAGTAGAGGAAAAGTAGTTATTTCTGCGGCTTTTGCAGGATTACTTGCTATGTTTGTAGGATTTTATTACTACGCCAGTTTAGGTAACCCCGAGCTTGAAGAAGTACAGTTGGATTTGGATAGTGTGAAGGTACTAGAAATAAATAGTGTAGACCAACGTGCAAAGCTTGAAGTTATTTTTCTTATAAGTAATCCAGGTGAGAAAATCCTCACTGTTTCTAGCATACATTATGAATTATTGGTAAATGGTAAAATTGTTGGCAATGGTGAATACAGTGCTGAGGATATTTCACTTCCCGGCAGGGCTCTAATCCCAGCTGGTGGGCAAATTCCATATTCTAGTATCTTTAGTCTTGTATATACAAATCATATAGCTGAGGAATATTCGGCGGTCACAAATAATGAAGATGTAACGTATGCAGTAAAAGGAACAGCCACAATCAAATCAGCTTGGACTGAAATAGATAAACAATTTGAATCAGTACTTAACTAGTTTAATCCCCAACTCGTCTTTTTTTGCGGTGTAATCTTAACAAAAGGCGCTTCACCTTCTTTCCATGGCATTTCTTTTACCCATGAAAATTTTTTGTAAAAGATATCATACAATCGTTTAAACTCTGGGCCTCTTTCAATAAATTTTGTAGTTCCTTGTACGATTATTGCTTTGTGTTTTTCTGCTAGGTAAATATCTACAGCAATTGCAATGTTATTGTTTTTCTTTAGATTAGAATATTTTTTTGTGTTATAATCAGTTGCAATGTAAAAGTAATCATTTTCAAAATAATATGTAACAGGAGTTACATGAGGTATGTCTTTATGAGATGTCCCAACTCTACATGCCTCGTTGTTTTCTAAAAAATCTATTTCTTTTTGTGTAAATTCAACCATAATTCATCCACATTTTTGTGTAATAAAAACAAGTGGGCCGAGAGAGATTTGAACTCTCGACCACCTCCGTGTCAGGGAGGTATCCTACCAGGCTAGACCATCGGCCCAATAGAATACGACTCTTCTAGGAGACATTATTAACGTTTAATTTAAAAAAAATAAGAATAATATGCATTGTTTTTGGTGAATACTCATGAATAAAGATTTTTCAGATGATGAAAAAAATGGCTTTTACAAGGCAGTTTTTTCTAGACGTGATGTGAGATCTCACTTTACCTCAGAGCCAGTAAATGACAAGACCTTGTCTAGAATTTTGAACGCAGCTCATCATGCACCTTCTGTGGGTTTTTCACAGCCATGGAATTTTATTTTGGTGAAAAACCTAGAAACAAGGAAAAAAATAAAAAATTCTTTTGATGCTGAAAGAATACGTTCATCAAATCTTATTGAGGATCCAAAAAGGTCAAAATATTTATCTTTAAGACTGGAAGGAATCTTAGATTCTGCTGTAAACATTTGTGTTACATATGATCCTTCTAAGTTCGGTCCCTTTGTAATAGGAAGATCCAGTATACCTGAAACAGGAATTTACAGTGTATGTTGTGCAATTCAAAACTTATGGCTTGCAGCAAGAACAGAGGGAATTGGATTAGGATGGGTAAGCATTCTTTCTAATGATGAACTTAAAAAAACTCTAGAAATCCCAGAACATGTTGTCCCGGTTGCGTATTTGTGTCTTGGTCATGTCTCAGAATTTGCACAAAAACCAGATCTAGAAGCTACAGGTTGGTTACCAAGACTTGATTTGAAAGATGTTGTATTTTATGAGAAATGGAATAAAATTGATGATCCAAGCTGGCATCAAATTCATGAGATGATAGTTTCGAATTTAGATTACGCTTAAATGGTTATGAGGTTGATTTTTGCTGGGCTCGTGGCGCAGAGTCTAATTGACGCGCAACATGGATAGCGCGGTAGCCTCCTAAGTTACAGGTCGAGGGATCGAAGCCCTCCGAGCCCGCTTTAACATTATGTTTTCAGATCATCATATTATTTCTTAGAAATGATCATGTGATTCTAGATTTTCACAGATTATATTTAATTAATAATTTTTGGTTATTTGATTTAAATATAATATCATTTGACTGAGTCATTATGAAAGTTGTTGTGATTTCTGCAAGCCCAAGAAAAAGTGCTAATACTCAGATCATGATGGAGTATTTGTATAACTATACTAAAACAAAAAACGCTGATACAAAATTCATTAATCTGTCAAAAGATAGAATTGATTATTTTCTTGGACCTGGAGAAAGTTATAGTCAAATTACAATGCAGACAGCAAAGGATGTTACTGAAGCTGATGTTTGGCTTATTGGTTCACCTATTTACAATTCATTATTTAGTTCAGCTTTGAAAAATCTCTTTGAGTATATTAATTACAAAGAAACACCAGGCAAAACTGCAGGTATAGCAATTATGGCATCAGGAAGTATCAGTTTCACAAATGTACAGAATGTAATTACATCTCTGATGTCTTATTTCAGAGTGATAACAAATCCAAAAGCAGTACACATGACTGTGGACCAGATAAAGGATGGCAAGATAATTGATGAAAACGCCATGGCTAGACTCCGTGAACTAGTTGATGAGACATTAAAACTTGCTTCTTAGACTATCTTTGCAGTAGGAGTGACATAAACTGTTTTGAAGATTTTGACAGTGTAGTCACCTTGAAAGATGTTAATCACTTGGTCACCATCTACATTTCTAACACGGAATTTGTATTCGTAAGAACCATCTTCTCTAACATCAGTTTGTGCAAAGTGTACTGGTTCACCATTTTTGTATATCTGAATTATTACTGGGTATCCTTCTGCAGGATTAATTACCTTGCCTTCAGCAAAGCCCCATGGAAGCGTGTTGTCTTCTGGAATGTTCATCGATATGACTTTCTGTTGTAGTACAACATTTCTATCGTCTGAAAGTATTGGAATAGAAGGAAATGTTTCTGATACAGAAGAAGTAGGACTTGGAAACATTATGAATAGTGCTGCAAGCGTAGCAAGTCCTATACCACTAATAGATTTCATAAAACTTCTTTTGATAAAGTTACATATTAAGATGACGTATGATTAATTCACAGGTGTATGTCAGAAGAAAATCTAAACAACGGATGTCGTTGTAATTGTCATTTTGGGGGAGCTATAAGTTGCCCCGGTTGCAAACAAAATCATGAAGCTCATCATTGTGAACATTGTAAATGAGTTATTTTTTTTGTTTTATGTTTTAAATTTCTCTATCTCATTGTTCTTGATTTTTACTCTATCTTTCAATTCTTCAAGTTCAGAAGAGAGCTGAATTAGTTTGCTCTAGTTCTCTGCACTCATAGGACTGTTTGGGTAGGTTCGACTCTCAGTTAGCTTTTTTTACTTCATGGTGTAAGTCATGTTTATGCATGTAATCTGCACTTTTTTGTGCAAGCCAGCATATTGCAGTTAGAAACCATGCTGCTACAATAAACACTAACATGGTAAAATGCACTGAGTCAGGAAGCACAAAGTATAGACCTGTAAGAACTGCTGCGAGGGCACCAACTGTAGCTGTAGGAATGTGTCCCATATTTCATCTCACAAATTTTCTTGCTTATAATAGTAATGGAAAATACTAGATTTGAAGTGGTGATAAAAAGAAAAGATTTTGCTAAGCAGTAACGCTTCCGGCATCTTTATTGCCAAAATATCCAGGTCGTGGGACCTCAGATTGCAAAATCTGAATTTTTTGTAAAAGTTCATTTCGTAAATCTCGCGCAACTCGTCTTACGGTAGGTCTTGGAACTCCAAGTTCTTCTACTACTTTAGTATAGATGTCTTGTTTATCTGTAAGGCCCCTGTCAAGTAGCGCGTTGATTGCTTCTTTAATATTGGTGCTTTGAGTAGAGCGATTCACGATTTTTATTTTTCAGATCTTCTATATAAGACTGTTACTGTGTTATGGAATTATTACATAATAATTGAAAAAATATTTGTCATCAAAAATTATATTGTTATATGCTTTTCAAAACATCTTAAAACGTTTGCATATAAAATGTAAAATACGAAGTGGTTTCTAGTACCTGAACTATGCGTATTAGATAACTGGCTTTTAGATTTTTTTGCTTGAATTTTTGTGATTATTATATAGTTTGATAGAATTCCTATAGATTTGGTACACCCATTTAGTTGCAGAAGGCAGTTTTTACTCTAGAATAGACGTTAGGATAGCAAGACTCTTATGATAATTGTAAGTAGTTTGAGAAAATGCCCAAGGCTATAGTAGAAACAAATTTTGGAAAAATTGGCTTTGAGCTTCTACCAAACTTAGCTCCAGAGACAGTACGGAATTTTGTAACTCTTGCGAAGAGTTCATTTTATGATGGTACACTATTTCATAGAGTAATTCCAGGATTTATGATTCAGGGGGGGGATCCAAATACAAAGAAACCTGACAAGAGCAAGTGGGGTATCGGAGGTCCAGGACATACAATAAAGGCTGAATTTAATTCAAAGTCACATCTTCGTGGAATAGTTTCAATGGCACGTGCAATGGATCCAGACAGTGCAGGCTCCCAGTTTTTCATAGTTACTACAGATAGTACTTTTCTTGACAGACAGTACACAGTCTTTGGTCAAGTCATAGAGGGAATGGATGTAGCAGATAAAATAGTAAACTTGCCAAGAGATAAAAATGACTGCCCGAATCAAGAAGCAAAAATGCTTCATATGACAATATCGGAATAATGTGATTAATTTGAAAAAGTTACTTGTAATTATAGTAATTGCTGGAATGCTTTTTCCTATGTCAGAAGCTTTTGGTCAAATAACTTTTGGAGAAAAAGCTCAACAAACTATTGAAATCAGGATTGATGAAAATGGAATAGCTCATGTAACACATGAAGTAATAGGAAGTTCAAAAACCACACAAGTTGAAACAATTATCGGTACAATGTCTAATCTCTCTGTGACAGATAAAGATGGCAACAGTGTACAATATCTGACTTTAGAGAAATATCCTATAGGCATAGTATTAACTCCTTCAAACAATGACATGATTTTCATAAAATATGATCTTAGTGATGTTATAGTTTTGAAAGACGGTGTATGGATTTGGGAGTGGACTGGTATAGAAAAAACCAATTTTTACTTCCCTGATAGCGTTGATATGATATGGGTTAATGACAGACCTGTTTACACTGGAGAAAAGGGCATACGACAACATGGCAATTCAATGACATTAGAATACGTACTAGATGAGCCTGTAATTTTAAAAGAAGTAATATGGGAAGATAAAAAATTCGAGGTAGGAATTAGAACTTTAACAGACATTGATAAGTTTGAGTTTAGCCAACCATCAAAAAGTATTACATTTGATATTCCAGAAAGCAATTCATTAGTTACTGTAATGATTCCATTAGAACTGTTATGGGAACCTTATGACGTATATGTTAATAGTAATAAAACTTTGAATTCTGAGTTTTATAATAATGGGACACATGTTTGGCTTGGATTTAGACCAGATGTATCTGGTACGATAAACATCATGGGTACAACTGTGGTACCAGAATTCCCATTATTTGTTCCTCTTGTAATAGGAATTTCAATAGTTCTGGCACTACAATTCAGAAATAAATTCAATTTCCGCTAGGTTATTAGCGGTATTATTTTGATAGATTCCTATGCAATGTGGTTGTCATTGTATAAAGTGCGGAAGTACTGATCTAATAACAAATCAAACGGGAAAAGTGGAAAGCGACGGATATTTCGACATGCATCATACATGTAAAAAATGCAATGTACATTTTGATCATTTAGATGGCGATGTGTTTGAATCCTGTAAGATTTGTAATTACAATCTAACTGAGTTGCAGTAGTTTATTGCTAGAGTAGTAACTACGTTTTTCTTGCGAATCTTTTTGAAGTTCTCTGTTTAAGGCCATGTTTGCAAGTATTTTTGAGACATCTAGAGGTCTTGCAGCCCAGCCATATTCATAGAGTTGAGCAACAACCTCGGAAACTGTTCTTAGTTGTTCGAAAAATGAGTCTCTCACAAGTATGTGTATCTTGCTTCTAATCTGACTAGAATCAATTGATATTGGTGTGGTGAATTCTGGCTCATGAATTTCAGCATCTTCAAGAGAACTTAGATAATTAACAGTGGTTTCTTTATTTGATACTTCAGTTCCTTCTGTTACATATCTAGATAGATTGCTAATAACTTCGTCTACGCTTTGATTGTCTACGTAAAAGTCCTTAGAGTCTACCTCAATCTCATTTACACCTATTTTTAGTCTGATTCTGGCCATTTTACATATACTCACTTGTGTATTTTCATTTATCCTACTAGCTCTAAGCTACTTAGAAAATAGATCAAAACTTTTACACATAAAAATATGGTTTTTTTCCTACGTGTACTAAAAAGCGATTACAGGTCCAGATATGTCATGAAAAGTAAATCCAAAGTATCAATAATTATAATATCAATAATAGCAGTTCTTGCGATATTTGGTTACTTACAATATGCTTCCGCAACTCAACTCCATGTATCTATGAAAAGTAGTGAGATAATAGAGAGAACTGATGAAGGCACGCTTTACCGTATAAATCTTGAATTTGAAAATCCATCATTTATGATTCTGAATATAGGAAAAACAGACTTTGTGATATCAGTTGAGGCAGAAAATCTTGGTGCCGGGATACTAGAACCAACTATCATACCTGCCAAAGGCAAAAGCATAGTGGAAGCACCGTTTCTTGCAGATAATACAGTTCTTAACAAATACGAACAAAATGAAATTTTGCCATCACTAAGACTTGATGGAACAACAACATACAATCTGTTGTTTACTACACTAAAGATTCCATTTACATATTATCCAACGCAAGAGGAAGCCAGAGAATTTATACACGGTCAGTAAAACCAGCAAAATATGCTGACTGTTTTTGGATCTGTTGCACTAGATACGATAAGAACACCCACGAAAGTTTTGAGAGATGTTCTTGGTGGAGCAGCCACTTTTGCTGCAATTTCAGCAAGCTATTTTGTGAGACCTGGCTTGATAGCAGTAATAGGACAAGACTTTCCAGAGAAGTACCACCACACCCTAAACAAATTCCTTGATTTAGGAGGGCTTGAACGTGCAAATGGAAAAACGTTCAGATATGATGGCAGTTATGATGAAACACTTAGTCATAGGACTACAAATAAAACAGAGCTCAATGTTTTGGGTAATTTCAATCCAATAGTTCCAGAAGAATATAAAAAATCTGAATTTGTGTATCTAGCAAATAATGATCCTGTACAAAATACAAAAATCATTAAGGAATTTGATAAGATCAAATTTTCTATGTGTGATACAATTGATTTCTGGATTTCTACAAAAAGAGATGATGTCATAAAAATGATGAGATCAGTTAACTCTGTAGTGATAAACGATGAAGAAGCAAAACTGCTAACAAAGACCCAGAACTTGATAAAATGTGCAAAAAAAATAATGGAATGGGGTGTAGAGTATGTAATTATAAAAAAAGGGGAGCATGGTTCACTTCTTTTTTATGAAGATGTTGTTTTTCCTTCACCTGCCTTTTCTATGGAAAATATTGTAGATCCTACCGGAGCTGGTGACTCGTTTGCTGGTGGAATGATTGGATATATGGCAAGTAAGAATAGTACAAAAATTTCAACCATTAGAGAAGCTGCGGTATATGGAAACATAATGGGATCATTTGCTGTAGAGAAATATGGTATAGAGGGATTATCTGAACTAAAAAAATCTCAAATCCAAAAAAGGTTTAATCAATACAAGGAAATGGTTCGTTTCTAAGAAAGGTTATAGACATCATATAAAAAACAAATTCATGGAAGAAGACAGACTTGAATCAATCTTCAAGATGCAAAAAAATCTTGAGAAAATGATGAAGTTGAACAGGTACCCAAAAGATGCAGAAGGAAAGATTTCTGCTTTATGTACAGCCATAATTCATGAAGCAGTTGAACTTCAACGCACCACAAATTGGAAGTGGTGGAAGACTCCTATTGCCTTTGATGAAGCTGCAGCCCGTGAGGAGCTTATTGACATATGGCATTTTGTTGTTCAGGTCTCACTTGAATTGAATATGACTCCAGAAGACATTCTAAAAGAATATCAAAAGAAAAACAAGATAAATCAAGAAAGGCAAAAAAACGGCTATTAGGCTTTAAGTAGAGAATTAATCGAATGCTTGATTTTTGAGATGTTAGTCTCGCCTATTTTGTTTATGATGATAATTTGTTTTTGAAAATTTTGAATTTCAGATTTTGTTATGGTCAATACAGGATCAGGACTGGATGAGCCAATTATCCTACCATTAGAATCCACTCCATTTTCATAGAGCTTAAGAAGTGAGTGACCAGACCTGTGACCCATTGTATCTTTGCCACAGATCAAAATTGTCTTAATGTTTTTTTTCGATATTACATGTTTAACAAGTGAATCTATTCCTTTATTTTCTGAAAGTAATCTACCCGCTAAAGCAATTTGTGACATTAGAGATGAATTTGAAATCTCTTTTAATAATTTAATGCTAGAAAGTGTACATACTGCGATTGAAGATGTCGGATTCCCAGAAAATACTTCTTCGTTAATTGGAAGGATGATTTTGCATATTTCTCCGGCAATGTTTTCTACTATGTTCATCTTTTTATGACTTGGTGTATGATCTTTGCAATTTGGTACAGATTTTGTTTGTTCACAAGTGGATGCACTGGTAAGCTGAGAACATTTGAAGCTGCCCATTCTGTGACTGGAAGTTTTAGTTTGTTTTTATAAAATGGTGTCTTGTGTACAGGTGGTGAATAATAAACTGTGGCTCCTATTCCCTCAGAGTTTAGTTTTTTCATCATCTTATCTCTATTTTTTGTGGCTATTGTGTAAAGGTACCAATTGACTGCTTCACCTTTTCTCTCATGAGGAATAGTAATGTTCAGATCTGATAAGAGCTCGGTAAGAATTTTTGCGTTATTTCTTCTTTGGTTCAGAAATTTACTTAGTTTTTTCATCTGTATTTTTGCTATTGCGGCATTGATTTCTGGAAGCCGCATATTTAGACCAAGGATTCTGGTATCATACCCATGCAACATTCCATGATTTCTTATCTGCCTAAGCTTTTCAAACAATTTCTTATCATTTGTTACAATGGCACCTCCCTCACCAGATGTCACTACCTTTGCAGCATACATACTGAAACAACCAAGTTTGGAAAAGGTTCCAGTATGTCTTCCCTTATATTTTGAACCAAGGGACTGAGCTGCGTCTTCTATTATTTCTAGATTGTATTTGTTGGCCATTTCCATAATTTCATCAATATGAGCCACATTACCATAAAGATGAACGGGAATTATTGCCTTTGATTTTTTTGTGATTTTCTTTTTGAGATCATTGGGATCCATGGTGTAATTTTCTTTTACAATATCAACAAATACTGGTTTTGCTCCTACGGATACTACAGAATTTGCAGTTGCAACAAAAGTAAACGATGGAAGAAGCACTTCGTCTCCTTTTTTAATATCAAGTGCATAAAGTGCTGCTTGTAATGCAGCAGTTCCAGAATTTACTGCAATTGCAAATCGCGATTTAACAAATGATGATAATAATTGTTCAAATTCCTGTACACGCTTACCGCCTGAATTTGCAGAAGATGTAAGAGATTTTTCTGTAAGTACAGATTGTACTTCTTTGATTTCTTCTTTACCTATAATAGGAATATTTATTGGAATTTTCAATTACTAGGATTATTTTTACGAATACTGTAATAAACCTCTTCAATTTTGTAAAAACCAATTTTTATATTTTGGAACAGATGAGCCGAAGTTAAATGAAAGTACACTTACATGAGCATGAGACAGGTTTTAGGACATTTTTGTACGTTTTCTATGCCTGTGCAGTGATTATGGTTTCAATTACCGCATTTGGAGTTTATGCAATGCTTGTAGAATGGTCAGAAAAAGGCACTTATGTCATGGGTGAGGTCTTGGTGAAAACCGAATTTCCTTACAAGCATTTTGCCAAGTTAACAACATGGTTGTTCTTTTCTTCGATAATAGGATGGTATTGCGTAACAAGAATTGGATGGAAAAAAACTGTGCGGATATCTTCACTGAGAATGTCACTTTTGCAGCTAATGCTTGTAGGGTTTTCAATTATTTCTCTTTATGAAGTCATGTGGAATTTTATAGTTTTTAATGCACAGATAACTGCAGGTATTGTAGATGGAAAAGTTCCAGATATTGATTCTTTAACAGTTGCATATCCAGATCCAACAAGACCATGGAATTTGATATTTGCCACAAAGATGTTTCTTGCAGCACTGATCATAAGTTCACATGCTCTTTATCTAAGTACAAGACCTAGAAAACAAGAGCATGAACTTAATGCGTAACTTTATAGGGTTACAAATGAAAATCTGATTTAAATTGGATGTTACAGAAAGAATTGCACTCGTCACAAGAGATCCAACTGAAGAAGTCGTCACAAATGAAGAACTTGTAAATCTTTTCAATACCAACGCACATCCAAAACATTACATAGGTTTAGAAATTTCTGGCTTTTTGCATCTTGGTAGTCTCATATTAACTGGTTTTAAGATCAATGATTTTATCAAAGCTGGTGTAAAATGTTCTGTTTTTTTGGCAGACTGGCACACATTTATCAACGATAAGCTTGGTGGAAATCTAGAGACAATAAAAAAAGTTTCAGAATATTATGCTGATGCATTTCGTTTTTTATGTCCATGTGTAGAGATATTCCATGGTTCTAAGCTTTATGATTCAAGAAGAGAATACTGGACTGAATTAATTCAATTTGCAAAACACATGTCCCTTTCTCGTGCTATGAGAACACTAACGATCATGGGTAGATCAGAAAAAGACAAGCTTGACTTGTCTCAGATGCTTTATGCTCCTATGCAAGCAGTAGACATTCATGCCATGGATTTAGACATTGTTCATTCTGGAATGGACCAAAGAAAGATCCACATGTTAGTAAGAGAGATCTTTCCAAAGATGAAATGGAAAGTGCCAGTAGCCATACATCATCGCCTTCTTCCTGGTCTTACAGAACCAGAACCTGCAGGGGAAGACGGCAAAATTGCTGGTAAGATGAGTAAGTCAAAGCCATCCTCTGGAATATTTATTCATGATTCTGATGAAGATATACAATCTAAGATTAAGAGGTCATGGTGCCCAGAAGGTATGGTAGAAAATAATCCCTTACTAGCAATTTCAAGACATATAATTTTTCATGAATTTAACGAAGTTTTAGTTGAGAGACCGACAAAATTTGGTGGAAATGTGGCATACACAGATTACACACAGTTAGAATCAGATTTTTCACAAAAAAAGCTTCATCCATCTGATCTTAAAAATACAGTAGAAAGGTACCTAATCAAGATAATTTCTCCAATAAGAGATGGTATCAATCTGAAAGATGAGCTTGTAGAAATTATTAAAAAAAGTGTTTAGAGTCGTGGTCTGACTTTCTTTGAAAATAATGAGAGCATTTCAAGTGAGTCTGAAAGTCCTATAAAATTCACAATAAAATAGCTAATACCAATGTTTACATATTTTTCCAAATATTCTATTACTTCATCAGGAGTACCAAGTGCAATACTATCCTTTGAACGCATAATAAATTCTGAAATGGATTCGTTTTTCTTTTTTAGTTGAGTAACAATTTGTTTTATATCGTCATTATCTTTTCCAACCAGAACTCGTAATAATACAGAGTTTTCAATCTCATCAAAATTTCTTTTGATTTTCTTACATTGGGTTTTTAGCATTTCAATTTTTGATTGTAGAATTTCTGGAGTACCAAATGGATGATTATATCGTGTTGCATGTTTTGCAGCTACTGTGATTAGTTTCTGACTAGCTCCACCAACCATTATTGGAGGATGTGGATTTTGAATCGGTTTTGGACTGCATATAGCGTTTTTAATGGAATAATGTTTTCCTTTGAAACTTGACTTTTCTTTCTGCCACATTTTTTTTATTATAATTAATGATTCATCAAGTTGTTCAATTCTTGCTGATGCGATGTCAAAGTGATAACCGTATGAGTTGTACTCATATTCGAACCAACCAGCACCAATACCAAATTCTAGTCTTCCATTACTTATCGCGTCTAAGGTGGAAGACATTTTTGCCAAGAGAGATGGCGAACGATATGAATTACAAGTAACAACCTGACCAATCCTTAGCTTTGTTGTAACAGCTGCAATTGCTGAAAGAAGCGTATATGCTTCAAAAAAAGGAAGTGTACGTTTGTCACCATAATATGGAATGAAATGATCGTATACATATCCAGCATCATAACCAAGCTGCTCAGCCTTTAATGCGACATGTTTAGAAAATAGAAATTGATTGTATGCATTGTTATCAGGAAATTCATCAAGCCACCCCTGTGGCAAAGTAAGACCAACCTGAATTGGTTTCATGTTAATTTTTCTTTGCTTGAGGTTCTACTATATTGTATTTTGATGTGTAACCACGTGGATTAATCATCATATCCTTGTACTTGTATGTAGATGAATTTCCAATAATTACTGTACTTATCATACCAAGTTTATCAGAATGATTTTCTAAATTTTCCAGATCAGTGAGAACTATTGTTTGAGATTTTCTATATGCTCCTTTTACTATAGCGACTGGAGTAGTTGGAGATCTATATTTTAACAAAATTTTCCTAGTATCTTGTAGTTGATGAATTCTCTTTTTACTTGATGGATTGTATATCACTATGACAAAATCTCCTTGTGCTGCAGCTTCTACTCTTTTTGTTATTATTTCCCAAGGAACGAGTAAATCACTCATACTTACCACAGCAAAATCTGTCATTAGTGGCGAACCAACTAAGGCAGCACAAGAATTGAGTGAGGATATACCGGGAACTAATTCAACATACAAACCATTATTTTTATCCCATCCTGATTCTGCAAGAACCTCATAGATCAGTCCTGCCATTCCATAAATTCCGGGATCACCACTTGAAACAAGAGATACTGTTCTTCCAGATTCAGCAAGCTCAATGCATTGATGTGCTCTCTCTACTTCTTGTGTCATTGCATATCTGTAGACATCTTTACCTTCAATAAGATCAGCCACCAAGTCTACATAAGTTTCGTATCCTACAATTGTATCACTTTCTTCAATTACTTGTTTTGCACGAAACGTCATATGATCATGATGACCAGGACCAACACCTACGATGTATAATTTTCCAGCCATTATATGATGAATCGTTCTTTAATACAATTTATCCGTTTTCACAAAGAATTCATTCTATTGGAATGGATCTATGAATGGGCAGTTTACAATATGAACACTGTCCATTGGTCTTGCTAGTTCTATTGTTACATCTCCAGCTGATTTCTTTGCGTTAATGTCTGCTATTGTTTCAAGAACTGATGTTTTTACAGATTCTTTCCATGTTACTACAGATATTCTCCATAATGGACTGTATGTATCATCACCTAATGCTGCTGATGCGATTCCTGCTTGGAAACCCATAGGTCCAGAACCTTTGATTCCATTTGTAAATTGGTATAGATCTACTGCTGCAGGACTAGTCAATGTTTTTGCAAGTGTTGGCGCATTTGTTACACCCATCATACCAGCAGGTCCAGAAGGTGTTGCATCTGTTACAATATAGTATATTGTTCTACCGTCAGGCCCCCATCCTCGATGTGCCACAAAGGTTACAGTCATCTTTTCCATGTTTATTTCAAGAATTTGCCCACCAACGTATGGAGTATCATCAGTAAGAGTCTTGTCTGGCCTCACAGACATTTGACCGTCAGGCCATACAATCTGTGGCATGTTAATTATTGCATCGGTTTTTTCAAGTTCTATTTTACCTGCTTTTTGTGCGTCAAGAATATTTTGAATAGAATCTAGAACTTTGGATTCCTGATTGTCTTTCCAAGTAACATGTGTTACAGAATGTATTGCGCTATATTGTTCTGTTTGTGCTGGCGTACTTGAAAAGACTTCATCTTGAAATCCATGTGTTCCGTTTCCTTCTATTCCATTAAGAAACATGTAAACATCACCCAGGGATTCTTTTGGAGTCTTACTCAAAGGAGGAGCGATTTCAACTTTCCATTTCTGTTTTTCAGATATTGCCTTAGCGTGTGTTTTATCATTTGTATCTGTAATTATATAGTAAACAGGTTGTCCATCAAAGAATGCTTTGTGTAATGGAATTTCTGCTGGAACACTTGATCGTGATAATTTCAAGGCAGGTTCAAAAATAGTCTCTGCTTTCTTTTCCATTAATTCAGGTGTTTGTCCTCGTATCCATCCATCTACACTTATTGTCGCAGTAAATTTGTTTGTATTTTTTGTATGCAAAGCTAATGCAGCACCTGTAAATTCATACGAACCTGCATTGATACCAGAATCTACAAGTGTAAGTCCAAAGATGGTATCACCATCTACTGTCCATGTTGGTTGTCCTTTTGCATCATCTTTGTTAATTTCATGTAAAACAACAATTTGTACTGGCTCACTTGCCGTATATGTTATCGAGCCATCATAAATGGCTCCTTTGTTAGGGGATAGTATTATTGCAAGTTGGTGACTTTCGTGTCCCTGACCTGGATCTTGCATTGAGGTTAGTGTTTGTGTAAATTGGATTTTTTTCAATGTCTTTGCATTAACAAATTGGTCTGTTAGCAAAGGTATCGAAAAAATCGTGGCTATGACTACAGCAATTATGGTCATAACTAAGTATTTGTTCATACAATCGAAATCATCAATTTACATAAATGCTTTTTTCCAAATTTGGCTTTCTTATATTTAATTTATTTTTGCAAGCTCAAATTCATCATGTAATGCCTGTACTGCAGCATTACAATCAGCATCTTTAACTACAAATGCAAGATTTAGTTCTGATGAACCTTGTGCAATCATAACAACATTAACGCCCTTTTTTGCTACTGCTGCAAACACTTTTGATGCTACTCCAACAATTCCTCGCATTCCAGAACCAATTAATGCTATTATTGCTACATCAATAGTAACCTCAACTTTTTTGATTATTTTACCTAGTAGATTCAATTCAAGTGTATTTACTGCTTTGTCGAGATCGTTCTTTTTAACAATAATAGAGATGCTTGATTCTGAAGGACTCTGTGAGATCATCATAACATTAACTCCAGCCTTTGCTAGTGTAGAAAAGATTGTAGCTGCTGTTCCAGGTGCACCAACCATACTGCCACCTCGAACATCGATTAATCCGGTATGTCGTATTGCACTAACACATTTCACAGTTTTTTGCGTATCGGCTTTTGGTGATGCAGTAACAAGAGTACCGGAATTTTTAATATTAAAAGTACTTCTGATCCTTAATGGTATTTTTTTTGTAACTAGAGGTTCAAGTGCACGTGGATGTATGTACTTTGCACCAAATAGTGCCATTTCCATGGCTTCGGTATAAGATACTTCTTTGAGCACCTTTGCATTTTTTACAATTTTTGGATCCGTTGTCATCAATCCATCTACATCGCTCATCAACCAAACTTCATCTGCTCTTATGCTAGAAGCTACAATTGTTGCTGTATAATCAGAACCGCCTCTACCAAATGTAGTTATGTTTCCATATTGATCAGCACCAGCAAAGCCTCCAATGACAGGAAGTGTCTTTTTTTCTAAGACGGATTCAACTGTATGAGATACACGAAGTCTTGTGGTATCCATTAGAGGCTTTGCTTCACCAAAATTTGAGTCTGTCACTATGCCTATGTCTTTGCCTGTAAGAGCAACTGCTTTTGAACCTAAATCGTTCAAGGCAAAAGCAATTAAACTGATAGATAGCCGTTCGCCAAATGATATCAGATAATCAGAGGAACGAGGGGTTACTTCTCCAAGCAAAAGCATGCCATGCAATAATTCCTCAAGTTCTGATAAATCATCTCTCATTTTTTCTACCAGTTCTTTTCGTATTTTTGGATTTTTTACACATTGATTTGCTATTTGCATATGGCTTTTAATTATTTTTTTTGCCAAGTTATTTGCAGCGTCTTTATTCCCTTTTTGTATTAGAGAAGTAATGCGTATCAGATCATCAGTTACGCCAGTTATTGCAGAAAAGACAGAAACTATCTTATGTTCTTTAGATAATGATTGTAAAAGTTTAGCAACATACCTAATGTTTGTAACAGAAGATATTGATGTTCCACCAAACTTCAGTACGAGTTTCAATTCAGTATATCTCTTTTAATTGTCCTTAAATGCTTTAACTTTCCACTCGAGGTGCCAGATAGAAATGAATTCTGCCCACATTTGCAACCTTGAATTCTAGTCTTAGTGGCATCTTTGTTGAGTATTCACAAATTACTGTACCTGCAATTGTACCCACTGCTTTTACAATGCTGTTAAGATATTCCAAGCTGTAAGTTGCGACACTAGATTCTTTTACATCGATCTCAGGCATTTCTGGCATTCCTTTTTCTAATGTTATAACCGCTTCACCAGAATCGCCTCTTCCAGAAAATTCAGCCTTGGTAGCAGTTGCATTTATGGATAGATATTCTGATACTACCTGAATATCACCCAGAATTTTATCAAACTCTGTTGCCGTCACACCAATTTTTGCATTATATGAGATTTTTGGTAACGGGGTATCAGTTGCAGAACTCTCAATCAGTCTCATTTTGTACTTTTTATTTTTGCCTATGGTTACAAGCAATAGATTGTCTTCAGAAATGCTGATCTCTATATTGTCTTTTTTGTCTGCTCTTTTGATTAATTTGGAAAACTCGTCTATTCTTACCCCAAACTTTACATCACTATCACATTCGTATTTTTCAAATGCAGAGTTAGGCCATGCTATATCTATTAATGCAACATGGGATGGATCCATTCCTCTAAATGTTATTCCCTCTCCAGTTGACTCAAACGTTGCTTCTTCAACTAAAGTTGAGATCGCAGAAATTATCGCTTTCCATTCATCTGAACAACTTGTCTTTGCTGAAAATACCAAACTTAATCACATGCCTAACATGTTCAAGTTAAACGTTATGCGTAGTTACGCCAAGTGTAGCTGCATTTAGTACATCGATAAAATTGGGTTGTCGGTTCATCTGCACTTCTAGTTTGCAACATCCACCATACAGCCTCATCATGTCCACATTTTTCACAATCAATTTTTATGGTTGGTAAAGTTTCTTTGCCATCCTTTTCATCTAATACATCAATTGTTGACTTACTTTCTACTGTGATTTGTTTTCGTTGTTTTGCACCCTTTTCACGATAGCCACATTTTGGACAAGTAGAATTTTCATCAGAGCTATCTTGTTTTAGACGTGCCTCACACTTGGGGCAAAATTTCATTTAAGCACCTTTAATTTTGGAATTTACTAATTTCTTTAATTCGTTTGCATATTCAATGGCAGTTTTCGTAGCCTTTTCTATTTCCTTTAATGGACTTCCTTTTGATGTGTTAACACGCATCCAATATTCTCTAGTAAGTGGGTGCTTCATTATCACACCAGCAAATTCTATACCAGGCTCTTTTAGCAATTCATGTTGCACTATGTATAATGTGCCGATATCAGATTTTGTTATGGTTAAGTTAACTTCTTTTGAAGAAGATTCTGTTATTTTTGCATCCACTGTAAATCAAAAAAACACTTATTGAGGATATAAATCATTACGGTGCGTGACTAGTGAAAAGAGCTTTATCAGTAACATAGAATTAGTAAAATCAAATAATGAATTCAAGTTAAATGAAAATATTATAGTAAATGTAAAATTTTCTGTCATGGGAGCACTGCGTGAAGCATGGAATGAAAAAAGTTGGGAAGAAGCGTACAACAAACATGATAATGCATTCAAGCTAAAATATGGCGTAAAACTTTACACAGGCGGACTAAGAAAAGGCGAGATTGGAAAACCGGTAGATACTTATCGAAAAGCTGCTATTTTTTGGACACGTAATCCAAAGCTTACTCAGATAGCAGAAAAAAAGATCTGGATACAAATAGCAAAGAATTTTGAACCATTTATTCCAAGAACACAAGCAGAAGCACAAGAAATGCTTCTTGATTTTGATGAAAAAATGGAATTCAGTGCTGCTGAACTTGGTGATGGCAAGCATAAAATAGGAGCAGAAGTTTTTGTTTCTTGGCTAAAACATAATTATACTGAATCTTTTAGCGAAAAAACGCATTCAAAAGAAATCGAGATCGAAATTACCAAATAGGATATAAATGGAATTAATAGAGTGAAAATATGACAAAATTTGATGGAATTAGAGGTCAGGAACTGCTTGAAATTGAAGATAAATCTGAAAAAGAAAACGAGATAACACTAATCTTCAAGGATAACAGGTATCTATTCATTAAACTTGAAAATGGAAAGATGGTAACTACTTCAATACCAGAATAGTCACTTGTTAACAAATTTATGATATAGTCCTATAGCTATTTCTTGAGATTCTGATTGTATAGAACCAGGTCTTTCTTTACGTACTTTATCAATTGAGTCTTTTGCAGAAAGATTATGATATTTAACAAGATAGCATGCTAGAATTGTACCAGTTCTACCAATTCCTGCGGCACAATGAACCATCGTAGGTTCATTGTTTTTTATTCTTTCATGGATAAAGTCTACAGTGTTATCAATTTCTTCTATATCTGGTGTAGAAAGATCTTCTGTAGGAACATGAAGATATTTTATATTTTTAATCCAAGACTCAGGTAAAGGTGCTTCTGTCATCGTTACCACGGATTTTACACCTTTTTTGATGATCCATTCTAATTCTGCAGACGATGTTGGCATTCCACTGCCTGCAAGTTTATCATTGATAAGCCAGCTAAAGTTAGTTGGTTTTTTGGTTATTCTTCCATGTACCTTACGCCACAAATTACCTGATTTGCTCAATGACATAAGTAGAATTTTTCCATATATTTATACACCGAAAATATGAAAGATAGTTGAAACTAAATTGAGATAATAAAAAGAAGTTATTGTAGGACTTAATCTGCTAATTCAGTCCAACCTTTAACGAATACAGAGTTCCTGTATAATGGCACTGGTTGTCCGACAGTAAAGTCCATTGGTCTCATCCAAAAGATTGCCTTTGTTGGGCAAACTCCAATGCATGCTCCATCTGAGATGCATCTTTCTGGATAAAATACAAATGCTTTACCTCGCTTCCAGCCTTCTACTGGTTTAACTCTTAATACGTCTGGTCCTAGTGTTGTGCAAATCTCTACACAGAGTGCACAGCCTATACACATTTGTTCGCCTATATCTGGAATAATTCCAACTGGCATGTTTATCGAATAATCTTTCTTAACAGATCTTAATATAACTTGCTCAAAAAATCGATGTTATAACGGCGTTTGGAAATTTTATAACGCTGTTACAAAAAATGTGTTATTAGCTTTTCCTAATTATTCTAAGAATTTAGAATCATGTGTAATGGATTTCAAAATTAGACTGATCAACGTTTTTTTATAATTTGATTTTATTTTCAAACTTATGGCAAACAAAGTTCATTGTGCACACATATTAGTAGAAAAGCTAAGTTTGGCACAAGAAATTAAAACAAAAATTGCAAATGGAGAAAGTTTTGCGAATCTAGCTAAACAACATTCCATAGATAGCTCAAAAAAAGAGGTGGAGATCTTGGTTTTTTTGGAAGAGGAATGATGGTGCAAGAATTTGAAGAGGCTGCTTTTGTTTTAGAAAAAGGTCAAGTTTCAGACATAGTAAAGACTCAGTTTGGTTATCACATTATAAAGCGATTAGACTAGAGGAACCAAGTTTGATGGAATAATAGTTTTTTCTTTATTCAGAAAATCAAGAATTATTCCAGACTCATCTTGTTTCAATAGTATTTTTTTTACCATATTTGTCTCAATAAGACGCTTCCCCGTAGGAGAAAGTATCCATCCTTCTTCTTTTTTGAATCTGACCATGCTTGCTACAAGAACATAAGAATCAGTTTTTCTTGCCATACTTGTAATTAACATTATGTATGAGTTTACTAGTTTACCAATTTCTTTTCTTTCAGTTAATAAATTGTAGAGTCCGTTAAGTGAATCAACTATGACTAGAGATTTTTTTATACTTAGTTTTATCAATAGATTTGTTAGTGTTTTATTCCATGACTCAAATGTAGGTTGAAATAAAGAAAGATTTTGGGGGGCTAGAAGAATGCCAGATGTTACATATCCGCTGTACAACAAGTCAAGATCTAAATACAAAATATCAATTTTTGTATCTTGAATAAGTTTTGCAATAAAACCAGCTTTTAGAAAAGGTTCTGAATACAAAATAGAATTAATTTTAG
>CAYGLP010000025.1:0-21204 GCA_964350965.1 uncultured Nitrosopumilaceae archaeon | reverse complement strand
GCAAGCCCGTATTAACTCCGGCTTATACAGCTGTACGGGTTTTTGATGGCGATACTTTTGAGACAAAAGAAAAGCAGTATATACGATTGTCAGGTATTGATGCGCCGGAAATGGGTTTGTGCGGGAGCAATCAGGCTAAAGCGGAATTAGAAAAATTAGTTTTAGGAAAGAAGCTCTATATAAAAATTTTATATCATCATACATTGTAGTATATTGTGTGTTAGTGTTACACGATAGTTTTGTTGTCAAACTGCAAAAGCATCTGGAGTCAGTTGGCATGGATGCTGAACTCTTAGAGCCGGGTACTATGGACTTTGAATATGATTATCCGAGAATCCAGCTTGCAGGTCCAACTGAAGGAATTGCAAGCATGGGTGCAATGCGAGTAAGAGACGGACACATAACATATCTTGATATACTGAAAAGAAAAGTGCTTGAAGAAAGTGGATTCTCACCTGGCAGTACATATGGTTTGGGAGTACATGAGTACACCACATGGAAGATTAGATTTTTTTTGTCGTTTCCACCAACAATTAATCTTGGACCACTAAACATAGGAACAATAAGCAAAGTTCTAAAAGGAAAATTCCACTCCAAAGTAGAAGATTTTGTCTGGAACGGATTTGGCAAGCTAACCACACTTCCACCTGGGTTGGTATACGATGATGTGATATCTGTACTTGATTCTGACTCAACGCTAAAAGAGCTGATGATGAAATCACTTCTAAAAGAAAATATAATTTCCATATCTCACTACAAACCAAAAAAATCGAAAGAACAGACAGGAGGGCACCAATCATTTGCCAAAGTATTGATCACATCTGACTGGAAACCGCAACATGATCTTCTCATTGATAAAAACACCGTGGCTACATATCAACAAATTGCGAATGATGTTAAAAATGCAATAATCAGATTACGTTACGTCCTAGAAAATAATTAAACAACAAGAATATCTTGACCTTCATATAGTTATGTGATGCATGACTCACATTTTCTGTGAGCGAATCTCCTTCTCAAAAGAAAAACATGATTCAAGAATTCATGGACTTTTTGCAAAAATTTGGAGTAATAGGACTAGCTATTGCATTCATAATAGGTCAGGCATCTTCTAAACTAATTACTGCCCTTGTAACTGATATAGTAACACCACTCATTGGACTTGCCATGCCAGAAACAGGAGACCTAAAGGCAATGGCACTTACTATAGGAAAATCCACGTTTTCATACGGTGACTTGGTTGCAAACCTTTTGATTTTCTGATAATTGCCTTTGTTGTCTTTATCCTTTACAAGCAATTGTCTAGATTCAAACTAGTAGAAGACAAAACAAAATAAAATCAGTATATATGATCTTTTATGACTTTATCTGGAAGATCTTGATTGCTTGTGGCGGACATACGCCTTCACATGCCAAGCAAAATATGCAGTCTGGCTCCCGTGCCATTAGTGGCTTTTTCTCAGATGCCAGGTGGCCAGGAGTATCAAACCATTCATAAACATTAACAGGACATGCATCAATACATGCGCCATCTGCTACACAAATATCAAAATCAACTGACACGTATTCACCCCAAACACCCAATCTACCATTACTAGCTCCTTTTCCCCATGTCTTTATGACATTCTTGTTTGATGGAACAACAAATGATGGGCTAGGACGCATATGTGACTTGTATTCAACATCAATTGGTCCTGGTTTTGGACCATCTAGTGGCCCACCTACATCTTGTGGTGCTGTTGTATCTTGTGGTTCTTCGACCTTTAGTTTTGGTTTTGCGTCTGGTACAATTTTTGCAAGTGGTGTGAGCTCTTCTAGTTTTTCGATAGCTGCCTCTTGCCCTAGTTTTTTTGTCTTGACATAGTATACAAGCATCTTGTCTGCTAAAATGGTGTTTCGTAGAATTGTGTCAATTATCATTTTCGCATAATGATCTGCCTTTTTGCGATAATCCTTTACCCATTGTGGGTCGCCAAACTTTTCAATTGGAAAGATTTGGTAAATTATGTCAACTACTTCGCCTGTTACAATTTCAACTGTGACGGAGAGGTCAACCTTTTCGTATCCTTTTGCATCTGGATCAGGCATGTTTTCCTCAGTCCATGTGTATGTTGCATAAATTCTGTCAGCAAAGGTATCCATTATGAAGGTCTTTTTGAGCCCCTCTACAATTGATTTCATCTCTATTGGCTCATCTAGTTTGATTGGCAGGCGATAAAGACCAAGCTTGTAACCATGTAGTGGATAAACACCCCTTTTTGCGGTTGTGGATTCCATGGTGTATACCCGATCTTTTAAGAGAAGGGACATACCGTATTTTTGTCTAATTCAGATAAAAAGCTTCTCTCTTCAGAATCGCTAGAAAATACCACGGTAAACCTGACTGACAATGGGAAAAGTTAGAGAAATGTTTGATCTACCACTAAGACATTCAGAGATTTTCGAAAAGTTTAGGGGTACCACACCAAAAGGATATTTTTGCTTTTTGGGATTATCTTAGGATCTGATTTAGACCCAAAACATATGATAAAAACTTAAAATTTAACCCCAAATGATGTAATTACGTGTCTGATGAAAATCCGCAGGATCCTCCAAAAAAGAAACTAGGATTGACAGCAGCAGAAGCAGCGGAATTAGCAGAAGCAGCAGCAAAAGCAGCAGCAGCAAAAGCAGCAGCAGCAAAAGCAGCAGCAGAAGCAGAAGTACAGAAAGAATATGAAGAGGCAGCAAAGGCAGTAGCAGCAGCAAAGGCAGCAGGCGCATCGTTTACTGATAAACATGGTCAAGAACGAATATTCAGACGAGAAATGGGAGAACCAGAATTTTTCCATTATAAAAAGGACCTAGTTCCACCAAGGCCTGTACTTACAGAAGAAGAGCAAGAAGAGATTTCAAGAAAAGTTGAGATTGCAACAGATCAAACTCCGTCATACAAGCCAGAGCATATGCTCAGTTCTGAATTCGGTGGGATTTCTAATTATGAATCTGGAATAAGTGATCTTATAGAGGAAACTAAACAAAAACTCGACCGACTAAAAAATGATCCTTATACGATCGTAGGTGATATCATGCGAACTGAACAAGATCTCAAGTATTTAGATTCATTATATCAAAATTTTTACTTTGGCATGAATGTTTTCCGTACAGCAAAAGGTGGAAGAGGTAAACTTCGAGAATAAACGGTGATACCAAATGAGTGAAAATAGTTTTAACATCATTAATACCAGAGTTACTTTCAAAAATATTCCAATACACAAGTTAGAAAAATTTTCATTCAAAGATATCAAAACTGCCTGTGAATCTTTTAAGAAAATCCACGGTGTTTCAGAATGTATAATTATTCAGAATGCTAGTAGGGTTGAAGTATTTACGGTAAATAATATAGAAAAAGGTGAAGCGCCAGATGTGAGGAGAAGTGAAGGGAAAGGTCTTGTTTTAAATAAAATCAAAGAAACTTGGGAATCACTAACAGAACTAGAACAATATGAGCTTGACCACTTTGACCAAATTGTTGAGGTGTATATGAATACTGATGTTTACCTTCATTTGTTAAGACTGGCGTCTGGTTTGGAATCAGTAGTTGTAGGAAATGAAGTAATCCTTGAGGAATTAAAAGCATCAATTTCAAGTGCAAAACTAGCTAAAGCATCTGGGAGAATATTGAATAAATTGTTTGATAGTTCTATACGAATTGCAACTCGTATCAGGGATTCTACTGGAATTAGTAGAGGAGTAACATCAATTGGTGATATTGCTGTCAAAATTGCAGAAGAATACGCAGGTTTAGATGGAAAGAAACGTGTTCTACTCGTAGGCACAGGAGAAACAGCAGCCATGGTTGCTAAATCTCTTAATAAAAAAAAATATGCCTTTGATATTTCCAGCATGACCATTGAACGATCCACTGGTTTTTCTAAAATATTGGGTGGAAAACCAATAAAGTTTGAAGATGTTTTATTAGGATTCGATAAATTTGACATAATCTTTGTTGCAACTACGGCAGATTATTTCATAATTACTTATGACAAAATAAGAATAGTTATGGAAAGTAAAACAAAAGGTACAATGATACTGGATATCTCAGATCCCAGAGCAGTTGATGAGAAAGTCTCTACGCTTCCTGGAACTAAATTAATGTTTAGAGATCAAATTGCTGAGATGGAGGAAAGAAATTTGAAATCTAGAAAGGAAGAGGTTCTTGCTGCAGAAAAAATGATCAGTAAAGAAGTTCCAATTATCGAGGCAACAATGAACCGACTTGAGCCAGAACCCTTAGTTAAGGATGTGTTTGCCAGTGTAGATTCGTTAAGAAGACAAGAGTTAGAGAAAGCACTACGAATTCTAGGAGAAACTGATGAGAAAAAAATCAAAATTATTGATGAGTTAACAAAGGCTGTTGTAGAAAGCATTGTTTCTACACCTGTGAACAGTTCAAAAAAAGCATCAGAACAAGATAATTCATAACTGTTTGAAACTGCAATTGTTTGTCCGTAAAACCAAATGAAACGAGATATATATCACCTATTTTTTGTTATCAATGATGTCCAAGCTCATCTGCAAAGATTATGGTTTTGAGTGCGATTTTATTGCCGAAGGAGACGATATTGCAAAGGTAATTGTGGCCTATAGTAAACATTCTGCTGAGGAACATGGAATCGAATACTCCAAAGAAGCCTTAATGCAATTCATACTAAGAAAAAGCTGAAAAACCAAATTTGTAGCCAAAAAATTTGATGAGCATGGACTGGTCCTGTTATCCAGCACTGGAAGTATACCAATCTAACCTGCGTTTCCGTACTAGATCTAAAACGCATAATATTATTTCTTTAACAAAATTTTAGTGGTTAACCGTATGATTCGTATTTTGCTTCAAAGCTTCCATCTTCACGTTTATCATGTAGAGTTACAAAACCTTTTGGAGATAAATAGTCCATTACCCCATCGATTGTTCCTTGCCAACCACAAATGTAGAACATCGTATTATCTTTTGTAATTTTTTCTCCAACAAGTTCTTCTAAAGGTGATATCCCCCCATCTTTAGATCTTAAGAAATTTTCAACTCTACCTGTTTGACCTTTCCATGATCTGTTAAACCATTCTTCCGGTCTGCTTATCGAAGCTCTATATCTAAAGTTCCACTTGTCTTTTCCTCTATCGAGACTTTCGTGTTCTAACTTTGTAAATAGTCCTTTGTAACTTAATTCGTCTACATAACTAGCACCGTGTAAAACAACAATCTCTCTTTTGTCACCCACTGCATGAAGATGTTGTGCAAAACTTACAAAAGGCGCAATACCAGTACCGCCTCCAACACAGACAATTCTTCTATTATCTTTACTGCCATCAGGCAATGTTTCATTAATTGTTAAAGCATTTCCAGTTGGTTTTCCCAAAGATATCTGATCCCCTTCACTTGCATAGAATAGCTGGGTTGTAACACGACCAGGTAAAGGCTTTCGAACCCACCTAAGTACAAATTCAAAATACTTTTTGTTTTCAGGATGAGAAGCAATTGAATATGCTCTGCGAACAATCTTGTAATTTTCAGATACTACTGGAATACCAATGGTAACAAATTGACCTGCCTGATAATCTGGTATAATGCCATCATTTGGAGTTATACGTAAAATTACAAGATCTTCTTTGAGTAATTGAACATAAGAAATAGTTGCTTTATTATCTACGACCATTCTTAATTTATTTACTGTTCAATGGTTAAATATCTTATGTTAAAAACAATAAGAAATGATTGATGAACTAAATTGATCAAGTTTTACCAAAAATTATTTTACAGAAGAAAGCATCTTCATTGCTTTCTCTCTTGTTAGTGCAACCATCGTCTCGGTTTTAGCAATGTCAATGCGACCCGCCTTTAAGAACCACTCAAATAGTTTTTCCTCATTTGGTGCTTCTACAATCCACACTGCATCATATCTTCCCATTGTCCAGTAGGATGCTTTGATCTTGATGTATTTTGGAACATTTTTCATAACCCTGCTTCCATATTCTGCAACTTCTTTTGCACTTTTTTTGAACTTGACTAAAACTATTGCAATCATGGTTTCAAATACAAAGTATTAGATAAAAATTGATCTAAAACATCATTTAAAATAACACGCTTTATCCTAAATTGATGATAATCTGTTTACTGGAACAAATAACATATATTCACATTTTTCCTGTTATGGAATGATGAAGCAGTTTTTCAAAGAATTGTGTGAAAAGATAGTTGTACTGGATCCTACAATACGTTTTGTTGGTATTGCAAACGAAGATGGCACGCTTGAGGCAGACGCAGAAAGAAAGGGCCTTAAAGCAATATTTTCGTCAGACCAAAGAGCAGAATATGCAATAACTGCAGCAAACAGGCAAGCTACAAGATTGCGTTGGGAGTATCTTTTAGGCAAAATAAGTTATGCTACATCACATTATGAAAAGATAATTCGTGCCACCATTCCGATTGCAGACAAAAATAGGCGTCTTTCACATGTTGTCTTGGTTTCATTTGACCCACAAGCAAAAGCTGATGAAATTATCCAGAAAAAGATAATTCCTCTGATTGGTCAAAACATGAAAAGTTTCAAGTAGACTATCTTACTTGAAGATATCTGTCACTTTGATCTCATGGTATTCTAGCTGTGCAACAGAGTCCGGGATTGGTTGGTTTTGATAAAAGTACATTGTAGCAACCTACACATCGTCATAAAATGTCTCATCTTCTACGATGTTTCCTTGTTGTTCAAAGACCGTATGATGGAAAATAACAAGATCTCTAAATTTTCTAATATAATTTTCCTTTCTAAAAGCGATCATACAAGATTAATCTATTGAAAATAAACAATTAGTAGAATTTTTTTAGATAGATCTTAAATATTTGAGATAACATTATGATACCAATGACATTTGTTGTCAGAGTAATGGATTAAAGTAGCGTGGCCCCGCGGAACACATACAAGGAATCTGTAGCGCAATGGCGCTGATTCATGGGTGGTAATCTCCCCGCGTTCTGCAAGAGGGTCACGCCATTATTTTAAAAACACCGTTAAGGTACTACAATCATATGGGCAAATACGAAGTTCCGCCACTAAATTACAAGTATGATGCACTAGAACCATACATTGATACAAAAACAATGGAGATACACTACACAAAACATCACCAAGTTTATGCAAATGGCCTAAATGCAGCACTTGAAAGCATAAACGCGCTTTTACACAAAAATTACATCACTGCAATCCTGTCTGATTTAAATACAATTCCAGAACATGCACGAAGCGCAATAAATTTTCATGGTGGTGGATTCGATAATCACAGATTATTCTGGGAAAGCATGAAGCCAAATGGAGGTGATGAACCTGGTGGGAGGCTAGCAGATGAAATCAAAATTTATTTTGGCAGTTTTAAAGAGTTTAAAGAAAAATTTTCTCAAGGGAGTTTAGCAATACAAGGAAGCGGCTGGGGCTGGCTAGTTTATAATCAAACATACTCTAGACTAGAATTCAAGGCGATGCCTGATCAAACAAGCCCTTGGACACTTCGATTAATCCCACTTCTTGGTCTGGATGTTTGGGAACACGCATATTATTTAAAATATCAAAATAGACGCGCAGATTATACTGAATCATGGTGGAATGTTGTCGACTGGACTGAAATCGAAGAAAGATTTTTGCGCGTTGCAACATAGTGTATAAATTTAAAAAAATAAACTACAAACGATCTAATCTGCAGATCGCATATGCTATCTTATTTATTTAGTGGCATAACCTTATTACCCAAAAACATACTTCTAATTTATAATGAAATTATATCTTGACTTTGAACCATGTGACGAATGTAAGACTCTGATAAAGGAGCTTAGCGAAAGTGATCTATTATCAGATGAACAAACAAAAGAAGAAGAATCAACCAAATTCTTGAGACATCTTACGTATAATCACAGTGAGGTAGTCAAGGCTATAATTAAGGACATGCCCGTACAAAAAAGAAGACAAGAATTCGACTGGTTCAAATAGACGTAGTTTTAGTTTAGGGATTTTTCTAGATTCTTATTTGGACGGATTTTAACCGTCACATTGTTTTTTATAAAATCGATTTTTAAATCTGAAAATATTGAGATATAAGAGGTTACTCGTTTATTGTCATCATTATGACCAAAACCACTGGCTACTATCAAGTCCTCATTTATCAAGGAATTGATTTTTCTATATCCTGATGTTTTTGGAATGTTGCATCTTGTCAATACCGCATTAATTGTTTTTGGGCTATTTGCTAATGCCATCAAGATATTCTTTTTATCATCGTCCCCCAACGCATGTAAAATAATTTCTATACGTGTCTGATCCTCTATGATAACCCATCCTTCTTCATTTTTAGATATTTTCAATTCACTTTGCAACTTTATTTAAACACAATTGATTCATACTACAATATAACATTATTTTCAGTAGAACTTGTATGCAATATTTTAGTTATGCTTCATGATCTTTTTAAAAATGAATCTAAATGCATATCTAGCCTTTCTATTGTGATATTGACACTTGATGTTGTCAGTTCAAGTTATCCTTCTGCATTTGTCATACGCGTAGATGATCAACCCATGCTCAAAAAAGACTTACGATCAATAATGGATGATTACAAGTCCGCTGTAACTAAAGCAAAAGCAGACCTGTTGTCTTTTATACAAAAGGCAAAGGCAGAAGTAAAGGAGGCCTTACTGAGACTAAAAATAGCGGTTGATGAAAACAAACTGTCCTAAATTTTTCTCATCTTAAAATAACTTCCTAATTGTCGAAACTACTAAAATTAGGTGAGGAAAGATTCCTATTTATGCGGTAGCTATTTGTATTCGTTGAGCATTGTGCCTTGAGAGATCTTTGTGTAATACAGCATGTGACTCTCGCTTGAAAGTCAGATTACAAGTGTAACATTTCCATGCTGTCATACTCATGTTTTCATAAAACCATTTTTTGTATATAAAATCCGCGTAGGACTTATTCTTTTTACTTGCGTACTTCGTTGTCTACTGCATCTGCCATTAAGTCAAGTTCATCAAGGTTTCCAAATTTTTGATACGTCAATCTTTCCAAAGTTTGTAGCACACTTTTTGCCGCACGATATTGTGGTATTTGTGGATCATTTATCTCGCCATACAATCCAATACCTTGCATGTCATTTGATTTTGCAAACCCAAGAATCAAACCATTAAATCCTGTTATCAGTGACTGTTGCGGCGTAATATCTACACCAATCTTACTAACTTGATCAGTTAGTTCAGGGGAAGTTGTTGTAACAAATGTTCTTGGATTTTTGTCTAAAACATGATTTGTATGAAACGCACCAAGCGTGTAGACTAGTTTGACTTCATATCTTTTTGCAACATCTATGACATCTTGACATAACTTGTAGAGGTCTTCGTTGTTTTCTGGCTGGCCTCTGCCTCCTCCAAATATTATGATATCTTTACCGTATCTATATTCCCATTTTTCTTGGTAAAAATCAATGTAACCACCTTTGTCAACAACATATGGAGGATATGAAGACGAGATATAGCGAAAGAGGCGCGTATTCAGATTGTCATTGATAAGATCAACTACTATGCTGCCCACGTTTCCCATGTCTTGCATTGCAGCTATGACTATTGGTTTTTTTAAGTCAGGTTCCTCCATATTAACAAATTCCATGTCAAGCTTTTGCACTGCATGTAATTAATACTTGAGGTTATAGCAAATTATTTTCGTGTTACTTGATACACCGCACCATATTCTTGTGTACCTGACTCGCCATTTACTAATCTATAATCATATGAATCAAAGGATTTTATGATCTCATACAATGCTTCCCCTATAACTAATCCATTTGGCGGTGCAAATCGGTTAATCTTTGCACATTTGTTTACTGTAGAACCAAAAATATCATCGATAGCAGAAGTAGCCATTTTTGCCACTCTTACAGAGCCATAGTTTGCACTGATCTTATAATCAAATGCAGGCAAGTTCTCTTCTTGCATTTTCTTACCAATCTGCTCATTAAATTCACACATTTTTAAACAACACTCTAATGCATTTTTGACAGTGTCGTTGTCTTGAGTATTTGTTTTTGGAAAGTAAAACAACAATGCATCTCCTATGTTTTTCACAACAATGCCTCCAAAGTCTCTAATCAAGGTGGCCATAGAATTGAGAAATATGCTATAGAACTTACTCGACTCTAAATCAGTTAATTTAGCAGTTAATTTGGTAGATTCTATAACATCAAGAAAACAAACAAAATAATTCTCACTTTGTTCAGAGAACTGCAGCAGTACATCTTGTTGCTGTTTTATGGTGTCTTCTCTTTGTCTTATGGCTATCAATGATTCTTGTATTTTTTTTGCCATTGCATCAAAGGACAACGAAAGCTGTCCTATCTCATCACTTCTTTTTATGTTCGTTCTGACGTCAAAATTTCCATTTGCTATCTCATTTGCTGCATCTCGCAGCTTGATTATTGGCCTTGAAAGACGCTTTGACAGAATATAGGCAAGTATTACCATCACGACTATTATCACAACTCCTGCAAGAAAGATCTTGTTTTGAAGAATTAGAATAGGTTCAAATGTTTCAGATTCATCCTTTTCTGCAAGCAAAACAAATCCCAAGTCTTTTGCACAGTAAGAAAATCCATAGGTTGGAATTCCTCTGTAATCATTGTATAATCCCCCAATGCTCTTGCCTTGCTCAAAACATGTTGATACCGGTATAGTGTTTACTACCTGCTGAAACACCGCATCTTTTACAAATCGTGATTCTGTAATCATTAAATGATCTTTGTTTACAAGATATACTTCACCTGTCTTGCCCAAGCCACTCTCAGTTAACAGAATCTTGTCTAATTCTACAGTGCTAGCCTCTCCAATTAAGACTCCGATTGGTTGTGAACTTTCTGGCCCAAAAATTGGTGTGACTACAACCATTTCATGTCCGCCTTGAAAAATTGGTTGTAATTCTACAAAAGGTCCAGTTAAACCTCTGATAAATAGTGGATCTTTTGAAAAATTTTCATCTGTAACTCTACCTAATGAAAAATAAATAATTCCGTCTCTGCCAATAATTTTTACATCAGCAAAACCAATTGAATATCCAACTAATTCACGGAATGCTTTTACCTCCGTTTGAAAATCACGTCTTTTCTCTCTTATTTTTAATTCCAAATCAAGTTCATCATGAGCAACACCGTTTAATTCACTAACTAGATTGTGTACCATGGGTGTAGTAGCTAAGATTTGCATGTCTTTGATTCTAGTATAAAATAACGCTCTAACCGCTTCCCCTCTTATTGTTGATTCGCCAATTAGTTGATTTTCTACTCCTTCTTTGAGAGTATTTTGTGCAAAGTTAAAGCTTAACACAGCAGTGGTGACAAGAGCAATTGCTGACACTATTATCACTAGAGAAATTAGTTTTTTATCTAAACTAAATGAAAGCCTATTTGGCAATAAAATTGCTGAACTGTCCTTACTTACTTTAAGGTTATTCTCTTTATCAACCCTGCGAAAAATGAAAAAATTCGCTTTCTGGTTTTTTATCTTTGACCCAACTTATATTGGGTGTCTTAATCCTTTATGTATGTGATAAACACAGCTTGGCAATTGAATCGCATTTCATTCAAACCATAATTGGCGTAGGAATTCTGCTTTTTGCAGCGAAGCTTATGGCTGAGCTCTTTCTTAGATTGAAACTTCCAATTGTATTAGGAGAATTATTGGCAGGAATGATTGTTGGACCATTTGCGTTAGGGGCATTTTTTGTTTATGATGGACAACAACTTTTGAAAATTGATGGCGAATTACGAATTTTAGGAGAAATTGGTGCTATAGTAATTCTCTTTATAGCGGGACTTGAGGTTACTCCAAAAGAATTTCTTCGTGGCAGTAAATCTTCTTTCATAGTTGCAACATCAGGAGTGATAGTTCCATTCTTTGCCGGCTTCTTTGTTTTTGAATTATTTGGATTTGACGCGTTTCAGTCAATGCTAATAGCAACTGCGCTCACAGCTACAAGCATAGCAATATCGGTTCAAGTTTTGCGTGAATTTAACAAAATACATACTCCTGAAGCACGTCTTATCATTGGAGCTGCAATTGTAGATGATATACTTGCTATTGCAATATTATCCGTAGTTAGCTCTCTTGGCGCTGACTCTTCTGGCGTAGTTAACATTGATCCTATAAGAATAGCTATTGTAATAGCTCAAGTACTTGGCTTCTTTGCAATATTGCTAATTGGTTCCATCATAATAGTACCAAGAATTGTGGCACGAAAGATGTGGAAAGCAGAAGGATCTGTGGAGGGTATCTCAACAGCACTATTCTTTGGTGCTGCTGCATTGGCAGCATCAATAGGTCTATCACCAATTGTTGGAGCGTTTGCAGTAGGCATGGCTTTATCTTCAACTAGGGTATTTGAAAAAATAGAACATTATGTTAGCAAGCTCGGCTTAATCTTTGCACCACTGTTTTTTGCGTTTATAGGTGCACAAGTTGACTTTAGGGGGATCACCTTTGAAGTTCTCCTGCTAAGTGGTATAATAATTGCAATTGCTGTATCTACAAAATATTTTGGATGTGGCTTACCTGCAATACTGTTTCTAAAAAATAAAAGGAAAGGCATGCAAGTTGGCATTGGCATGATCTCAAGAGGTGAAGTTGGATTAATTGTAGCAGGAATTGGTGTTACATCTGGAATACTTACATCAAGTGTTTACTCTACAATTGTCATTATGGTTGCAGTTACTACGATAATAACACCGCTCTGGTTAAAATCAAGTTATAAAAAAGAAAGTACGCAACAACCACAATCTGTCTAGGAAAGTCAGATAAAGAAGATAAACTCTTAGCGATTCATACTATTGAAGTAACATTCAATTAAAACAAACAAACAAAAATTTGTAATGCGTATAGATGAAAATGTTTTATCACGCCTGATGCAAGATGATACAAAACATGAATACTGTCTTTATTATCAAGACAAGGTGTATTCTTTAGAAGACGTAACTATAATCAAATCATCCATGCCTGTAAGCAAGCCAACTACTAGAGGTGGCGTGTATTCTGTAAGTGACAAAGAATACAAAATCAAAGGAACTATACGCGATTTGTCTCTTGTCCAGTTTATCTCCAAGATGATGCTTGGACCAAATACCGAATTTCAGGAGATTATTATAAAAACAGAGGTAGAAATTAATGGAAAAAATAAGTTAGTTACGTTATTTGCCTATCTGACAAACGCTATGAATAACTCATCAAAAATAGTATTTAATTTGTTAATTATGCGTACAAAAATTGAATAAAATCTATAAAATTGACTCGAAAAGAAACATTGAAAACCTCTCTTTTTTTAACATGGAAACTCAACATGAAAGTTATGGATGTTACAAACGGAGAAATCAAAAAGGCGCTAGTTGCACTATCCATAAAACATGCTTTACTTGAGATGGGTACGCCTGTATTGGATGAAGTTACGCATGCCCTGTATGATAATTATAAATGCTATGTTCCTGATTGTTTTGATCATCCGGAATATCTTAAAGAGATTCTAAAAGAGTTATACGGTAACACTTATTCAAATATTATAAAATCAATCCACAAACATTTGGATGAATTTGCTACTCAACAACCAATTGAAGAATTTCTAAACGCCATCAAAGAATGACATTGCAAAATAATTTGGAACGTTCTAATCTAAAAAAAATCCTGTTCTTTATTATTATATTTTCTGGAATTGTTCTGGCTGTTGCCAACTTGTTTGGAAAAGATATTGCATCAACCGTATCTTTGTCACTATATGTTCCTGTAACCATGGCACTTGTTTTTTTATCTATTATTTTGTCAAAAAGATTTGGTATTAGAGGAGATCACGGGAAGGCTTGGGTTCTATTTTCTATTTTTGCTATATTGTGGTTTATTGCAGAAAGAATTACATTATATTATAATCTAAAATTAGGCTATGAACCGTTTCCTTCAGAAGCAGATACTTTTTGGCTTGTAGGATACCCATTTTTGTTTGCATTTACAATATTGTATCTAAAACCTGTAAAAAACTCGATTTCAAAGAAAGTATTTCTTCAGGCTTTGGCAATAGCTATGTTATCATTAACGCCTACATTGTACATTACGTATGCTGAAAACCCAGATGTTGGTTGGTCTGAACTTGCAGTAGCAATCAGTTATCCAATAGCAGATGCACTAGTTCTAGCACCTGCAGTAATTGGGGTGATATTGTTTTTCAGAGGCAAGGTGAATTTTCTATGGTCACTAATGTGCGTAGCCATCATATTTGAATCCATGGCAGATACTGGCTTTTTGATCGCCACCTTAGATAATTCCTATTATCAAGGGCATCCAGTGGATATTCTGTTTATCTGGTACTACATCATATTCTCTTTTGGGGTATACAGTCACATAACCATATTCCGAGATCATCAAAAAGATCCTTACAAGAATATACAAGAATTAAGATAAATTGAATTTAATTGAGTATATTATGTCAATCAATTTTTGGTATAATCTGATCATGTCTTAATATGATATATAGAGATGCGATAGACTTACTTAGCCCAATAAAATAAACAGACTTTCATGAGACTAGTTTCCCCAAAAAACTATGATATAACATTTGAACCTAATTTCAAAAATTTTACTTTCTTAGGAAAAGAAAAAATATCTGTTGAGATTGCTAAACCCACAAACAAGCTTGTTCTAAACTCTGCCGAAATTGAAATAAAAAATTGCTATGTCATATCAAAAGGTAAAACTTTCAAAGCTAGAGTAACGATAGATGAAAAAAACGAAGAACTGGTAGTCATTACGCCAGAAAAAATCAAAGACAAGGTTGATCTTTTTATTGATTTTGTAGGAATTTTAAATGACAAACTCGTAGGTCTGTATAGGAGCGAGTACAAGGACAAACAAGGCAAAACAAAATTCATGGCAACTACTCAATTTGAGGCTGCAGATGCAAGACGTGCATTTCCGTGTTGGGATGAACCTGAAGCCAAGGCAACTTTTGATGTTTCAGTAATTACAGACAGCAATCTTACTGCAATATCAAACATGCCTGTTGTATCAAAGAGAAAGATTGGCAAAAAAACGCTCTTCAAATTTGATCATACACCTGTAATGTCTACTTATTTACTCTATGTTGGTGTGGGAGATCTTGAGTTCTTACAAGGCAAGCTTGGAAAAACATTGATAAGAATTGTTACCACCAAAGGCAAGAAAAATCTTGGCAAACTATCATTACAATTTACAAAACAGTTTCTGAAATGGTACGAGAACTACTTTAAGATCCCATACCCACTTCCTAAACTTGATATGATTGCGGTTCCTGATTTTGCATCAGGTGCAATGGAAAATTGGGGCGCAATTACATTTAGAGAAACCATACTTTTGTACGATCCCAAGACCTCATCAACTGAAACAAAACAGCACATTGCAGAGGTAATATCGCATGAAATTGCACACCAGTGGTTTGGTAATCTTGTTACAATGAAGTGGTGGAATGATCTTTGGCTTAACGAGAGTTTTGCAACTTTTATGGCAACAAAAGCAGTTCACAAATATTATCCTCAATGGGATTTATGGGACCAATTCCTAATTGGTGAAACTAGCGGAGCTATGAGTCTTGACGCACTAAAAACTTCACATCCAATCGATGTTAAGGTAAACAAACCATCTGAGGTTAGAGAAATCTTTGATGAAATCAGCTACAACAAGGGTGGTTCTGTACTTAGGATGCTTGAAAACTTTCTGGGAGAAGAAAACTTCCGTAAGGGATTGGAAAATTATCTAACAAAATACAAGTATGGAAATGCTACGACTGAGGACCTTTGGAATGTACTAGAAAGCGTTTCAAAAAAGTCTGTTAGAAAAATGATGAACGGTTGGGTCAGACAAGTAGGATATCCAATAATTGAAGCTACTGCAAAAAATTCTAAAATATTACTTACACAAAAAAGATATCTTGCTGAAAGAGATGGGAAATCTCAGAAAGGAAATTGGATAATACCGGTTTCTATTAAAACTCAAGATGATCTAACTTTCAAACTCATGACAAGACAATCAGAGACAGTTGTCTTTAATGCTGATTGGTTTAAACTAAATGCTGACCAGATGGGCATGTACAGAGTAAAATATGATGATGGCACCCTAGAGAAATTAAAGGAATTGGTGGGACAAAAAACTCTAAGTAATACAGATCGTTGGGGTTTGCAACATGATCTTTTTGCATTATGTATATCTGGCCAAATCTCACTAAAGAAATTTCTTGAATTTGCAAGGTCATATTTTGATGAAAATGATTATCTTGTTTCATCAGATCTGGCTGGGAGTCTAGACTTTCTATATTTAGTATCTTCAGATGAGATCTTTTGGGATGAGATAAAAGAATACAATAAAGAATATTTCAGAAAATTATTTGATAGACTTGGTTGGGAGAAAAAAGAAGGAGAAAAACACACATCAGCACTTCTTCGAAGCCTTCTCATAGGTTCACTTGGCAGATTAGGAGATGAAGAAATACTTGAAGAAGCAAAGAAACACTTCAACGAGTTTTTGAAAAACCCCGGTTCCCTTCGTCCAGATCTTCGTGGTGTGGTATACTCGCTTGTAGCATGGAGTGGAGACAACAAAACATATGAAATCTTGGTAAAACAATTCAAAAAAGCAACTATGCAAGAAGAGAAATTGAGGTTTCTTAGCGCATTATCATCTTTTCAAGATGAACGATTGCTTGCACGAACATTAAAGTTTATCCTCACAAAAGAAGTACGCTCTCAAAACCTTCACTTACCAATTATGCGTATAGCTGCAAATCCATATGGTAGAAAACTTGTTTGGCCTTGGGTAAAAAAGAACTGGATACAGATCGTGAAAAAATTTGGAGTTGGTAGTCCTCTCATAAACAGAGTCGTAGGTTCCATAACTGTGGTGTATGACAACAAAAAAGAACCAGAAATAAGACGCTTCTTTAAGATGCATCCAACTCCTGGAACAGAAATGAAACTTGCACAAACACTTGAAAGAATAAGAATATACTCAAAGTTCTTGGAAAGAACAAGAAAAGAATTTTAGGCAATTATACGATGTGACATCATGTCAAATTTTTTGGAAGACGATGATCAAAAAAGACTGATGCTTCTTGAGATTGTATCCAAAAAAGGGTTAAGGGTTTTAACATTAGAACAATTAATGCTGTTACAAACACTTGTAGAAAAGAAAGACTATGATCACAACAAAAAAGCACTAAAATCAAAAATGAAACTACTGGAAAAAATTTCCTACGAGATTTATAATAAAGAAAAAGGAGGATTTTGCGTCTAAAATTCAATTAGTATGATGATAATGCTATTTAGTAAGATTGACGATTAATTAACTAATGAAAGTAATAGATGTCATCAATCCACAAAGAATAAACAGATTGCCTGACAAAACAATTGTTTTATTGTCAGGTGGAAATTTTGTAGAACAAAGCTTTACTGTAAAAAAAATACAGTTGTGTCTCTATGTCCAGAAACACGACGAAAAACTAGGTCCATATTCTTTGATGACAGTTCAAGTTGAGACTGACAAAGGAGAAATTGAGATGATGTATGATGAGGGGTATCGAGGCAAAAATGCATTAGAAGAGACTGCAGGATTTCTAACTGCAAATCTTGGTCTGTCTAGTCTGATCTTGCGATCTATAATACAACTAAAGGCAGAGTCAGAAAAGGCAAAAGCATAGTATTTAATTCATTAAGCAGATTATCAGATTATTTATAATGCCAAAATAAATTCTAAATCCTTTTAAATGGAATGAGAAAAACCAAAGCGTATGAACACAAAAACAATATCGACAATCGCAATTTTCACATTGCTATTTGGTGTTGTTAGTAGTTCGTTAGTGGATGATGCATTTGCAGCAACGACAAAACCTTCTGATAAGAAAAAGGTAGATGCGAAAAAGGTAGATGCGAAAAAGGTAGATGCGAAAAAGGTAGATGCGAAAAAAACAACTGAAACCAAAGTAACTATCGCAAAAGGCACTTCAACTCCAGGCTGTGAAGCAAAAAAAGAATGTTACAAGCCATTTGAAGCAAAAGTAAAGATAGGATCTAAAGTCACATGGACAAACAGTGATACTGCGGCTCATACAGTTACAAGTGGAAAGGATGCCACAGCGGATGGAACTTTTGACAGCGGCATAATTGCACCTGGTAAAACATTTTCCTACAATTTCTCAAAAGCTGGGAAATATGATTACTACTGCATAGTACATCCTTGGATGACCGGCAAAGCAACTGTTTCATAAACAAACGAATTAACAACTGTTAAAATTCATTTTTTATTTTTCTTTATGACAACTACAGCGTTTTGACCAGTGTGTAGAGCAACCTACTAGACGATGATCCTTACAGCCACAAATGACACATTTTTTCATAATTCTATTATGCTACTGCTGCCAAGGGCTTTTCTTTGGGTTTGTTAGATGTTCGTTGTTGACTAGCGCGTGTCAGTACCATAGATAGTTGTGCTTCCTGTATCTCATCAATGGTCTCACACATAATTGTATTTTTTCATCTTGATATTTAAAAAGTCTGTGTATAATAGATTCGAAATTATAATATCTGCAACGAACATATTTTAAACTGTATGGTACGATAGCAAAATGATGTCTGAAAATAACAATAACAAGAATCAAGATTCTGATCTATCAGTTAAAGCTGAAGAATATCTTGAAATAATTAGCACCGAAGATGAACGAATCAAAATTATAGGTGAGGAACTTGCTAATGATACAGGCAGAGCTATTTTTGGTAAAATATCACAAGGGATTGCAAGCCCTAATGATTTGGCAAAAGCACTAAACATTTCATTACCCCTGATTAATTGGCATATTAACCGATTACTAAGTGTTGGATTGGTTAAAGTAGAAAAAATAGAATTAAGCTCAAAAAACAAACAGATGAAATATTACGGTCCTGTTAAAACTGCACTTGTAATAATTCCACCGGAAGAGCCAGTAGTTAATGGTACTAATTCGCAGCCACTAAGAGAGTCTGTCTTACTAAAACTGCGTCAATACATGGCAAGCTTTGTAGCTTTGGTTGCTAGCGTACCAGTAATCTACACTATACAAAAATCCATGAATAGTGCTACAAATCAGGATGTAGTTCCATCCGAAACAGTAGATGAGTCACAAATGATGATGAAAGCTACTGAATCGACGCAATCTATTGAATCTGCACGTTCTGCAGTTCCTCCTTTAGGTTATGGTGGCGAAATTCCAGAGACATCAATTTTTGCAAGTGAACCGATTATGATTTTAATTGCATTGGTTGTCGGTGCAGCAATATTTCTAGGTGGATTTCTGATAACAAGATTTTATCTTAAAAGAAAAAGAACGCAATTGTAAGGTAACAAAATTAATTCTATAACGATTTTTGAAATCAGATTTTCACATAACAAGTTAAAAAATAAAAAATATTGAATAATTGGTTTTATTTTATAATTTTTTAGCAACAAATTAAGTTAAAATGAAATTTAATCAAAACCTATAAGCACTATTACTTATACTGATTGTAATGACAACAAACACAACCAAAATAGCATTGGTAGCATTTGCAGCTATTGCAATTATTGCAAGCTCACATGTTGCTAGCATGCAGACATCTGAAAATCAGGCCTTTGCTCAACAGGTCATACCGCCATCAAGAGAAAAAACAATTTCAGTAACCGGAACTGCAACCACATCCGTTGACCCAGATCTTTTGAATATACAATTTGGTGTAGAGATACAAGCAAAGACTGCAACGGAAGCAATTGATGCAAACAATGAAGCAATGAATAAAGTCATTGATGCAATCAAAAGACTTGGAATTGCAGAAGATGAAATACGCACTTCAAGCTTTAGCATCTATCCTGTTTATGACAGCATCACTGATCCAAAAACAGGCGTATATGTAAGATCAGAACTAACTGGATATCGAGTGTCTAATATCTTATTGGTAAAAACTGAAAACCTTACAATAGGTGGCGACATAATTGATGCTGCAGTACAAGCAGGAGCAAACCGAGTAGACAGCGTCTACTTTGCACTCTCACCAGAGAAACAACTTGTCGTGCAAGACGAACTTATTGGAAAAGCAGTATTGAACGCAAAATCAAAAGCTGAAAAAGCATTAGTTCCTCTAAACCAGAAGATAATCGGAGTAAAACTGGTGTCATTATCAGACTTTGGTTATCCGCCTTCACCAATCTATTATGACTATGTACGTGAAGAGACGGCAGTTGGTGGAAAGGCTTCTGCGCCGATCTTCCAGTCTGAACAAGATGTCACAACCACTGCAAATGTACTATTTTTGATTGGAGAACAGTAACTCCATTCATACCTTTTTTATTTTTAGATCTAGTCCAAGTCAAAATGAAATTACGTACAAATGAAGAATTTATGCGACATGCTTTTTAATAAATGATAATCGATAACAAGCAAATGAACTCAAAAATAGTAGCAGTATTCACAGTTTTCTTACTGTCATCGGCAATTCTTAGTTATTCTGTGGGAGATGCTTATGCTAAAACATATACTCAATCAGACAAACTTGCTTCAAATGAAGACAAAAAGGCCGCAGTAGAAAAAGCAAAAGTAGAAGTAAAAGCAGCATTAGAAAAGGCACTGAAAAAATTAGAAAATGATCCTAAAACCAAAATTGATGAAAAGAAGCAGATTGCACTAGAAAAAGCAAAAGCAGAGAAACAAGCAGCGATGGAAAAAGCATTGGCAGACTCAAAAGCATCTTTGAGTAAAAAAACTACAATAAAAGAAGACAGCGATAAAGCAAAAAAAGCTAGAGAAGAAGCAAAGATTGCAAATGAAAAGGCTTGGGCTGCAGCAAAAGCAGCTAAAGAGAAAAAGAAAATCCCTACAAGTAACTAAAACTCATTTTTTCTTGCCACTAATTTTAAATATCTTTTTTGTAAGATGAACTATCTTAAAGCCAGATTTTGTCATCTTCAAAGTTTTGATGAATTTGATTGAAAAATTGATAACCTTAAAGACAGAAAAGATAGGAATCAATACTAACATCAGTATATCTAACCAGTGTCTTTTGAGAAATATTTTCCAATTTCTAATCTTTCTGTATTTTAAATATACGTCAACAAACATCAAAGAAAATATTGCCACAAGA
>CAYGLP010000024.1:0-21624 GCA_964350965.1 uncultured Nitrosopumilaceae archaeon | reverse complement strand
GTATTATCTACCAGAGTGGCAATGCTTTCTCCTTTTGCACCACATATTACAGAAGAAATGTGGGAAAAATTGGGAAATACTGGTTTAGTTTCAAAATCACTTTGGCCATCAGTGCACAATGATGAGATCGACAGTGCATCATTACAAACAGAGAATCTTCTGAAATCAACTATTGAGGATATTGGAAATATACTTAAAGTAACTAAAATTACTCCAAAAAAGATCATCATTTACACTTCAGATTCTTGGAAGAACAAAGCATATCAAAAAATTCTTGCCAATGTTATAAAAGGTGAAATGAATATAGGAGTTTTAATAAAATCGCTTATTTCTGATAAAGAAACAGAACTTGTGAAAAAAGACCCCGACTTTGTTAAAAAAACCGTTAATGACATACTGTCTGAGCCTATAGAATCACGAGAAATAAAATCAAAAACTGGTTTCATAGATGAAAAGGAGATCCTTTCAGAACTTGATTCATTGACGCAAAAAGATTTTGGCGTAAATGTTCAGGTATTCTCTGAATCTGATCCACAAAAATATGATCCCAAGAACAAAGCTAGAACAGCAAGACCATTCAAACCAGCCATATTAATTGAATAAAATCTATTCTCAGAACATGGTTTGAATAATAATCGAAAGCATCCTTTTATTAGGTATTTTAAGAATTAGACTTGTGAAAATAGCAGTTGTAGGCATCGGAGTTGCTGGAGGATATCTTCTTTCCAGATTAAAAAATGAACATGAGATAGTAGGATTTGAAAGATCGACCCAAGAAACTCATGATTCGATTTGTGCATGGGGTACAACAAAAGGGCCAATGCAAGATTTTGCAAAAAAATGCAATCTTGATTTTAATGACTATGTAATACACGATGGTAAAAATATGTACGTAGATATGAATTCTGAAAGATTCAATATCAAACTAAGCGGTTTATGCACTTATGATAAAATCGGTTTGATAAAAGAAATGTCAAATGGATGTAAGATCCATTACAACACCGCCCCAAAGTTAGAAGAGTTAGAATCAGAATTTGATCTTATAATTGATGCAACCGGTTTTTACAGAACATATCTTCCAAAACCTGCTAGAGATTTTTACTTACCTACCTATCAATACAAGGTGGAATATGAGGATCAAGTACCTTTTGATGATTTTTATCTAAAGCCATTCTCTTCTATTACTGGATATTTTTGGTATTTTCCTTTAGGAAAGAAACTTGCTCATATAGGAGCAGGTGATAAAAACAGAAAACATGTAGAAGAGACCGATGCATTTTTTAAAAAATATGGTGGCAAGATAATCAAAACTGTAGGAAGGCCAATACGTCTTGCAACACCAGACATGTGTGAGCCTTTCTATCATGGCAAAGTAGTTGGAGTAGGCGAATCAATTGGTACTGTTTATCCGCTTTTAGGGGAAGGAATTATCCCAAGTATGACTTGTGCAGACATATTCATAGAAAATCTTCATGACAAGGAGAGATACAGAAAACAGGTTCTTGAAAAATTTGCCATATATCCAAAGGTACTAGCATTTGTTAGAAACAAGATGGATTCCAAATTTGGAATGATGAGGCATTTTGCTGATCTTATATCTATTTACAGATACATGAAAAAGAATGAAAAAAGATTCGGAATGGAAATTCGTATTGGCGATATGATGAAAGTTGCCAGAGCCTAGAATCCCATAGTAACAGAGCCAAAATTTTCTCGTATTGTCCTGTTTGAGCTCATGTTGTAATCATATATGATCTTAGAGTATTCTAAGAGAACATCTTTCATCGGATCTAGTGATTTTGAAAGATAAAAACCAGGGCAATCTCCAGTAAATTGAAAAGTAGCATGCACTCGTGCGCTACCTTTTTCATTTTCAAGCCAAGATGAAAAAGGATACAAATAACATACTCCAGGTCTGCCAGGATGTAAACCACAGTAACCTTTGTCATCTAGAAATCTACATGAAATATGTGTTCCATCCTCGTGGATAGTCTCCTCTTCTTTTCGTTTCAGGTTGATCATAGTCATAGTTGTATTTACATTACCTAATGGACCTATTTCTTGCCAGGTAGCTACATTAGTTTCATTTTTTATAAAATCGGAAGTTTTTTGATATTTGAGACTTTTACTAATTGTAATAAGGTCATCTGATGTAAGTGGCAATCTTCCTTGTCGATTACAGCAATTATGACAATCAGGCCAATAACACTTCCATATAATGTAACTATTTTCTTTAGTCAGGTATGGAATATGAAAAATAACATCTTTTACTTTTATTGCAAATTCTGAAACATCATCACGGTTACCTAAAATGAAATTTCGTATAATTGGTTCAATATCCCAGTCTTTTGATAAGAGTTCGAGTGATTCCTCAAGTTCCTTACGCATTAACTAATAAATTACAACTCAACTTTTGAACGTTATCAATCTTGGAAGAAAAGGGTAAATATGCTTCTGCTACTCAGAACAGAAGATTAGTTTGGGAAAAAGTCATGTGGCCTCTAATTTTAGAGTTGAATAGTGTAAGCTTTACAATGGAGCAATATAAGAAAAAAAGAAACGAAATATGTAAAGAATTGAATATACCACCATCAAGAATTGCTGGAGGATTTGTCTCTTTGTTGTTAAAAGGAATGCTATACAAGGAAAGGGATCTTTATTCAATTCATTATAGATTGATTCCATATATGCGGCTTAAAGCAGATTGTGATTATTCAACGGCAATACGTGAAACTAGTGTCAAATAGAAGATATCTAAGATATTATCAAACAAAATTTTGATTTTAGTAATTGATTTAGAGGGAATAATTATATTCTGAGATAATCACACTCGTTTCGGTAGCCCGATAGTCTAGTGGCCAAACAATTTTTGGGTTAGGGATTCCAGGCTCTGGATCTTAGGAGAGGATACCTGGGGACGGCAGTTCGAATCTGCCTCGGGCTACTCTATTGTATAATTGTAAAATTTCGTGATTTGTCTATCGAGAGGCCATAGCTATTCTTTCAAGCTCATTTTTCTTTTTAACAGAAGGTGCATTCATATCATTTGCGGCAGCTAATATCAGATGTTCTGCAAGATTTTCCTCCATTGCTTTTGGATTTGAAAATGATGCATCACGTACACCTTCTGCAATAAATCTCAATGCTAGATCAACTCTTCGTAATGGAGCTACATCTACAGAGACATGATAAACAGTTCCACCGTAAACTATTCTTGTCGTGTCCTCATTTGGTGCAGAGCGTTCAATTGCTCTTACCAATACTTCAATTGGATTCTTTCCAGTTTTCAAATGTATGATTTCAAGTGCTGCCTTTACTGTATTAATTGAACGAGTTTTCTTACCGCCCATTCTGCCAGTGTTTTTTGCATATTTCTTCCCAAAATGCAAGAGTTTGTTTGCAAGTCTCTCCACTATATTGACTTCAGCTTTGTTGAATCGTTTTAGTGCTGAACGACCAAAGGTCAAAGGCATTACGGTCTTTTTTACAGATATAGCATTTTTCAATCCTGGATCTTTTATTTCAATGTTTGAAAGATTCCATTTTCTAAAAAGTAAAAGGTTAGCGGTTTCTGCCATTTCTATCTCCTAGGTTTTTCTTTCTTTCCATATACAAGTTCTTTTAATGAAGTGCCATTTACTTTGAAGACTTTCCATCTGACACCAGGAATATCTCCCATGGCGCCACCCATGGTTGCACCCATTCCTTCAACATGTACTTCGTCATGTTCATCAACAAAATTCATTGCACCGTCTCTTGGCAAAAAGGCAGTTACTGTTTTTCCATTTTTTATGAGTTGAACACGAACACATTTTCTTACTGCAGAGTTTGGCTGTTTTGCTTCAATACCTACTTTTTCTAAAACAATCCCTCTGGCTTGTGGAGCGCCACCTAATGGATCTGCTTTTTTGTTAAGACCGAGGTTTCTTCTTTTGTAAGTTCCTATAGACCACCGTTGCTTCTTTCTTTTATCTTTGAGAACTCTTCCTGAAAATAAGCCAAGGGGGGATTTTGCCAATATTATTACTCCATTATTTTTTCTGGACTTTGTATCAGAACACTGGAAATTTGAAAGTATCGCTTTGCTAGAAGACGTGCTTTTTCAGCATTACGGCCTTCTCGTCCTACCACCATACCCTTCTTTTTTGCATCAACTACTACTATTGCTTGCATAGAACCATCCAATCTCTTGTTTATTTTAATTTCAGAAATCAGTTTTGGATTTAACGTATTTTTTAGGAATTCTACTGGGTCTTCTGCGTATTCCACCAGCTCCACATTTCTTTTTACGACGTTTTGTAAATTTCTGATAGTAGTTCCGCCTTTGCCAATTGCAAGACCCATCTTACCTTGATTTACAATAAATATTACTCTGTCAAGTTTTTCATCTTCTATACAATCTCTTGCCGTTGCACCAGTAACATTTTGGAATAACGACATTAGTTTGATTTGATCTGTAGTTAGTTTGATTGTTTCTGTCATGTCTACGTCTATTTTAAGGTCGATACCTTCTGTGGCTCATTTAAAGCTTGATAAACAATTGTTAAAAAATAAGACATTTATTGTTGGTTCTCCTGTTCCGCTTCCTTTAAAATTGATTTGAGGTTTACATCGCTCAAAGATTTTAGCGAAAGGGCGGAGATTCTAAATTGTGTTCCACAAAGTCTTCCAAGTGCAACAGATGAGCCTTTGAAATTCATAGTTGGTACTTTGGAGTTTTTAGCAGTTTCATGTATTTTTTGAAGCGTGTTTTTCTGAACAGAGTCTGATAGAATTACAAGTTTAGAAGATTTCATTGAAGTTACTACTTCCTTTGCACCAAGAGAACATTTGTTGTCCTCCATTGCCTCTTTGATTACTTTTTCTAAAAGTTTAGTCATTTTTTACCACTTTCATGTAAAGATCCACAGTACCTGTTCCTACAGGAATATTTGCACCAACTATAACATTTTCTGTTACACCTTTGAGTTGTTCAACCTCACCGGCTAGTGCCGCCTCTGCAATTGTAGGAACAGTAATTTCAAATGCAGCTCTTGCAAGCACACTAGTCTTTGTTCCAGCAATTCCATGTCTACCAATTTGTTGCATGTATCCTCTAGAACACATCAAATCTGACACAAGCATGATGTATCGAACATCAACTTCAAGGCCTTGATCTTCAAGTGTCGTACTAAGTTCGTTTATTAACGCATTACGTGCAGCTTCAATTCCAAGAGTATTTGCGATTTCAAAGACATTGTTTGTGCGTATGTCTTTTTTATCAATGCCCTCAATTTCGAACACCTTGGCAATGTTAGAACCAGATGTCTGTATAACCCATTCATCATCCTGTTGTACAATTGTAACTCTTTCCACATCAGCTACACCTTTTACTTTTGTTCCAAGAATTTTGTTTCTAAGAGCAAGTACTGTTTGTGCATCAGATTCCTCAGCAAGGGTAAGTGTGATAGAATTACCACTTGTTTCTATTTCAAATTTCTTTTTTGACGACTGTAGTGCTTCTTCTACATCAGAAACTGTACATGCTCTCTCTTTCAGTTTATCTGAGTTCAGATTTAGCTTTATCTTTGTTGAATAATCAGTTTCTGTGCTGGATATCAATGCTATAATTTTTGTATGTAAAATCTCACGAGCAACTTGTATTGCTTTTTCCTTTGACTTTTTAAATTTAGGTTCAAGGTAAATGTCCATTGTTGGTGTTACTGGTTTTTTACGTGCATCTACAAGCTCAATTAGTCTTGGAAGACCCAAAGTTACGTTTCTTTCTCTAATTCCTGCAAAGTGGAATGTTCTTAATGTCATTTGAGTTCCAGGCTCACCTATTGATTGTGCTGTAACTATTCCAACTGCTTGACCTGGTTCTACCTTAGATTTTTCATATAACTCAAGAGCTTTTTTACAAACTTTTTCTGTTCCTTCTCTGCTCATTTTTGATTCGAGTAATGCATCTTGAACTGATTTTGTGAGTTTTGGATTGAATGTCTTTGTGTATTTTTTACCAAGCTCTATGATCTCTTCTTTTGTTGCTTTTTTACCAGAATCAATTATAGTTTCAGATTCTATCAATCTTTCAATTCTAAATGCTTCACCGTGATCACTTTTTGCAACATCAACTCCATCTTCTCCATACAAGAATTGTATTATGTGACCATGTGGATCTCTGACTGTTCCATCATATTCTAGCTTAAGATGTTCAAGTGCATTGATCAGTCTTCTCTGCATGTAACCACTTTGTTGTGTTCTTACTGCAGTGTCTACAAGTCCTTCACGTCCTCCCATTGCATGGAAGAAAAATTCCAAAGTGGATAGGCCTTCTCGGTAGTTTGATTTTACAAATCCTCTTGCATCAGGGTTTGTATCATTTTCTTTATAGTGTGGCAAAGCTCTGTTGTTGTATCCTTTGTGAATTCTTTTTCCACGAATTGATTGTTGACCTAACGCTCCTGCCATTTGTCCTATGTTTAATGATGATCCTCTAGCACCAGTAGTTGCCATTATTCTACCGGAGTTTGTTTCATCAAATGATTTATCAGCTGTACTACCTGCCTTGTCTCTTGCTTTTGAAAGCTCATTTACGATGTATGCTTCCAATGCTTCTTCTGCAGAAAGTCCTCTGCTAAGCTGTAATGTTCCTTTCTTTGCTTGAGATATTAGATCGTAAACTTTGTCATATGTTTCGTGTATTCCGATAACGATGTTTTCTTTTGTTTTTTGTGAAAGTTCGAGATCAGAATATCCGTAGCTGAATCCATAATGAGTGATAAACTGTTTTAACATTACCAGTATGGAGTTTAGGAATTTCTTTGCTTCATCATTTCCATAATCCTTTGTTATTCTGTGTAATACACTATCTGGTTCTTCAGCACCAATTGCTGCCTTGTCAATTACACCGCTGAGTAACTGCCCATTTTTAATTACAACATCTTTTGAGGGACCCTTAGTGCCTTTAGACCATTTTGATGTGATAACATAATTGAAATCTTTTGGCATGAAAAGAGAAAACAGTTGTTTTCCTGTGTAGAGTCCACCGCTTTTATTTTTGATTGCAGGTTCTGGGAATGTTCCTTTATAGTTAGCAATCATCGCAAGGTTTGCAAACTCTTGTGGTGTGAGCGTTGTTCCGTCTTTTGTAAGCAAGTAAGCCCCAGTGATAAAGTCACGTAGAGCCCCAATTATTGGACCGCCATATCTTGGCGAAATTAATTGATCTTGAACCCGCATCAAGAGAATTGCTTCTGCACGAGCTTCCTCGCTTTGTGGTACATGTAAATTCATTTCATCTCCATCAAAGTCAGCGTTGTATGGTGGACATACTGATGGATGCAATCTGAAAGTTTTTCCTGGTAAAACTTTCACATAGTGAGCCATGATTGACATTTGGTGCAAAGAGGGTTGTCTGTTAAACATCACTATGTCGCCATCTGAAAGATGACGCTCTATGAGGTAACCAATCTCAATGTTGTTTGCTATTGTTTCCCTGTCTTCTACAAAGTCAAGTCTGATTTTAACTCCATCTGGCCTTACAATATAATTAGCGCCTGGAAATTTGATTGGTCCGTTGATGACAAGTTTCTTTAGTCTTTCAATGTTCCATTCTGTCACTACCTCAGGTATTGTAAGTTTAGTTGCTACAGATTCTGGAACACCAACTTCAGAGAGGTCAAGATTGGGATCTGGAGAGATTACAGTTCTGCTGGAAAAGTCAACTCTTTTTCCTGAAAGTGAACCTCTGAATCTGCCTTCTTTTCCTTTTAATCTCTGTGTCAGAGTTTTTAGTGGTCTACCTGATCTATGGTGAGCTTGTGGAATACCAGAAACTTCGTTATCAAAATATGTGGTTGTGTGATATTGTAACAAATCGACAAGATCCTGTACGATAAGAGGTGGAGTTCCTGCATCTTTGCTCTCTTTTAGTCTTTGATTTACTCTGATTATGTCTACAAGTTTGTGGGTTAGATCATCCTCTGATCTGATTCCTGTTTCCAGTATAATGGATGGTCTTACAGTAACAGGTGGAACAGGTAAGACTTGTAATACAAACCATTCTGGTCGTGCAGTGGTAGGATCATATCCCAAAAGTTTCAAGTCATCATCAATCATATGTGAAAATCTTTCTCTGATTGTGATTGGAAGTAATCTGTTTTCTCCAAGCTCAGTCTTTTCTATAAAGATTGTTGGTTTTGTGAATATCATATCGTATTGAGATTTACCACAGTGTGGGCAGGTTTTTTCTTTTTTTGCTTTTTCAATTATTTCATCAGGAATGTGTTTTATTGAAATTACGGTATATGCGGCTTCTTTGCTTTTTATTCTGTGATATTCTTCAAGGTCTTCTTGTGAAATCTTAAGTCGAGCACATGATCTGCAAGTAGTCAAGAGAAGTTTGTAGATATTATCAATGAATGCAATATGCAAAACTGGTTCAGCAAGCTCGATATGACCAAAATGTCCTGGACATCTTGCTGCCGTGTTTCCACAGGTTACACATTTTTGTCCCGGTTCCAAAGTTCCAAGTCTTCCATCCATTAATCCTCCTTGTACAGCCATACCATCTTCATCATAGGTTTCTGGAGCTGTGATTTCAGCAACTGAATATTTCCTGATTTCAGTAGGAGACCATACAGAGAATCTGATTCCATCAATTACTTTGATTGTTTCAAGCGCCATTATACTCTCTCCTTAATCAAAAGTCTTGGCGCAACATCCAAGCTCATCATCTCTTGTAATAATAATTTGAATGCGTATGCAACTGAAATTGAAGTCACTTTTGCCTTATCACCGCATACACGACAAACAAATTTCCTTTGTTTTATATCATAATATGATACAAGTCCACATCTCTCACAAATGTAAATGTCAGCTTTATCAGATTCATCAAGCAATCTATCCTTTAACATCATTGAAGCACCATATGCAATTAGACAGTCTCTTTCCATTTCTCCAAATCTTAATCCACCACCACGTGCGCGTCCTTCTGTTGGTTGTTTTGTTAACATTTGGACTTGCCCTCTAGCTCTTGCATGTATCTTGTCAGCAACCATGTGATGGAGTTTTTGATAATATACTACACCAATGAAGACTTCAGCTTCGAATGCTTTCCCGGTTCTTCCATCATACATCATTTCTTTTCCAGAATATTTGAATCCCGCAGATTCTAGTACACTTTTTACATCATCTAATTTTTCACCAACAAATGCAGAACCATCCATTTTTGTTCCACGTAAAGCTGCGGCCTTTCCTGTTACAGATTCAAGAAACATTCCCACTGTCATTCTAGATGGAAATGCGTGCGGATTAATCAAAACATCTGGAACAACACCATCTGCAGTATATGGTAAATCTTCATGGTTAACTAGCATACCAACAACACCTTTCTGACCATGTCTTGATGCAAATTTGTCACCAATTTCAGGAATTCTTGAATCTCTTACTCGTATTTTGTACATCTTCCCACCGTCGTGTGATTGAGTCATCACTACATTATCTACAACTCCGTTTTCAGATGGTCTTACTCCAATAGATGTGTCTCTTCGATAAGGACCTTTTACTTCAAACTCTCGGTACTCTTCCATAAATCGTGGTGGACTTGTTTTTCCTATCAGAATGTCTCCTCCTTGAACCATAGATTCTGTTGCAATTATTCCGTCTTCTTCCAATAATCTGTAAGCCTTGTCTCCTCTAAATCCACGTATGTTTCCTTCCGCATTTGGAATTTCAAAGTTGTCACGCATACCTCCAGGGTATTGTTTTGCTTCTGCTTCATAGATTCTATAAAAGAAAGTTCGTCCCAGTCCTCGCTCTACTGATGATTTGCTAAGAACTATTGCGTCTTCGATATTGTATCCATCAAAAGGTAATACTGCTACAACACAATTTTGTCCTGCAGGTCTATCTTCAAGTCCCAAAAGTCCCATAGCTTTTGTTGTAACAATGGGGGTTTGTGGATATAGCATAAAGTGTTGTCTTACATACGTACTTGCATTCATCAGTGGAGTTGAGAATCCAAGACTTTGTTTTGCCATAGCAGATTCGTATGTATTTCTTGGAGATTGATTGTGTTCTGGATAAGGTATGATTGATGCGCCTGCACCCAAGATTGCAGATGGGAATATTTCCATGTGAGTGTGCTTTTTGACATTTTCCTCATCCATAGCGATGTAACAGTTTTCTTCCTCGTTTGCATCTACTAGTTCAATTACTCCCATGTGGAGAAGATCATTCCAAGAAAGGAATTTTTTACTGACTTTGTCTATTAGTTCTTGTGTCAAAAGAGGTTTGTTGTCTTTTATAACAATCAACGGACGCAAGACTCTTCCTGCGTTACAATTTACGTAGAGTCTTTTTGTTGAACCCTCAATGTCAGATTGATACAGAAATATTCCAATGTGTGGATGAATCTTAAAGTTACGTCTAAGTTCGCGTAGTGAATCTGCAAGCTTCTGTCCATCTTTATAATAGCCAATTAATCTTCCATCTACAAAGATCCTAGCTCCTTCTTTTTTCAGTTCATCTTTTGCTTCTGAAACATAAGTTACGCCCAGATCGTAGAGTTTTTCAATTATATCTTCAGACGGAGCATTCACTGATATGATTGCAGAAAGTGCAAGATTCTTTACCAATCCACAGTTTGATCCCTCTGGAGTTTCACTTGGACAGATTCTTCCAAAGTGAGTTGCATGCAAATCTCTTGCTTCAAAGTTTGGTTGACTTCTGCTAAGGGGGGATTGAATTCTTCTAAGATGACTAATAGTAGACAGATAGTTAGTTCTGTCCAGAAGTTGTGTTACTCCTACTCTACCTCTTCCCCAGTTTCCAGTTGCAATTGCATTGTTTAGTTTATCAGTTACTATACCTGGTCTTACAGCAGCAGCTACAGCATTGATTCCTCTTTTTTGTCCTGATCTTTCTAGTTGGTATTTCATGTCACGTACCAAGTTTCTAAAAGCTGTACGGAATAGATCTGCAAGCATTTGACCTGCAAACTTTATGACTTTATTTCCATAATGGTCCTTATCGTCTGGAGTAAGCCATCCAAGTTTTAACTCAATTAATTTACAAGCTGCTTCTCCCAAGAATTGTGATTTTTCTTTTCTATTATCAGGGTGCTTCCCAAGATGTGGTAATAGACCCCAATCAAGCAAAGTCTCTGCTCTCTTTATTTGGAATTCTTCAAGCATTCCAGGAGCAATTCTTTTACTAATGTATACTATGGCATCTTTAGCAGTCGGTACATCTCCTGATTTTTCAAAAGATGCTTCTAGTTCATCTTGAATTTCATCAACAAGTGAAACTGCAGCTGCAATTTCTCTATCTGATTCAAGTCCAAGTGCACGCATCAATGTGACTACTGGTATGTCAACTGGTGATCCTGGAATTTTTGCAACAATCAGTCCATCATTTTTCATAATAAGTTCTAGTTTTGCGCGATAACCAACAATTGATGAATACACTTTTGCTTTGAAGACAGTGTTTCCTCCAACGGTTTCTTTGTCAACAATAATTTTATTGTAAGAAAGATCTTCTAAACCGACAATTACTCGTTCTGAGCCGTTTATGATGAAATATCCACCGGGATCATTTGGATCTTCACCATGCTCAATTAATTTTTGTTCAGAGAGATTGTGCAATACACAAGCATTTGATCTGACCATCAATGGCATATCGCCAATGTGAACAAATCTTGATTCAAGAATTTTTCCATCTTCTACCACACTTGCTTCAAGCATCACGGGTGATGCATATGTAACATTTCTCAGTCTTGTTTCCATTGGAGCAATGTGGGTTATAGAACCATCAAGTTCCATCATTCTTGCTTGCTGAAGTTTTAATTTACCAAGCTGAATTTTGTATGGATATTCTGCACTTTCAATTTCAATTTGTCCTACTTCATCAATTATACTTTGAAGGCCACGTTCTAAAAATTCATCATATGAGTTAAGGTGTTGTCTGGCAATTCCTTCTCGTTTTAATATGTCTTGGATTATTGGCCAGCGTTTATTTGAAATGTTTACCATTATTCTTCCACCACGTATCTGTAATAGGTGCTTTCGCCTGCTGTTGCACTTTTCCTTGTTATCTTCATCATATCACCCGGCTTGACTCCCAATCCCTTAATGGCGGGATCATTTACATATATGAGTGGCATTTCAGTAGGTTTAGTATGAAACTTTTCTAAGACTTCCTCTGCTTCCTTTTTTGACATGATTTCATGTTTTGGAACATAAACATGATCGGGAACTAGTATGTGATCTTTTTTAGTCAACAAATTAAAAATCTCCTTTGAATAACATTAGCTGTAAATGTATCATTAATCCACAAACTACGAAATTTCCACCGAGAGGTTAATATATATGTAATCTAGGCGTCTCCGTTAAATTCTGTTTTTTGTCAATATTATTTTCCGTAACCTTAAATAGTTAAAAGAAAAGACTTCAAGCAAGATGAGTACTCGTTTTAAGGGATTTGCTTTAGTTGCAATTCTGGCTGCAGCTGTAGGAGCTGTTCCAGCTTTTGCACAAGAAAATCTTTTGGATACAGTACCAATAACTGTCACGACAGATCAAGAGTCATATGCAGATGGAGAAACCATCGTCATCTCTGGTGAAACAAAAGACTTCATCTCTGGCAATCAAGTCACAATTATTGTAACCAGTCCAAATGGTAATCGTGTGGCTCTTGCTCAGGTAGAAGTTGCAACTGACAAAACATATTCTACTTCACTCTTTGCAGGCGGCGATTTATGGAAAGCTGCTGGCACATATACAGTAAAAGTACAATATGGTGGAGAAAATAGATCAAACGAAGCAAAGTTTGAATTCAGTGGTTCTTCTGGTGTAGTACCTTCAGGAAAGAAAGTACATGTAGAAGGTACTGACTTTGATGTCAGCTATAGTATCACGGGAGGCAAAGTACTTGGAATCACAGCAGATGTCGAAGCCAAATCTCTGCTTGTATTAATAGAAACAACAAGCGATGGAACGTTAACCATTACTCTACCAAGAGAATTGATCGATGCTAAGATAAATGGCGAGGATGATAGTTTCTTTGTCCTAATAGATGGTGAAGAAGTAGACTTTGAAGAAGAAGAACCAACATCTACAGACAGGACTCTAGCAATTAGCTTCCAAGATGGAGCTGTAGAGATAGAGATCATTGGTACACAGATAGTTCCAGAGTTTGGTGCAATAGCAGCTTTGGTACTTGCAGTTGCAATTATATCAATAATTGCTGTTTCTGCAAAGACAAGGCTAAGACTAATGCCAAAATACTAGGACTTTCAACTTTTTTCTTTTTAAAATGCTGTGCCTATAGGCTTTAAATGGAAAAACATCAGCTGAAGCTTGTGGAATTAACATTGGTGGAAATAACAAATAGATCACATTAATACAGAACGCTAAAAAATCTACTTGATTAATTTATTGATAAATCATATAAAGAAGTTGACATCACTGCGATCATGTCACAATCAGATATCAAACAAATCATGTCGCTTATTGCAGTATTCGTATTTGGGTTTGTTATGATATATGCATATTCACTTACTGGGATCTGGTTATTCATTGCAACTGGAATTGTTTCTATTGTATTAGCTGGAATATTTACATGGTCTACATTCTTTCGTTAGTTTTTGTTTTTTCCATTCTTCCATCTTTTCTACCTATAGTATAAGAAAAATACATAACAAATACTGTAAAACCAAGAACGGGAAGACATCCAATATCTATAATGTTCACAAAGTTATCTCCTCTCTGTCACCAGACACTTAGCATGAAGAACTGTGACCCTATGTCTTAACAGAGTCCTTTTTAAATATACATAAATAGTGTTTCATCTTTATTCGAAACAATATGAGTACTCATAAAGAATATGCGCTGATCGCTATTCTTGCTACAGCAGCAGCTACAGGAGTCATTCCGGCTTTTGCAGCTGGTGAAGACGCATGTCCAGATTGTATTGGTTTTGAGGATGCAGAAATGCAACTGCCAATTTCAGTGTGGACAGATAAGGCTGTGTATAACCAACCTGATACAATTCAAGTTGGCGGCCATGTCAGAGATCCAAATCCCAACGTGGATGTTACACTCAAAGTAGTTGGCCCCTCAGGAAATCTTGTCAAAGTTGATCAACTCATGATTGACGACAACGGGGACTTTGAAACTACACTGAGTACGGCAAGTCCATTATGGACAAAAAGTGGAATCTATACAATCTCAGTTCAGTATGGAAAGGTTGGTAGATCAAACGAAGTCCAAGTAGAGATTTTTTCAGGTGGAGTTTGTGGAGAATCTGAACTTGCTGCAAAAGCAGGCATAGAGACATACTGCATACCATATAGTGTCATTGGTGCTACCGTAGAAGGTGGAACAATCAATATGGATTCCAACTCGCTGACAGTAAGAATCGATGCTGACAGTGATGGAGATATCACTCTAAACATCCCAAGATCAGTACTTGATTCAACATCGGACGATGGTGATGACAGATTCTTTGTCTTGGTAAATGGTGAAGAACAAGATGTATACAGTGAAGAGAAAACTGATGACACAAGATCTGTAACAATTCAATTCGAAAGTGGAGTTGAAGAGATAGAGATCATTGGTACATATGCAGTTCCAGAGTTTGGTGCAATAGCAGCTTTGGTACTTGCAGTTGCAATTATATCAATAATTGCTGTTTCTGCAAAGACAAGGCTAAGACTAATGCCAAAATACTAGAACTTTCAACTTTTTTTCATTTTTTTGTATTAATCATAGTAAAGGAAATATACGACTTAAGATCAGTTTTTCTATGCGTCATTTTCTATCAGTTGTTGCAATTTCTATTTTGTTATCAAGTGTAATTCCAAGTTTTGCGCAGGTTGCAGAACCTCTGATTACTATCTCTACCGACAAGTCGGCATATAAAAAAGGAGACACAGTTGTAATTTCTGGTTCTGTAAAATCTATTGTAGAGGGTACACAATTAACAATTCAGATTTTAGATCCTGATCAAAACAAAGTATTTCTAGCACAAAGAGATGTAGCACAAGATGGAAAGTACACAGTAACGGCCGTAGCAGGTGGTGATTTGTGGAAAAAAGATGGAACATATACTGTGAAAGTTCAGTATGGACATCCAAATGTCGTAGCTGAAACAAACTTTGAATTTACAAGCGCCACCATAACACACATCACAGAACCCTTCGAGGTGAATGTAGGAGATAAAGGAACTTTCGATGTAGAATACAATATAAGTGGTGGAACAGTGAAAAACATGATTATTGATGTTGAAGGTCTTGCTTTGATCATATCCATTGAATCTACAAGTGACGGAACAATCACACTAACGATTCCAAGGGAATTAATGGATGCAAAAACAGCCAGTGGTGATGATGAGATGTTCATAATTCTGATCGGTGAAGATGAAGTGGAGGCACAACAAACTGCAACAATAGATTCTAGAACTCTTACAATAAACTTCTTAGAAGGAGATTCTAATATAGAGATCATTGGTACACAGATAGTTCCAGAGTTTGGTGCAATAGCAGCTTTGGTACTTGCAGTTGCAATTATATCAGTAATTGCTGTTTCTGCAAAGACAAGGCTAAGACTAATGCCAAAATACTAGAACTTCAAGTCAATTTTTCTTTTATCAATACATAAATACTCATTATCCTTGATATTTTCCTAGTTAACATGGCTTCACGATACGTATCTTATGCATTTATGGTTGCCCTGACATTCTCAACTGGTGTTGCTATTCCTGTATTTGGAGCTGGATTAGAAGAACACAATATTCCGCCACTTAGCGTACAGACTGATAGTGACTCTTATGATCAAGGTGAGACCATAGTTGTAACTGGTCTTGTAAAGAAAGTAGAAGAAGGAGTACCTATAACTTTGAGAGTTTTAGATTCTGCCAATAAATTAATTCAAATTGATCAATTTACTCCTGCAGCAGATGGAAGTTTTTCAAGAACGTATGTAGCAACTGGTCCACTGTGGAAAGCTTCTGGAAACTATACCATAATAGCGCAATATGGTGGTGCTCAAAAAGCTGATACCACATTCTCCTTTGGCGGTGGAACTGGTTCATCAGAAAAAAAAGAGGTGAAGAGTGAGGTTTATACAATAAATGCAGGAGGTGAAGGAACCTTTGTTGTTAATTATATCATAAAGGGTGGAAGTGTCAAAACCATTGAAATTGATTCTGATAGTTTGGCTCTTGTAATAACTTTAGATGCAACTTCTGATGGTTCCATCGTTGTAACACTTCCTAGAGATTTGATTGATGCAAAGAAACCAGCTAGTTTGACTCCTGATGACATATTAGCAGGCAAAACTGTTGCACCAGAAGATCTAGAAGATGACAAATTCTTTGTGTTAATAGGTGGAGAAGAGGCTAGTTTTAAAGAAACAAAAGATAAAGATTCAAGAACACTCAGTATAGGATTTGCTGCGGGCGATACTCAAATAGAGATCATTGGTACACAGATAGTTCCAGAGTTTGGTGCAATAGCAGCTTTGGTACTTGCAGTTGCAATTATATCAGTAATTGCTGTTTCTGCAAAGACAAGGCTAAGACTAATGCCAAAATACTAAATCATTTGTTCTCTAAATAATTCAAAGATCAGCTCATTCACTTATTGCTCTTCCAAGTCTTGTTGATCTAAAAATTCCAACCCATCCAGAAATAAAAAGAGCGATAGATAACCCAAGTAGCAGATAAAGATCTCTTTTACGATGTGCAAGATCTAAGTTTAGAAAAGCAAAAGCTCCAAAACCAATTAAACCAAACCATAATGCTACACGACCTAATCGTTTCCAATTTGTCAAGCAGTAAACAATTCAATCCGTACAATATAAGAGTGAATATTTGAAGGGGAAGCACTTAGATTATTATATTACCATAACAAATCAATTCTAATGAATTTTGAATTTGAAGAATTTAGTTCGCCTGAAGATATTTTTGTTTATATGGCTACAATGGCACCGCCAATGAAAAATATGTTGCCAATAAATTCATACAAAGGTTATGTTTTTGCAATCATTCCACTAAGCCCTACCACTGGCAATATTTACCTCATGATATATACAAAAGGCAAACTTGATGGTAAACTTCTAGAATTTGATATGAATGCAAAAAAATACAAATCCGTAGAATCTGCAGAACGAGCAGATAAGAATTATTTTGTAGTTCTAACACCTAAGAAAAATACGCTTGCTGATGCAGCAATAAAAGAATTAGAAAAAGGTTCTACATAGTATAGGCAGGAGCTGTAACAGAACGGCTTCTAGAATAGTGTTCCATTATTTCATCTGGAAGTCTACCATTGAATAATTCTTTACATAAACCTCTCAAATATCTCATGATTGCCCAAGTACCCGCCTTTATCATTCCATACATTATTAGTTTCATAGGAGGTCCAAATGATTTATTTCGGATTATTATAGGAATTATGTCATTGATAACACGTAGGTTATGTTCCCAACACCTCCAGAACAAAGTAAATTGAGCTTCGTTTAGATTTCCAAAGTGCATGGAATTCTTTTCGCTAAAGTCTTGATACAATAGAGGAGCAACAAGACCTCGCATGTGCATATGTTTGAAATCATCTATCAAATCTATAGTGTATTTTGTTTCATCAGGAGTTTCATCAGGCCATCCAATTATCAAAGTTGCTGCAGGGAACCAATGATTTTCGTTTAGGATCCTTGCACCTTCTCTAACAACCCATCCCCATTCATCAGTAGAAAATGGTTTTGTCTTTACACCAAGGTGTTTTTTGACCATTCGTGGAGCAACAGTTTCTATTCCCAAGTTTGTTGCAAGCCATTTCTCATTACTCATGCCATTAATTTCTGACATGTCATGAAGCAATTTCGGATCAGCACAAACCGCAGAAAATGTCATATGGGTTGTACCAACAAATCTAGCACCAAGAGATTTCAATCCTTTCCACAATTCAATTATTGCATCATAGTTTGGCTGAAAATCTCTGCTTTCACATCCATAAAGAAGCATTTCATCAGAATGTAACCAGATAGAATCAAAACCGTAATTTAGATTTATTTTTGCTTCTTGTTGTAGTCTTTCTAACGGTAGATCTTTTTTGGATCTTTTGTTAACATCACAAAAATCACAACCTCTTCCACATCCGCGCATTGCTTCGATAAGAGAGTTTACTGTAGGACCTTGAATAATTGGGATATTCTGTATATTTTTTACAAAGCAATGCATCAACTCTGGAGCATCGCCTTTTTCTAAATCATGAAATAGATCAAGTGCAAGTTCATCTGCTTCACCTACTACTACGGTATCAATACCATGAATTTTCATTCTATCAGATTTTGCAAGTTCCCATGCACCGTTTCCTCCAACAACAACATGGAAATTGTATTTTTTCTTTAACTGAATTATATCTGCACACATTCTTTTGAATTTCATTGCAACGTACGAAAGTTTTTCAGGTGACATTGTAGTAGTTACTGGAGCCATACCAAGAGGATCCATTACATTAATTCCCACAACTTTGGTATCAGGACCTATACAATTTGCAAGGTAATCGGGCTGGGCAACAAAGACTTCATCTCTTTTGTATCCTTGTAAGAGTGCGCTTTCTACTCTCCTTAATCCTACCTGTGCAACTTTTGCTTCACCGGTAACTTTGTCAGTTTCTACACTAGGGCAAAAGACTTTGTCAAATACCCACTCAGGAAGGACTTCGTATGGTCCACATGCAATAAACCCGTAAAGAAAGTTACCACGATAATTAGTCATAAGGCTTCGATCAGCAGTAAGAACTATTCTCTTTCCTGTCATTTTCTGTAGTATCTCCTTTTACTATGATATAAATCGTTTACGACAAGACTTTTGAAATGTCTCGTCATTTGAAGTACAAGTGAAAGATATTGAAAGATGTAGTAGAACCAAGACATGTAGAAAGACACCAAACTGAGACAAGTGCAATTAGGGATTTTGTCTTTGGTTTTGGAGACGGTATCAATACTTCATTGGGAATAGTTGCAGGGGTTGGAGGTGCCGATATTTCTTCAAACATAATCATACTTGCTGCACTAGTAGCCATGTTCACTGGTGCAAAAGCTATGGCAGTTCAAAACTTTCTTGCTGTAAAATCTCAAAGACAGATTCTGAATTCTGAGATAGAACGAGAAAAATGGGAAATGGAAAATGTTCCAGATAAAGAAAGAAAAGAAATCGAGGACATTTACAAGGCAAAGGGATTTTCAGGTATGGAATTAGAGGCGATAGTAAACAAGATAACATCTGATAAAAAAGTCTGGCTCGACACTATGCTGACTGAAGAATTAAAGTTGAATTTAGAAATTGTTGGCAGTCCATTAAAAAGTGCATTAAGGATGTTTGGATCTTTTCTGATAGGTGGAATCTTGCCAATTATTCCATATTTCTTTGCAGATGGCCACATACCACTCTTGATTGCAATAGGAGCAAGTCTTTCTGCATCTTTTGTAATTGGAGCAATCAAATCAAAAATGGCAAATCTTAACATCATAAAAGGCGGATTAGAGATGGCAGGACTTGGAACAGGAATTGCACTCATAGGATATGGACTTGGTGCAGAATTATCAAATATTGGAATACTTAAGATGTAGATCTCTTTCTTTTAACTCTGTTAGCAATATTAGCTGCAATAGCACCAGCACCTATGCCATTATCTATGTTCACTACTGACAAACCAAGAGTACAGCTTTGTAACATTGAGGCAAGTGCAGCTATTCCTTTTTCTCCATAACCATATCCAACTGAAGACGGTACACCTATGACCGGAATGTCAACAAGTGATGAGACTATAGATGCAAGAGCTCCTTCCATTCCTGCAACAACTATAATTGCGTCAACTTCTTCTTTTATCATTTTTTTTACAATTGGAAATACTCGATGTAACCCAGCTATACCCACATCATAACTAGAAATACATGTGCACCCCATTGCTTCACACATTAGTCTTGCTTCTTCTGCAACACCAACATCTGAAGTCCCTGCAGTCAATATTCCTACTCTACCACCAGAACAATATGGCATATTTTTGAAAAATAGAACCGAGGTAGTATGTTTCCCAAGTCTTGTTTTTATCTTGTTTTTCTTTGAAAACGAAAGGACCTTTTCATAATCATTTTTATTAATACGTGATACCAGAACTGAACCTGATCTGGTTATTGCTGCAAACATTATTTTTTTTATTTCTGATAATTGCTTTTTTTCAGCAAAAATAACCTCAGGAATTCCACGCCTAATCTTTCTTCCAACATCAAGTTTTGCAAAATCTTCTATCTTTTCTATTGAATAAATTGAAAGCATTTTCTTTGCTTGTGATATTGTAAGTTTTCCTAGCTTGAGTGATTCCAGTATTTCTATTAGTTCCAAGTGATGATTCTAATCTGCGTCCGGTTAATAATTTGATCAGAATTCCATGTTAGATATGGCGTTCTTAACGCTATCAATTCCTTTTTTGAACCATTCTTTTTCATTTGAATCAAGATCAGGTTCAATTATCTTTTCCACTCCATTTTTACCAATTACCGCAGGAACTCCTATTGAAACATCTGAATAACCATATTCACCATCAAGATATGTAGCAACTGGAATAACCTGTTTTGTATCCCTGACCACTGCTTCAATAATTGTTGAAATTGCATTTCCAGGTGCGTGTACAGTAGCACCTTTTAATTCAATTACTTTGGCTGCAACCTGTCTAGTGTTTTGTACAATTTCTTCAATTTTTTGTTTTGGTAACAGTGAGGTGAGAGGAATTCCTTCTACAGATGAATATCGGGCAAGCGGCAACATGTTTTCTCCGTGCTCACCAATCACAAGCGATCTTATGGAATCACGTGAGAATCCAGTTGCTTCGTGTATGAATTGCTTGAATCTTGACAAATCAAGCATGTTACCCATTCCAAATACTCTATTCTTTTCAAATCCTGACACTTTGTATGTAAGATAAGCCATAGGATCAAGTGGATTTGTTACTGGTACAATCATAGAATCATTTGCATATTTTTTTATATTCTCAACCACTCCTTTTACAATTGATGTGTTTATTTTCAAAAGATCCATTCTTGTCATTCCAGGTTTTCTTCCAGAACCTGCCACTACAACAACTATATCAGATCCTTTCATTTCGGAATAATCGTTGGAACCTCGTATAGTGACATCAATTCCTTGTTCGGATAACATATGGTTTAGATCCATGGCTTCGCCTTGTGGGAGTCCCTGAACAATATCTAACAAAAGAATTTCATCGGAAAGATTTCTAAGTGCAGAAAAAAGCGCTGCAGCACCACCCACCTTTCCAGCTCCAACAATAGTAATCATAAACAGGCGTGATTTTAATCGCTAATTAAACCTCACGATTGGAATACATAAAATTGGAATGTTAGGAAACGATCTCTAACACTTTGCGCTTGAGAAGTCTTTTCCTTATCTCCACTTTTGTGTCCATGTAACCGTATAGAGGTCTTAGTCCGGGATTGTGTTGTAATTCTCTATTGATCTTTTTTCGTGGGACTTGGATTTCTGAATATGTCAGACCCATTTCTCGCTGTGCAATAATTTGTCTATAGTCTCCAATTATACACATTCTAACTTACAATAGATTCACAA